>JAUJON010000003.1 GCA_030447595.1 Thermosynechococcaceae cyanobacterium YX3bin19
AAGCCGGTAGCGCCCTCAAGTCAACTGTAAAGTCTGCACTCAAAATTGATTAAATCAAAACTTTACTTGTCTTCCTGCTTGTTTGGCCGTTCAGTCGCGGCAGCGTCTGCAGGAGCCTCTGAGACTCTTAAGGCATCTGCATTAGACTCTACTTCAGCTTCCGGGTTAACTGACATATCAGCGGCATCATCCATCTGACCACTGGCATTGGTATTCGGTTTGTTAGAAGTGCTTTTATGGCTAGCGTGACCACCCGGCATGAGTTTCTCCTCAAATAGTTGCATCAATACTCCTCAGCTTAGGCTTAGCTCATGCCAGGAATCTCCTATCTCCAGGCTTAGATTTACCTAATCGAGGATGGAAAGGTACAGAAATTAGCCGTAGTTAAACTTTGACGCAAGTGAGATTTCTTGAAGCTGGGAAGTAATGCCCAGTAGAATTCCTGGCAGAGGCTCAGTAAGAATTCAACAGAGCGTAAAGGCGCTGAGCATTGTGGATCGCATGAGCGTCAGGGTCGTTATTGAAGTACACGTACACATCAATCTTTTGAACCAAAAACGAGCGGATACGAATGGCCCAATCCAGCAGCTCTGCTTCACTGTAGCCCATGCCCTCTTGACCACAGTGCATCCGGATATAAGTCCAGGGGGCTGTCAGACAAATATCCAACGGCACTTTCGGACTTACAGGCAGGCAGAGGGCGACACCTGCGCGCTCTAGTAATCTATAGACTTGTGGAACTAGCCAGCTAGGGTGACGGAACTCGAAGGTATAGCGCTGTTGGGGATACGCTTGCAGCAGTTGGAGGAAGGACTGAAGACGCTCGACATTCAAGGTCCACATCGGTGGCAATTGAAACAGAATTGGGCCGAGCTTTTCTTGCAAACCAGTGGCTCGCTCCATTAGACGAGTTAGCGGCTCTTGAGGGTCTTTCAACTTCTTCATGTGGGTAAGGTAACGGCTTGCTTTGACGGCAAAGCAAAAACCTGCTGGAGTTTGTGATCGCCAGGCTTCAAAGACAGACCGCTCCGGCAGACGATAGAAGGAGAAGTTGACTTCTACCGTGGTAAAATTTTCGGCGTAAAATGGCAACTGCTGATCGCTAGGCAGCTGAGGTGGGTAAAAACGCTCCATCCAGTGTTGGTAAACCCAACCACTAGTACCGATCTGTAGCCAGGCGGTTGATGCAATGGATTGCAATTCCTGCTGCCTTTTGGCCATCCGGTTGTCCAATTTGAATTAATCTTTATTTTCGGGTGAGCCACCAAGCCCAGGCAACCAGGAAGGCCTGGAAGGGAAGCCGCAACCAAATCAGTGGTGGGGATCGTGTGGCAGCCCTGCCAATGGATTAGAGCTTAAAAAGTCAAGGGCTAGGCCGCTAAAACAGCTAAAAGCGAAAAAGCACCCTAGTTTCTAAAAGTGAAGCTAGGATGCCTGCTGAAGCTTGCCGGGTACCAAACTAGTTTTGAAAAGAGGCTATTTTCTTAGCGCCAAGTCCGGTTACCATCATCGTCCATCCGCATCTGCCGGATTACGTCTGAAATTTCTTCTGCGTCCTTAACATGATGTAGCGCCTTTTCTTCACCATCTGTATCTTCCGCAGTAAAGTACGCAGGAATGGTAATTTGGTCACCGGTAATATCAGGAGCATCTACGGCAATTTGCTTTGATTTCTCTTCGACAGATGCAGACTCGTCAACTATTCTGTCACCAGGATTAACGGTTAAATGCTTTTCGTTAATTTCTTCTCTGACACTGTTTTCAGGTGGAACAGTTTTCTTAGATTTATCTTCAGTTTCAGCCATAAGTCAGATTAGTACTTTAAGGATGAATGTCATTAACTAGCTATACCATGCTGAAGTTAGCGATCGCTTCCTTCTGATGAGGTAGTTTGTGAACTAAGATTCTTGCCGGCTGCTGTAGCCAATTACAGCAACCTTATGGCGATAAATAAGTTCAGCTCCATACCACCCGGATAAGCCGAGGATTGTCGCCACAAGCAAGGAGAGAATAATCCCTACAGGCAATATAGCCTCTGCTGGATTCCCTAGACGCAGAACGTAGTTTACGGCTGCAAGCCCAAGTGAAATGAAGTTAAGGATCATATGAGCCCAGCCGGCACTACGCTTGCGAACTCGATCAATTCTTATAAAGTCAGATAGACCCGTGACCACTGCAGGTAAGCCGGTAAGTAACCCCACACCCAAAAGCCAAATAGAAGCTCGTGCCCAAAAAGGGTCTTGAGTTAACCAGTAACCTAGATCAGTTCCTGCAGCTCCAACCAGGAAAGCAATGGGGAAAAGCACAATCAGTGGATGAATTGGATGACCAGCGATCGCAACGGTACTGGTTATACCGCTGTCACGGTAATCACTTTCTTCGCTCTCAATGATCGGTGGAATGTTCGGGGTCTGCGTCATATGAGTTCTATCTCCTTTTTCATTCTTAAGTCTAGACGCAAGCGCCTAACTAAAGCCGCTTTTTGGATAGTTGCCAGGCGTATAGCTTTAGAGAGACGCCAGATTGAACTTTACTAGTACTTCAACGGCGCTTCAGTCCCACCATAATTGTTGGAAGCCTTTTGCCTGTCTAGGCTATGAGGAAGGAAACTTTTCGATGTGAGTTTCTGCTTGAAGTGTTATCCGGCCCTGCTGCACATCCAATCCCTTCAAGCGAAGTGACATACCTTCCATCTGAAAGTTACGCAAATCCAGTAATTCGCTAGCCTTTTCTAAAAGAGCATCAGTGAGTTCTGGCGAGAGCTCTTTACCCTCAGTGTACTGAACATCTTCTAGAACAATCCGCTCACCCCCGTCGCTTGTGCGGGGTACAGCAGTAAAAGCAACTTGCTTCTTCTCATTTGTGCCCTGCAGGAGAATTTCATTCTCTAGACCAGCTTTGCCCTCCCCTGGTAAACGGAACTCTACATGTTGAACGTCGACCTTTGTGGGTTGATTGTCAACAGTTACATCTAGGTTTTGCAGCTTACTATAAATAAACTCAGAGTTAAATGCACGGGTAATATCTTGTTCCGTTAGGACAACGCGAGTAGCAGCATCGGTAGGATGTTCCAGTTCAATATTGCCAAAAGCTGCCTGAAAGGGATTGATGGAAATGCGGCTGGTTTCCATCTGTAGCTCCTCCGCGCGGAGATCCTTTTGCATGACCATTCCCTTACCTTCGATAGAAACCGAATCTATGTTCCCTTGCATGACCTCAAGAGGATTGGCATCAACGTTAACGTTTAGCGCTTCCACTTCATCGAGTTGGCTAGCCAAACCAATCTCAGCTGCTTTGCTGACCGCATCTTCTCCCATTCCTTGTTTATCAGGTGACATTACGTACATTCCTTCATAAAAATTTTCTTTTGACTACTCTAATGCCAGCAATTGGGGTGGCGTATCTGTATCTCGGTAGAGGAAGTACCCTCGGGCTTCCACCGATAGGTCGATAAAGCACTGGTTAACAAATACCTAGCGGAGGCACTTTAACCTACATAAATCCCCCATGGAGTGCGGGTGGAATTCAAAATATACTCTGCCTGTGACTCCTGTTCGAGCGCTGTGGTAAGTACAACTGAGGTTCAGCAGCTGCTTACATTCAGAAAAGTAGAAATGTATTAGAAGAGATGGGCAGCAGCTCAACCCTGTTCTTGAAGAGGGTCTATCCTTTAAACTCAGTAACGGCTTTGCACCACAAGAGTAACCGCTTACTTCGCTAGACTCTTTTACAATCTTTATCTATGCCTTCCGCTAACTACGTCATCAAGCTTGATCAGTTCCTTAAGGTGGTTGGTATTGCCCAAACTGGTGGTCAAGCAAAATTAATTATTCAGGAGGGCCAAGTTGTAGTCAACGATGCGGTAGAAACCCGGCGAGGTCGTAAGCTAGTATCAGGCGATCGCGTCATCGTTGGTAAAGAAACTTTTGTGGTTGGAACAAACGTTACCTAATGTCTAGCTGATCTTTTTTTCAGGCACAACTTTAATTAGTTCAAAATGCATTGTTTTAAGCTCCATGAATGAAGCTCAATACTCGCTTCAGACAAAGCAAAAAACTTTTAGGATCAGTTTGATACTTTTGCCTTTCTTGCCATATATAGGGCTTTCAGGGTTGCTTGCAGTTACCGTACTATTATTTAAGGAACATTACAGGTCTATTAGTAGAAGCATTTTAGGAAAAGCTACTTTACTAGTGAGTATATTGATATCTGCTAGCTGCTTTACTGCTTATAACAAAACCGAAGCCTTTCTTCAACTAGCCAATTTTCTGCCATTTTTATTATTATTCCTCGTCATACCATTTTTGTTAAGAACCTCTGTACAATTTGAGCAACTAGCTGTTGACTTAATAATCTCTTCTGTCCCTATTAGCTTGTTAGAGATTATACAGTTCAGCTTAGGGAGTATTCGTCCTGCTGCTATTTTTGATAATCCGAATGTTCTAGCTAGCTACTTAGTGGTTATGCTAGGTATTGAATTAGGTCTCTTTTTAAGATTATTGAAATCAAATTATTTCTCGTATTTGTTCCTTAAAATCAAGTTCAAACAAAGACATGCAATTCTTCTTTTGGCGTTGGCTATCAGTCTGACACTGATAGCAATTTTAATTTCTGGCTCAAGGAGTGGCTTAATAGCCGCTCTATTCCAGCTTATAGCTTCTATACTTATCTTTAGTGTATTTACGGGTCAGAGTTTTCTAATTCCAAGCATTAGCTTCGCAATTTTAGCTGTATTATTTGCCTCGATCTGGACCTGGTTTGATGCAACTAGAAGGCTTACTCTGAGTTCAATAGCTAGTGACTTAAGAATAGATATTTGGCGAGTTGCACTTTCACTCATTCAGGAAAAGCCACTATTTGGCTGGGGCCTTGGTAGCTTCAAATTCTTATACCCTCTACGGAGTACGACTTCAGAGAATTTTGCTCACGCCCACAGCTTTTGGCTACTTTTAGGAGCTGAAACTGGAATTTTAGTAGTCCTTATCTTGACTATTTTGGTAGGTTATGTTTATTACGTAGGTGTTAAAGACTTAATAATAGTTCGGCAACATTCCTCTACAAATTTTCTTTTGTTTGGTTATCTTGCTGCTTTTGGTGGGTGCGTTTTCTATGCTTTGTTTGATTGCACGTTTTATGATGCCAGAGTGAACACCTTTAATTGGTTAATACTTGGCTGCATTCGTCAGCTTACAAAACTTGATTCGAGTTCGGGAAACTCCTGATGACGAACTTCTGTAGAATTCCATGGCTGGTGCTAGCCTGTAGTTCCATCAGACAAGCCACTCCAACCAATGAATAGGATAGCAAAGTATTGACAATGGTTACTAATGTGACAAGCTTGACGAGGGAAATCCTATTATATGAACATCTCCCTTTTAGTACAAACGGATTGATAGGTTGGGAAAGGAACGAGTAGCATGGCACAGGCGGTACGCAGGCGGGCACTAATCACAGGCATCACCGGACAAGATGGGTCTTATCTAACAGAACAACTGCTGGAGAAAGGGAATGAGGTGCATGGCCTGATTCGGCGAACTTCGACTTTCAATACTGACCGCATCGACCATGTCTACGAAGACCCGCATATTGAAGGGGCACGCTTGTTCTTGCACTATGGTGATTTGACCGATGGCACAACTCTGGGGCGGATTCTAGAAGAAGTTCAACCGACAGAAATCTATAACCTAGGTGCACAATCCCATGTGCGCGTCAGCTTTGACGCTCCAGAATACACCGTTGATACTGTCGCCATGGGCACCCTGCGTCTCCTGGAAGCCGTGCGAGACTATCAACAGCGTACCGGCATAGAAGTCCGCTTCTACCAGGCCGGTTCATCAGAGATGTTTGGACTTGTCCAGGAAGTGCCTCAGAAGGAGACCACCCCCTTCTACCCCCGCAGTCCCTATGCTTGTGCCAAAGTCTATGCTCACTGGCAAACCGTCAACTACCGAGAGTCCTACAGCTTGTTTGCCTGCAACGGCATTTTGTTCAACCACGAGTCCCCTCGGCGAGGAGAAACCTTCGTTACCCGCAAGGTTACCCGAGCGATCGCCCAGATTGTTGCCGGTCGTCAGCACAAGTTGTATATGGGCAACCTGGATGCCAAACGGGACTGGGGCTACGCCAAAGACTACGTTAAAGCCATGTGGCTGATGCTGCAGCAGGACAAACCGGATGATTATGTAGTAGCAACTGGAGAAACCCACTCAGTTGAGGAATTTCTCGGTCTTGCCTTTGGGTATGCCAATCTGAACTGGCGAGATTACGTAGAGTTCGACGAGCGCTACCTGCGCCCTGCCGAGGTAGACTTATTGATTGGTGACCCGACTAAAGTTCGCCAGCAGCTCCAATGGGAACCTTCGGTCACCTTCAAGGAACTGGTTCTCCTGATGGTCGAGGCTGATCTGCGCGGCCTCGGTCAAGCCTCCCCCAACGGCAAGGCAGCACAATCTACCCAGGATACCGCCTTTATCCGCCAGGTTCTTAGTGGTAGCCGCTTCTCCTGAGCAGATTCAGGTTCCGAGAGTAGCGTTAAAAACAGCATCTTGCCAATCCTTTCGGCTACAGTAGCAACTATCTTCAGCCAAGCCACTATGAAAGCCAGTTCAGTTCTTTGTTTGGAAAATAAGAAGATTCTCGTTACAGGTGGTGCTGGTTTTCTTGGCCGTCAGGTCATTAGCCAACTGCAGCAAGCAGGGGCTGACCCCCACAAGATCACTGTTACTCGTTCTCAAGATTGCGACTTGCGCTCGCTAGAGAACTGCCAGCGAGCTGTGACCCAGCAGGATATTGTCATCCACCTAGCTGCTCATGTCGGCGGGATTGGCTTAAACCAGGAAAAACCAGCAGAGCTGTTCTATGACAACTTAATCATGGGTGCTCAGCTGATTCATGAATCCTACCAAGCTGGGGTGGAAAAGTTTGTTTGTGTCGGTACCATCTGCGCCTACCCCAAGTTCACCTCTGTTCCCTTCAAGGAGGAGGATCTATGGAACGGCTATCCAGAGGAAACCAACGCGCCCTACGGCATCGCCAAGAAAGCCTTGCTGGTACAACTGCAAGCCTACCGTCAGCAGTACGGCTTTGATGGCATTTACCTGCTGCCGGTGAACCTGTACGGGCCTGAAGATAACTTCAACCCCCACAGCTCCCATGTGATTCCTGCCCTGATTCATAAGGTCCATGCAGCTCAGCAGCAGGGACAAAAGCAGCTGCACGTCTGGGGCGATGGTAGCCCAACGCGGGAGTTTCTCTACTCCGAGGATGCAGCCCGCGGCATTATCATGGGCACCCAGCACTATAGCAGTCCTGAGCCTGTAAATCTGGGAACTGGGTACGAGATCTCCATTCGCCATCTGGTCGAACTGATTTGTGAGCTGATGGAGTTCTCGGGGGAGATTGTTTGGGAGACCGATAAGCCTAACGGACAGCCCCGGCGCTGCTTGGACACCCAAAGAGCGAAGCAAACTTTTGGCTTCACAGCCCAGGTTGATTTCAAGCAAGGGCTGCTCAACACCATCAACTGGTATCGCCAGTACGGCAATCAAGCAGATTCCTAGATGAAACCATCAGCGATCTATGAGAGTCTGTGAGGAGTCGATGAATGAGGATCCTAAAGGGCCTGAATATCTATGAGGAAGTAAGTATTACTGGTCCCATCGGTTTAACTGGAGCCAAGGAAGCTAGTTTGAGGAAATTGGGAGCTATTGATACACCTACATCTCCACAGCTGCCGGGAAATTAACGGCTCCTTCGGTAACCTGCTGTACAGGGCTGAGAAAAGTTGCCTTACCGACACTGAGGCTCATAATTTAGATGTTTTTGCCCATGCGGTTGAGCAGCTTGCGAATCAGCTCACCGTCCCTGGCCGCTAGACTATTGGCAAGATATACCTCCAAGTCCTGGCAAGCCTCACTCCAACGGCCCAACTGGTAGTAAAGAATACCGCGATCTCGCAGTTCTCCGACTGCATCGGGAACAATCAAGAGAATCCGCTCAATTGCCGCCAGGCTTTTGGCCAACTGATTCTGGGTAAGGTAGATGTGCTTGAGATTTGTTAGCATCCGCACCAAAAATTGCCGGGGACCAATGGGCGCTAAAAAATCTGGTTGCAGTTCAATAGGCTGGCCGTAAATTTGAGAAAGCCGCTCTTGACAGTCTTGAGGAAAAAGAATTTCCCCATTGTGAAAAGCGTCCACATAAAGCTCCATATCACCGTAGTTAGGGCGAATTAAGAAGTGACCCGGCATGCCAATTCCCACCATCGGAAAATCAAGCCGCTGAGCAATCTCCAGATAGACCAAAGATAGAGCGATGGGAATGCCAGTGCGCCGGTCAATGACGTCATTGAGAAAGCTATTACGGGGGTTGTAGTAGTCTCCAGTGTTGCCAGTAAACCCCAAATCTTGATAAAGGTACTGGTTGATAGTCTGGATAATCCGCAGCGGGTAGGATTCTACGGGCAGGCGCTCCCGCACCTCCTCAGCCATTGTGTCCAAGGCGTTCAGGTAGCTTTCGACATCTAGGTCAAAATATTCCTCCTGAGCAATGTAGAGGGCCGCCGCTGCCAAGTTAATCTGAGCTTCAGGCTGATGAATAGCTTGATATAATTGCTGTCGAGCGAGGGGAAAGTCCATATTGATCTTGTATCACACTCCCAACCTCAAGCAGAGGCTATTAGCAGGCGGCGTTGAATTATCTTTCTGAAGACTTAGAGTTACTGCTGACCCATTTTGGTATCTTCAGATGGATGTGGTCCTTGAGGGTGCAAAGGACCAAAAAATAGGCGTAAGCTGCTAACTGAACTATGAAACCTGAAGAGATTACCAATACCCTGAACCAGCTTTTTAGCTCATCAACCCTGACAGTGCTACCGCCCAGCTCCTGGCAGGTTGAGACCTCTAGATTCAAACTGCTGGTTCTGCTCTCGGAAGATGAATCTTGGTTACGCATCCTGATACCGATTGTTGCCGCTGAAGAAGCGCAGCCCTTGATGGAACAGCTTCTAGCCGCCAACTTCAATCTTACCCAGGAAACTCGCTACGCCCTGCACCAGAATGCTTTGTGGGGAGTGTTTCAACATAGTTTGCCCAGCCTAACAGTTTCTGACTTTTCAGCGGCGGTTGCACGACTCATCGCCCTACAGGAAGCGGGCCTATCTCAGCCTTTTAATCAATTGCTGGAGGAACGCATTCGTCAAATTATCCAGGCAGCTAAGCGGCAGGGCCAATCTCTAGAAGCAACGCTGCAAAACCTAGACCGTTTTTACCAGGAAGGACTTATGGGAAACCTGGACCAGGGAGAAGAGTCCCGTGAAGCAGTACTGGCAGCCTGGCGACGCCAATTAGAGCGGCTCTGGCCGGAGGTAGAGGCAAGCTGAAGTTTATCACTGGAGAATTTCTTCCAATTTGTGCCGGTTCCACAGCGTCTGATAGAGCCCAGGTTGTGGCAATAGCTCAGTGTGGGACCCAGCTTGGACAACTTGACCTCGATCCATGACGAGAATTCGATCGGCAGTGGCGGCAGCCGAGAGCTGGTGAGAAATAAAGACCACGGTTTTACGGGCTTGCCCAGCCGAAAGAGTTTTCAAAATCTCAGTCGCAGTTTGGTTGTCTACACTGGAGAGGGCATCGTCCAGAATCAGGATGGGGGCGTTGACCAGGAGTGCCCGTGCCAGGGCAGATCGCTGGCGTTGACCGCCGGATAGCGTAATACCTCGCTCCCCCACAACTGTTTCATACTGTTGCGGAAAATTAAGTACTTCTCGGTGAATCTGAGCCTGTTGGCCTACCTGTTCCACCACTGACTGCTCACTTAAGGGGTCGCCGTAGCGAATATTATTTTTCAGCGTGGTGCTAAACAGAAAACTATCTTGGGGAACATAGGCGATCGCCGCTCGCAGATCCTGCAAGTCCAGCTGGGTAATGTCATACCCATCCAGAAAAAGCTGATTGGGTTCAATGTCTAGCAGCCGGGGTAGGGCATTCGCCAGGGTTGACTTTCCAGAGCCAACCGGACCCACTACGGCAACAGTTTCTCCCGGTTGAATCGTGAAGTTGACATCCTGGAGCGCCGGAGCCTTTGCTCCCGGATAGGTATAGGTCAGATGACGCGCCGTTAGCTGGCCCTGGACCTGCTGCACCGGCAGAGAAGCAGCGTTGGCGGTATTGTAAATGTCTGGCTTCACTGCCAGAATGGCCTCAATCCGGTCAATGCTAACTTCGCCACGCTGGTAAGCGGTAATCGTAAAACCCAGTAGCGCAGTGGGAAAAATCAGCCGTTCTACATAGAGGAGCAGGGCAATAAAGTCGCCCACAGTAATTGTCCCACTGGCGATCGCACGGCTCCCTAGCCACAGCAGAATTAATAAGCTTAAACTGGCAACTCCGCCCAGCACCGGAAACAGGATATTACGAGTTTTTGCCAAGGTTAAGTTGGCATCCAACAGGTGTTGATTCAACTGGCGGAAGGCCCGTCGCTCATTCTCTTCCTGGGCATAGATTTTGATCAGGGCAATCCCACTCATGTCTTCCTGGATCAGTTCACTGATTCCAGAGAGTTCTTGTTGAACTGCCAATTGCTCACCGCGAAGGCGATCGCTGAACACTTGCACCAGCAGCAGAATCAGGGGGTATACAGAGATTGCTGCTAAACTCAGACCAACGTTGATTGACAGCATCACGGGCAGCGTCAGCGCATAGGCGAACGTTGTATTTGCCAGACTTAAGACGGCAAATCCCACTAAGCGCCGAATATTATCGACATCGCTGGTGGCTCGGCTAATCAAATCGCCAGCCGTATTGGTGGCAAAGTAAGCTGGCTCTAACGTTAACAGGTGTTCAAAAATCTTTTGCTTCAGGTCAAATTCAACCTGTCGGCCCGCACCAAACAGCCAAATCCGCGAGACCATGCGAATGACCCACATGACTGAGGCCAATACTAGAATCAGCAGCACCGGGCGCAAAATCTGATCAAAGCTGAAGGTGACTTCTAGCTCGTCGATCGCATTGCGAATCAGTAAAGGAAGATAGACCCCTAGGGCGTTCACAACTAACAGAGCCAGGATGCCGGCGGTGACAATCCGCCAGTGGGGGCGAAGATAGCTTGCAAGTGTTCGAAGCCGGGAAAAACTGCGCGCGTCTTGGGGTTTTGCCATCCTTTGAGTTTACAACTTTAGCAAGAATGGGTGCATAACTGCTGCCGGCCAATGCAGAAAAGAGTCCAGCCGCTTCTCATCCTCTAAGTTTGGGCAGAGGTTTCTGGCGCAAAGGAAGACCTAGCTTTTCTCAGCAGGACTACCATATTTTTTCCTACAAGTGGATTACGGGCCAGCAAAGCCCCTTTCCGACTGGTTACTTCTAGCTTATTGAGATTAACTTCTTGGGCTTGCTGTAGAATTTCGTTGACTAAACCATCCTGTTGCTCTGAGCTAAGGCTGTACCAACCGTCATTCAGCTTCACCCTGAGCTGGTGACCGGGAAAATCAACCTGCAGGAACTGCACCAGACCATCGACATACTGATTCCCAGCCTCAGCCACCTGCTCTTGCAACTTGACCGTAAGCTGTTGTTCTGGCGTCAGTGGTGCTAGTGGTGGTGCCTGAACGGTGGGTGGAGGGGGGGATCCTACTGGCGCTGGCTCGACCAGCTCGGTAGTTGGCGGCACAGGAGCAACTAGCTCCGGAGGCACACCCACACCCGCTGGGGGCTCCTGTGGAGACGGTAGGTCGCTGATTGTAGAGGGTTTACCACCGGGTAAGATTGCAGCAGTGGTCCAGATTAGCAGCACCAACGTTCCGGCAATTACCCCAGTTAGCACTGGATTGGATAGCTTCTGCCTCCAGGATAGAGGTAAGCGGGAGCGGATCTGACTGAGAAAACTACTCCAGCCCATTTGCAAGCGGGGTAGTAGGGATGGCGCGCCTGGGGTGGAGGGCTGAGCGGCAGATTCCAAGGAAGCGGCTGCCGGATGCCTGATGTTAGGGTCTTCTGCAGCTGTTCTGGCAGTGACGTTTTCCGGCGCAGCGACTGACGGGTGCCTCAAGGGGTCTTTTGCTCCTTCGTCTGCAGCACTGGGGACTGTATTGGGCTTGACAACAGTGGCTGGCTTAGGAGTAGCCAGGGACAATGCTTCTAGTTTTGCCAGCGAGCTTTCCAGTACCCGAATCGTCAGCCGCAGAATGTTAATACTCTGTGCTATGAGAACGGGGCGAAGGCGTTGCCAAGCCTGCTGCAGGGTTTGAGCCACTTGCTGCAGTACTTTGCTAGTCTGGCTCACCGTCGGCTGACGGAGTGGCGCTTGGGGCGGCTTGGCTGGCTCAGGCGGTTGCTGGGGGGATGGCATCTCAACCTCACTGGACAAATTGGGGCATGATTTCAGCGGCGCTAAACAAACCGTAGAGGCCTCGTTGGTGCAGCGCCACACCTGCTTTCAGATAACCAAAAGCAGGTCCACAGACGTTGGCTGCCATACTCGTTTCATCACCCAGGGTAAAGGTGTGGGTTGAAAGCTTGCCTTCAAAGGTGCGTCCTGTGACTTTAACGTGAGTGCTCAGGGGCTTTTTGGCACTGCGGGTATCGACTACCCCCCCTACAGTCACACGATCGCGGGGGCAGACGCCTGCCAGTTCCAGCAGCACATCGTCAGCATGCTCCATCGTTTCCAGGGTGAGCAAACCGTTCGTTTGGTCTAGAAGCGCTGCCACTTCAGCATCGGTCATAGACCGAGCTTTCTCGACGCTGTAACCGGGCAAGTGGGCAATGTCTTCTCGAATCGTGGCCCGGTAAGCTTCCCAATTGGCAATTCCCACACCGAAGGTAATCTGGACACTCAAGATTTCGGTAAACTTTGGGCGGCCAGAGCCGCTGCCGCTGTTAATAAACCCGGAGTCGCCCCACAGCCTGTCAGGTAGGTAATCCCGGCAGTCGCCAGATCTGATTGCATCTGCAACAACTGCTCCACAGCACTAGTGCGCTTTATGGCATCAACCAGGACGCCTCGCCAGCCTGAGCCAATGAACTGCTGGACAACAGAGGCGATAAAGGTATTGGGCAGATTGGGTAAGGCTAGAAAGTAACCGTCTGCCCTAGCCTGCTGGATCAGATCCTCAATGCTGGTGTGGCTTAGCGTCCCACCTAACTCCAGGTAGCCCAAGGAACCTTGAGACTGGTAAGTGGCGATCGCCTGAGCCGGATTGAGCCCCGCAGCTGCATAGGCATATCCCTTCTGGTCAGCTGCCGCTACCCCAGAGCATTTGCTGCTTCAGTAGTAAAACTTTTGCTGCTGCCTGGCCTAAACCGCCAATCCTAATACACCTACCCTGATAGGTGCCGCAGTCTGCTGGAATTGACTTGTCGCCTGCTCTAAACTCACTGGCTGCCCCTCAAGTAAACCGACCTTTATTATCTATTTGAAGTTGCGTCTATAGACATATTCCTCAAATTCTCTAGTAATGTAGCCTGTTAATTACTACAAATTATTAAGCTGTCGGTGCTTGACGTTTTTCAGTCAGTCAAGCGAAACTACAACAAATAATGGTAAGACTCTTGCTTTATTAATTTTTGTTCTGCCTTGACTAGTTGTCAGCGAGTTCGCCACAATTAGTTTAGTTTTACTTAAAAGCTATAAAGTCTCAGATAACGCTAAAACTCCCGATCTACTTTTAATTCAGAGTATGGAAACTTTAGAATTTATTATCTATCCCGACGGTCGGGTTGAAGAGAAAGTAACTGGTATTGTGGGCGCTTCCTGTACTCAAGTAACGGCTGCGATTGAAGCTCAGTTGGGTCGAGTCGTTAATCAAGAGCCGACCTCAGAGTACTTTGCCCAGGAAGTCCAACAGTCAACGACAGCGTCTGCTGAAGTCAAGTTTAGTAATTGGTAACTTTATCGTCTGTTAATTCAACACTGTACCGTTATGTCACACTTTAGCCAAATCAAAACTCAAATCCGTAATCTTCCTGCATTAAAATCTGCCCTAACAGATTTAGAAATTGATTGGAAGTCTGGCCCTCAACAACTCCGGAGTTCCCGCAACCAAGTTCGCAACGCTGAACTAGTCATTGAGCAAGACAACGGCTACAACCTTGGCTTTAGCTGGGACGGCAATGAATACGAACTGGTTGCTGATTTAGACTGTTGGCAGCAAGCTTGGTCTGTGAATGGTTTCCTAAATCGAGTCACCCAACGTTACGCCTACCATACTGTACTGAATGAGACCGCTCACAAAGGCTTTCAAGTAGCTGAGCAAAAACAAAACGACGACGGCTCTATCCGCTTGGTATTGCAGCGGTGGAGTACGTAGTCATGAGTGAGTTTTTTTATAGCTCCTCAATCAATTCCTTAGAGGCTCGCTCTGGCCTAGAACCAGAGCTGGGTAATCTATTCCGCGACCAGTCCGAACGTTCGGGGTATGAGCCTGAGCTTGGTGGAGCCTTAAGACAAAAGGGTGTTTATGTTGACGAAATTACCTGCATTGGCTGCAAGCAGTGTGCTCATGTAGCTCGTAATACCTTTTACATTGAAGAAAGCTACGGGAAGTCACGGGCAATTCGGCAAGACGCAGACCCTGAAGAAATCGTTCAAGAGGCGATCGATACCTGTCCAGTTGACTGTATTCATTGGGTTGAATACACGGAGCTAAAAAAAATGGAGGAAGAGCGTAAGTACCAGATCATGCCGATCGCCGGGTACCCTGTGGATACATCGGTGTTGAAAGACCAGAGGATGATGCTGAAAAAACATGGCGTTAAACAACGTTAATTTATCGCCATTGTCTAGCAGCTCTGAAAAATAGCAGTGAGTGAAGCTGCGCTCAGTATTCGCAACGAGGTTGACTAATTCCTTGAGGGAGAATCTAGCTCCTTTAATTGTTAAGGCTACTTGCTCTAGAGATAGAGGAGGGCACCCAGGCTATTAAAATCAAGAAACCCTCAATGGCATGCGGGTTCTGGTTGGCACATTGGTCACGTTACCTGCTTATTAAACTTGCTTAAAACTCTGCTGCGCTAAAACCAGGTGTTTCTAGGTTCTATTTTAGAGTGCTGATTCTATGACGAAGTCCTATACCATTGAAGTTCACCACCAGGGCAATAGCTACACCTTTGACGTTCCAGAAAATCAGACCATTCTTGAAGTTGCCCATGCTGCTGGTATAGACTTACCTAGTTCTTGTACAGCCGGTGTCTGTACTACCTGTGCCGCTCAGATTCTCCAAGGAACTGTGGATCAGAGTGAAGGAATGGGAATTGGCCCGGAAGCCATAGATCAGGGCTACGCCCTACTTTGCGTCGCCTACCCGCGCTCTGACTTGAAAATTAAAACTGAGCAAGAAGAGGTCGTGTATAATCTGCAATTTGGTAAACCTTAACCGTGCCAGCGTTCTTATCTTTTTCCAATTAAAAACACAAATGACCACCCATTTCATTACCGCTGAGATCGACCGCCAAGAGTCACCAGTTAAAACTCACCAAGCCATTGAAGCTGAGTTGCAGAAGCAGGGTGAGCCGCTTCGCTGGGCAGTCACTCGCGTGGAAGAACAAAGACTTCACGTTGAGGCAGTTGTGACTACCTCTGCGCCTGTAGCCAGGGCTTGAGCCAGCGGCCTTACACAGTTGTTCTGATTGTGCCCACCGGGATTGGCGCAACTTTTGGTGGCTATGCCGGGGATGCACTGCCGATTGCCCGGGCGATGGCTCAGGTCTGTGATCGCCTGATCACCCATCCCAATGTGCTGAATGGTGCCCAGCTTTACTGGCCTTTAGACAATGTTTTTTATGTCGAGGGCTATGGCCTGGACCAATTTGCAGCGGGTCGGTGGGGGCTACGGCCTGTGCATCAAAACCGCATTGGCCTGGTATTAGACCAGGAGATCGAGCCAGAGTTGCGACTGCAGCAGCTCCAGGCCGCCGACGCCTGCCGGGCTACCTTGGGCTTAAGCCTAACTGATTATATTGTGACGGATGCCCCGCTCCAGGTCCAGCTTCAGACTGCAGCTTCGGGTGCAACCTGGGGCACTATCCAAAACCCGGATAGTCTGCTGCGAGCCGTTACCCAACTGATTCAATATGCCAAGGCAGAGGCGATCGCAGTCGTAGCACGTTTCCCTGACGATCCAGAGAGTGAGGCTCTGCAAGCCTATCGGCAGGGCCAGGGGGTTGATCCGCTCGCTGGCGCCGAAGCTGTAATTAGCCATCTGGTCGTTCGCACCTTTCAAATCCCTTGCGCTCACGCTCCAGCTCTCCAACCTTTACCCCTAGATCCGCATCTAAACCCCCGTGCAGCAGCTGAGGAGATAGGGTACACCTTTCTCCCCTCTGTCCTGGTAGGTTTAAGCCGTGCGCCTCAATTGGTTCGTGGGAGTAATCAACAGGGAGAGCTGTGGTCACGGGATGTTGATGCGGTTGTGGTCCCGGCAACCGCCTGCGGCAGTAGCGCCTTATTTCACCTCAGCCAGTCACAAGCTCGGATCATTGCAGTAAGCGAGAATCAAACCCAAATGCAGGTTTCACCGGCAGCAATAGGTATTCAAGCCGTGCAAGTTCTCTCTTACCTAGAAGCCCTAGGAATTTTGGTAGCCCATCAAGCCGGGATTGATCCTACTCCTTTGAGCCAGAGTTTGCAGCCCTTGAAACCCCTATTGTAGCCACTAGTTTTAGAAGATTAGCAATCAATGCGTTTTCTCAGCAGCCAATAGCTGTTAACTTGAAGGTGACTTATGCGCTTTCAAACCTGTGGTTGAACCCTCGAACAATCAACCCGAACTCGAACCCCTGAGCCGGACCCAAGTCCTCATCTTTATGGGGGTGAGTGCGGTTGTATTACTCGTTGCCGCTAAACTTTGGCTACACTTTGACCGGATTAGCATTTTACCGGTTCGTTGGACGGGTACCAATCTGCTGTTAGGTATCGGGGTTGGCGGTGTAATTACGGCTGCCAGTTCACTGATCTATCGATTATGGCCAGCCTATCGCCGCTCTGCGGACTACTTTGTGCGGCTCGTGGTTAAGCCATTAATCTGGCCGGACCTGATCTGGTTAGGACTGTTACCAGGCCTCAGTGAGGAGTTGCTATTTCGGGGAGTGATGCTGTCATCATTGGGCTTGAACTGGTCAGGGTTGCTGGTTTCCAGTCTCTGCTTTGGAATTCTGCATTTTAATGGTTGGCCTTATGTGGTTTGGGCAACAATTGTGGGTCTGCTGCTTGGCTTTAGTGCTCTAGCAACCGGAAATTTGCTCGTGCCAATTGTGGCTCACATTACGACCAATCTAGTTGCCAGTATTCTCTGGAAGTTGGGCAACCGCGATAGCAAGCAGCCACTAACTTGATCTACCGACCTTCACTGGCAGTTGCACGTAAATAAATTTCTTGAATATCCTGGGGCAGAGAAGTTTCCAGGAGCCGGTAACCTGCCTGCAGCTGTACCTGAACTTCTGCTGGGGATACCGCTTCCCCTTCTGCCTCTAGGTAGGCAGCAATTCGAGTTTCATTCCAGTGAAAGGTCTGGGCAAGGGTAATGAGCAACCGGGACGTTGCTGGTAGTTTCCCTAGCGCCTCTTCTAGATAGCACCACAGTGGGGGCGGAGCTGCACTCAGTGCGTAGTTGATTGTTTCAATTGGCGGTAGTTCAGCCTGGTTAATACTGACTGCGGTTTTGTGAAGAATCCAGCTCTGCAAAGACTGATCTTTTACACTATTGGTGCTCTTTTCTAGCTGGAGAGCGGCTAGTTCTAGGTAGATTTGCCGCCAGGTTTGGGCAAACAGGTAGTTTACCTGAACTGGCGAGTGCTCAACGTGTCGCACCAAGGAGTAAACCAGGTGGTTATAGCGACAAAAGATCGCAATAAAGTACTGGCCTTTCTCGCGGCAGTTTTGAAATAGGTGTAGCAGGGTGCGATCGCTACGGTGGGCTAGCAGGCTGACGACTGGATGATTGCACTCAGGAAAAGTAGGAAGTTCCACAGCAAAAGCAGTTTAACAGGAGCTAGTTGCAATTAATCGCTGAACGAGCTATCCATGCAGGAATAGTCATCCCCTCACTGGCAATCCCAACTAGATTCATCGGCTGATGGATACTAACCGATAGGCTAGGCGCACCTTCTCTGGTTCTACCCTGGGCTCAAGTAGAAAATTTAGGAGTTGGATGCACCTAGCTGTGCAATTTGCTATGATTGTCCTTGCCTGGAGAGGTGGCTGAGTGGTCGAAAGCGGCAGATTGCTAATCTGTTGTACCTTTAAAAGGTACCGAGGGTTCGAATCCCTCCCTCTCCGTTGAACCGTTCTAAGATCCCGCTTGGTTGTCAACCCGAACATCAATCACGCTGGCATTTAAAGTTATACATCTGCCCTTCCAGCTCTACGGGTGTCCCGATTTTAATCTTGTTATTCTCTAGTACTGGTCCGCTATCTGTGATGCGACCTTTCCCTTCCAGGGTCATCAACATATCCACATTGTAGTTTTGCCCAGCCTTAGGGTCAGGCAATACTTTCACCGATCCATCGGGCTGGGTAACGATCAGATGTTTCCGGCAAGAATTCCACTGATTTAATATCAACCTGCCCGTAAGGCTGATTTCGGATAATAAAGTTCGCTTTATCTCCACCTTTACCGATGACTGGGAACCGGAATCTTTTGGGTTAAGAACACTTAGCCCCCGCACGATGACATCAACCTCAATGGGCTTGGTTGTCACACCGACCTGAGCAACTGAAGTGCCATTGCTGTTAGGAAAGAAAAAGATGCCGAAGATAACGAGGAGGATTACTCAATCGTGGCGGCACCAATATCTAAAATGCTGATTTTGCCAAATAGACGGCCTTGAGAATCTAAAATAGCCATGCGACTCTGTCCTAGCTGAAAAGGCTCAATGATTAAACTAAAAATAATCTACTAACGAAAATCCCGCAGAGCATTGCCCTGGTGCCAGACTACCACGACTTTCAATCGGCTGAGGAATGACATTAAGGTGCCAGAACTATTATTCGAATGATTCAGCATATGTCACGGCCTTGAGTTGAGCTACATTATTCAATCGTCATTGTCTTTTTAGGATTTTGCTGGAAACTTAGAACTTAAAAATTCGTCGAATGATTCAGCATTCAGGGTTAAAGACCTCAAGTCTAGAATAGTATCAGAAGTCACCCTGAGTATTTTACCTTCAGCGCTTTTACGGCTATTAAATTAACTCATGGAGCTAATTAGCTTGGCGCGTTAGTACTTTCTTAGTGGGTTCTCACGTTTTACTACTATGTCAAACCAGCTAGCTCAACGTATTCGGCGTCGCTGCTCTTCTTTACTCATTGCTTCGACAGCCGCCCTAAGTGTTGCAATTGGTGTCCCCGCGCCCGCAGAGGCAATTCCTTGGTTGCCTTTAATTCTCCGGGGCGTTGAACTAATTCAGCTTTCCAATGTATCGGAGCGGCAAGAAACTAAAATTGGTCAGCAGATCAATAGTCAGCTTCTCAGACAGGGCATGGACCTCTACGAAGATCCAGTGATTAACCAGTATGTGAACCAAGTCGGTCAGAGACTCGCGGCCAGGAGCGATCGCACCTACAAGTTCCAAGTCGTTAAAGACAAAAGCATCAATGCCTTTGCCACAACGGGAGGCTATGTCTACGTGACCACAGGCCTACTAAAAGCTGCCGACAACGAAGCCCAACTTGCCAGTGTGATCAGCCACGAAATGGGTCACATTGAAAGTCGTCACCTCATTGAACAGATGCAGCAAACAGCGCTCTCTCGGGGACTGGTAACTGCGGCTGGGCTTGACCGGAATACAGCCGCGAACCTTGGGGTAGAGTTGGCATTCAATCGGCCCCGCAGCCGCCAAGATGAATACGAAGCTGATCAAGCTGGGCTGAGGTATCTCAGTCAGTCAGGCTATGCTGAGTCAGCTGCTCCTGAATTTATGAAGAAGTTGAAATCGAGCGCCCCATCTTTCCTCAGTACTCACCCAGCTCCTCCTGAGCGGGTTGCGGCCTTGCAGAGAGCCGTCAAGTTCGATAACAGAAATTGTGCTCGGGCCTGCGGATTAGACAATGCGTTTTACAACCAAAAAGTCCGTAGTCGCTTGACAGCTAAAGGTTTGTAATCAAGTAGAGGAATGCCACAGGTTGCGATAGCGACCTAAGGCAGTTAGCGGAAAGTGCTGCTGGTACAGGTGGTACTTTAAATAAAAATGGCTGGGGAAGCCGGTACCGGTGAAGTAGTCTTCATCCCAGGTGCCGTCAGCTCGTTGACTTTGCAGCAGGTAGCGAATTCCTCGCTGCACTGCTGCTTCAGCAAGCTGCCCAGTCGCCTCTGCTGCAGCCATCAGGCCGATTAAAGCCCAGGCAGTTTGGGATGCGGTACTCACCCCCTGGCCCTTAAGCGCTGGGTTGTCGTAACTGCGGCAAGTTTCGCCCCAGCCACCGTCTGAATTTTGGCAGCTAACTAACCAGTTGGCCCCTCGCTGGATGCTCTGATGAGATTGAGGGGCAATTAAAGACAAAGCCGTAAGCACGCCACTGGTACCATAGATGTAGTTCACTCCCCAGCGGCCAAACCAGCAGCCTTCTGGTTCCTGCTCCTGCCTGAGATAGCTGAGGGCGCGTTCAATCCGCTGGGTCGCCATAGACGAGTTACAGCGCCCTATCATTTCTAGAACCCGTGCTGTGACATCAACTGTGTTGGGGTCAATCATTGCCTTTAGATCCCCATAGGGTAGTTGGTTCAGCCAGTCCTGGTTGTTATCTAGGTCAAAGGCAGCCCAGCCCCCCGGTTGACATTGCATAGTAGCAATCCAGCTGACCGCCCGAGCGATCGCAGCCTGCTGGCGCGGTTCATCCGGCAGCCGCACTGCAGCCAGGGCCATAACCACTACTGCTGTATCATCGACATCGGGGTAAAAGCGGTTCTCAAATTCAAAGGCCCAGCCTCCGGGTTGTCCCTGCTGGTTTTTTATAGACCAATCACCGTAATCCAAAATCTGTTTGCTCAGCAGCCATTCCCCACCTTTGACCAAAGCCGGATGATCCGGTTCCAGGCCGGAGTCAACCAGCGATCGCATCACCAAAGCAGTATCCCAGATTGGGGAAATACAGGGTTGGATGCGATAGGTGGAGTCTGTCTCAGTGGCAAAACGATCCACGGCCTGTAGGCCCCGCTCTACAACTGGATCAGCCGCGTCGTAGTTGAGGGCCCGCAGGGCTAACAAAGAATTCAGCATTGCTGGGATAATCCCTCCCCAGTCGCCTGTTGCTTCCTGACGCTCTAAAACCCACCGTTCGGCAGCTTTCACACCCTCTGACCGCCAGGGCACCACATTGAGATCCTCTGCAAGCTTGAAACCATTATCTAGGACGTTGAATAAATCCCGCCAGTCGCCGCTGCGGGGTAGTTCAAATTGAGCGTTGTTTCGACCTTCGGCATAGAGCTCATCGACTGTGATCACTGGATCAATGGGGAAGATGGGCTTACGGTCTAAAACGAACAACAGGGGTACAGTACTGCCCCTGGCCCAGCTTGACATTTCGTAAATGGTAAAGGGGAAGTTGGCAGGCAAAAGCATGATCCAGGGAGGCAGGGAAGGCAGCCCGCGCCAGTCATAGCAGCCAATTAGTGCCAGGTGGAGTTTGGTAAAAATTCGGGTTCGGCTGATCCCGCCTCGCGGCAGGATGAAATTTCGTGCCCGCAGCATTGCCGGATCGCTTGCCGGTACACCCAGTAGCTTCAGGGACATATACGCCTCCACTGAAGTACTCAGCTCGCCACCATCCCCGTAAAACAATTCCCAACCGCCGTGGTCCCGTTGCTGCGATCGCAAGTACGCCTCGACTTTGTGCAGGGGTCGAGCCCTGTCCGTACCCCAAACTTTGTGCAACAAGACGACCTCTGAAGTGATAGTCACGTTAGACTCCAATTCTGCCCACCAGTAGCCATCCGGATGTTGGATTGACAGCAGGTGCTCCTGGCTGGTGGCGATCGCCGATTTAACGTTGGATACCTCGACCTGGTCTAGAATTTGCATGCTTTACACTTAGTCTTAACGACGTCTACTTCATTATCTACAGGAGCAATCAGCTTTGAGATAAGTTTCATAAAACCCGCTGATGAGGAACATGGGGCAGCAGCAGCAGAAAATCCCTAGACATCGAGCAAAAGCTAACATGAGGAATAACAACCTAGTCCGCGAGCACCTGCGCCGATTGAATTGATGTAGCTAGTAACTTCCATTGAGCCGAGAGCAAGTTTTAACAATGGTTTCCACTTCCCCCACCCCTGCTTCTATTGACCTGTCGCGTATCCGCGCTGAAATTCAGGCACTACAACCGAGCCTAGTGGCATGGCGTCGCAGACTCCATCAATACCCTGAATTGGGATTTCGCGAACAGCAGACGGCCGAGTTCATCAGCCAAAAGCTGCAGGAGTGGGGGGTTGATCATCAAGCAGGTATTGCTCAGACAGGAGTTGTAGCAACGATTCCGGGGAAACACCCTGGACCCGTGTTAGCAATCCGTGCCGACATGGATGCTTTGCCTGTGCAAGAGGAAAATACTGTTCCCTATCGCTCCCAGTATGACGGTGTAATGCATGCTTGTGGTCACGATGGGCATACGGCGATCGCCCTGGGCACAGCAAACTACCTGGCTCAGCACCGAGACTTTGCCGGAACTGTAAAGCTCATCTTTCAACCCGCTGAAGAAGGCCCAGGGGGAGCCAAGCCAATGATTGAGGCAGGCGTACTGGAGCATCCTACTGTGGATGCCATTGTTGGCCTGCACCTGTGGAATAACCTGCCTCTAGGCATTGTGGGAGTGCGAAGTGGTCCACTGATGGCAGCTGTAGAGCTGTTTCGCTGCAAAATACTCGGTAAAGGCGGTCACGGGGCCATGCCACACCAAACTGTTGACGCCGTTGTCGTGAGTGCTCAGGTGGTGAATGCCCTCCAGACAATCGTAGCTCGGACTGTGAATCCTTTAGACGCGGCAGTCGTAACGGTAGGTGAACTCCACGCTGGCAGCGCCATGAATGTGATTGCTGGGACAGCAGAAATGAGTGGGACGGTACGCTACGTCACCCCCGCCTTAGCAGATACGATTGCCCGCCGGGTAGAACAGGTGATTGCCGGAGTTTGCCAAACCTACGGCGCAACCTACGAATTGGACTACTGGCACCTGTACCCTCCCGTACTCAATGACCAAGGAATGACCCAGCTCGTGCAGTCTGTTGCCGAAGCTGTGGTTGAGACACCCGCAGGAGTGGTGCCGGAGTGCCAAACCATGGGGGGTGAAGATATGTCCTTTTTCCTGCAAGCAGTTCCGGGCTGCTATTTCTTCTTGGGCGCTGCTAATCCTGAGCGAGATCTGGCCTACCCGCACCATCACCCCCGGTTTGATTTTGATGAAGCTGCCTTGGGGATGGGAGTTGAGATGTTCGTCCGCTGTGTAGAACAGTTCTGCCGTTAATGTCAGGAAGCTGAGGCTGCAAGTTGGTCCATAGCTCGAGCGATCGCCCCTTCGTCCCACTCCCAGGCATTGGGTTGAGAGTATCTCGTTAATTGGTCTATCGACAGTAATTGTTCTGGGTCAGGAACCGTATCTGCGCTGGGAGCCGAGTGCCCTTGAGGCTGCAAAAAAAGGACTGGCCGCTCATATTGCTGGTCACCAACTTTCGCGTAACAAATCCCCACCATAAAGGCCTGCATCCCACCCTTACTCATCCCCACCTTAATGGGCTGCCCTTCAACCTTTTTATCTACCTTGACAATCGGCATTTGCCACTGACTCCTAGCCTGTAAGATTTTGGCATATAATTCTGCAGCCCACTGCAACACGAAAAAAATGGATGCTCTGGGGTCTATAGCTCAAATTCTGACTCAGTAGGGTTACTTTTAGCATCAATATATCCATGAGTTCTGTACCAGTCCACAGCATCTTTAAGCGCTATTTGAATTGGCGTTTGCGGCAAACCTAGATCCCGTACTGCCTTTGAGGCGTCATAGTACATTTGTTGCTGGGCCATCTGCACCCCGGCTAAGGGGATTGAGGGAACTTTGCCCAAGGGAGCGAGCAGGTGCTCGTCAACCCAGGCAGCACTTAAGGGAATCCAGGCCGGCACAGTATACTTTGGTGCCGGTAGCCCTGTCAGGTCAGCAAGTTGTTCCAGCATTGCTTTCAGGGTTAGGTTTTCGTTGCCGAGAATATAGCGATCGCCCGTTTGCCCTCGTTTTAAAGCCAGCAAGTGCCCATGAGCGACGTCCCGGACATCAATCAAATTGAGCCCTGTCTCCAGGTAAAAGGGCATTTGCCGCCGGAGAAACCGTAGAATAATGTCGCCGGTAGGAGTAGGCTTGCGGTCCCAGGGGCCAATCGGGGTACTGGGATTGACAATCACGACGTCTTGACCCGCTTGAGCCGCCTGCTGGGCTTCTTGTTCCGCTAAAAATTTTGACTTTTTGTAACTACCAATTAATTTTTCCAGGGGGCTTTGATAGGTCTCATCGGCGGGGTTATCCTCGGATACGCCAATTGCCGCAACGGAACTGGTATACACCGTGCGCTCAATTCCCGCTTGACGAGCGGCAGCTAGAATATTGCGTGTACCCAAAATGTTACTGCGATAGAGGGCTTCGCGGTCGGAGCGCCAAAGACTGTAATGGGCGGCAACGTGAAACAAGACTTGGCACCCTTTTAAATGCTCCACAATCCCTGGATCGCTGAGATCTCCCACAACAGTTTCAATCGCTAAACCCCGAAGATTATCCAAGCGGCTGCTGGGGCGGACCAGGGCCCGCACCGCATACCCCTGCTCCAGCAACAATCGCACCAGGTTTGCCCCGACAAACCCGGTGCCGCCCGTGACAAAAGCATGGGAGTAGGTCCTAGGAGGAGGATGCACCATCAGCAACCGGGAAAAAGTGAGGGGCCTGTGGAGAAATCATGCCGTCTTCCAAATAGACAATCCGGTCAGCAACATCCATAATTCTGGGATCATGGGTCACCATTAACACAGTACAGTCCTCTTCTTTAGCCAGCTTCCGCAGCAGCTCGATCACGGCATGTCCATTTTGAGAATCCAATGCTGCTGTCGGTTCATCCGCCATGATCAACCGGGGGCTACCCGCTAGAGCACGGGCGATCGCGACGCGCTGCTTCTGACCTCCGGAAAGATCCCGCGGCAAACTCTTTACTTTATCTGCAAGACCAACCTGCTCTAACAGCTGTTGGGCCTGATGTTTTGCTGCTTGGCGACGGATTCCTTTCAAGTTCAGAACTGCTTCCACGTTCTCCTGTGCTGTAAGCGCCGGAAACAAATTAAAGTCCTGAAAGATAAACCCAATATTTTTCAGCCGAAACTTCGCCAGCTTACCCCGAGATAAGCCAGTAATTTCTTGCCCCAATAATTCTACAGTGCCCGCTGTTGGGGTCAAAATACCGCTGAGAATCGACAATAATGTGGTTTTGCCAGAACCAGAGGGACCCATTAATAGTTCAAGGTCATCACTGAAAATCTCTAGTTCGATACCCCTAAGCGCCTGAAAACGTTCAGCCCCAGACTGGAATATCATTTCAATTCCACTAGCAACAACTGCTTTAGCCGGAGTTATCCTCTGCAACTCTACCGGTGGAGTTAATTTATCCATTACCACTTATAAAGGATCAATGTCTACTTCCCAGTGCAAATGCTGATGCGAACTTAGTCTAACGCTACGAACTTAAGCCTTAAACACAATCGCCGGATCTAAATGAGTGACTTTTTGGATAGCAAAGACAGCAGCACCAATACACATCACAATCGTTATACCAAAAACCCCAGTTGCCGTGATCGGACTAATCAGGATTTCGATTGCCTGGGCTTCCAGCGTCCAAGCTCCCAAGGCAAAGCAAAGCGCCATGCCCGGTAGATAACCTAAAACGGCCATCCATAATGCTTGCTTGATAATTACGCCATAAATAAACCAATCAGAGGATCCCATTGCCTTGAGAGTGCCAAATTCTTTTAAGTGATCGGACACAGAAGCATATAGAATTTGGCCAACAATCACTAGGCCAACGACCACACCGACAACAGCCCCCAATCCTAAAATAAAACCAACGCCAGTGCTCTTCTGCCAGTAAACCTGATTTAACCTCGCCATTTCCTCGCGGGTATAGGCACGAGTTTCCGGTAGGGCTGCTTCTAATCGTTGCTGCAGGTCCTGGAGATCTGTGCCAGGCTGGGCGCGAATCAGGATATAGGTAATCCGATCCGTTGCGGTTAGCCCTGGTGGCCTTGGTGGGTTATCCGGTGCAGAAGCCAGGGGAGAATTGTCATAGGCATAAGCATTTTCTAAGGAGGCAAATACAAAGGCGCTGGAAACCACAGAACGGATACCCTTGGTAAAACCCACAACTCGTGCCGGGAATGAGCCGATCTCAGCCGCTTCCCCTGGGCGCTCCACTTTGAGCCCATCTTTGTCAGAGTCATCTAGCATGACAGTGTAGGGTTGTTTTAACTGGCTCAAGTTTCCCTGAGAGATGTCCCAAGGCTTGAACAACTGTCCGTCTGGATTGAATCCCACCACCCTGACGGGTGTAATCTCACCGGATGGTCTGCGCCACACGGCTCCACCTACAATTAGGGCTTCAGCTCGATTAACCCCTTTAACCTGTTGTGCCTGAGTTACTCTTTCCAAGGGCATTGGCAGTGTCAAATCAAGATAGCGCATATCCTCAGACGCAACCCAGATATCGGCATTAGAGTTGTCAATCAGCAGGCTAGTAGAACGAGTAAAACCATTGAAAATTCCTGTCTGAATCGTTACTAGGCTAACGGCAAACATGATGCCAGCCTGAGCAACGACAAAGCGGGGCAAATCTTGAAATAAGTTTTTACGGGCAAGTGAAACCATAACAACAAAAAGCCAGACTATTGAATTGGTTTAGGTGTAGGTGGGTGGATGGTTATAAGTTACAGGAAGTTCCTGTAAGAGATCTAGATTGGATAGATTTTGTTAGATATAAAGGGTAGAAGCCAGGGGTTTCTACCGTTAAACTCCAGTAATACAATAAGCCCACCCAGATTACATTGGGTGGGACAAGGTTGACATTGAATCACTTAAGGCTATCCAGGGAAACTAGAAATTGAGTTTATTCATTACCCGTGACCTTGTCGAGAAGATTTTGGGCTCCTTCTACTAAACCTTTATTTGACTGAGATCTTTTGAAGGCTTTGATCTCGTTTTCCTCAGCCTTCTGCACCGTTTGAGGACTTTCACCAGCCTTGGCTGCCTCTTCGTAAGCTTCTTCTCGACTTTCGTCTTTACCAGACTCAAGCACATCAATTCCTTTTTCCTGAGCTTGAACAGGCCCTGAGGTTACGGCTGCATAACTAGGCTGGCTTACAGAAATCAGTAGACCTGATAGGCTGATCAAACTCATCAGACCTAGAACTGCCATGCACTTGCGGAATACTTGCCCTAGGGCCGAGAAAATTTGTTGCATATTCAGTCTCCTCTTCGTTGTCTTGTCTTCATATAGAACCTTTTTAACGTACCTGTGACTACCCTATGCTCTTGAATTCGAGCTGTAAACACAGTGCTTTAGGCAAACTACCCGTTTAACCGTAGCAGTGCCTCCTGCCGTAGGATACATTAAATTAGTTCGCTAAATTACAAATTATTGCTAAGACAGAGCAGGCTCATTAGTTAGGGCCTTCGTACATTCAGGTTGAGCCAGTAGTCGTTACTAGGTTTGACTTTTGGCTATATCGGCTTACCCAGGAGGATATAGGGTAGCTCTTGCAGATCAGGGCAAGACGCTTAGAGCTGGGGATATGTCACAGTAGAGATACTGCTACTTGATTAGCCTCAGACTTGTTCAATGCGATGTGGACTCAACCTGAATTCAACCCTCAACCTACCTGGTATGCCGTAATTCGGCTCCTACGTTGGGACAAGCCAACTGGACGGCTAATTCTAATGATTCCAGCACTTTGGGCTGTATCTTTAGCCGCTCAGGGAACCCCACCGCTGCCCTTAGTCGTTGTGATTGTCATCGGTAGCTTAGCGACGAGCGCAGCTGGGTGTGTGGTTAATGATCTCTGGGACCGTAATATTGACCCCCATGTTGAACGAACCCACAATCGCCCACTTGCTTCTCGAACGCTGTCAGTCAAGGTAGGGGTAGTCGTTGCATTGATTGCCTTCGGGTGTGCTTGGGTTCTCAGCCTTTACCTCAATTCATTGAGTTTTTGGCTGTGCGTAGCGGCAGTGCCAGTGATTATTTTGTATCCCTTGGCAAAACGGGTATTCCCCGTCCCTCAATTGATTATGGCGATCGCCTGGGGCTTTGCGGTTTTAATTAGCTGGAGTGCCGTTACCGAACGCCTAGAACCGGCCACATGGCTCCTTTGGGGAGCAACCGTACTCTGGGCTCTGGGGTTCGACACAATTTATGCAATCCCCGATCGGGAAGACGATCAGCGCCTTGGGGTTCGCTCCAGCGCTCGCTTCTTTGGACCCTATACGGCTTATGCAGTTAGCGCCTGCTTTGCAGGTACTGCAGTACTGCTAGCTATTCTCGGCGGCAGCTTGCATTTGCAGCCAATCTTTTGGTTAGCATTAGGACTGAGCATCCTGGTATGGACCTGGCAAGTCTATCAATTAAGGCAAGCTAGTCTACCCCAGACTGCATACGCTCAACTATTTCAGCAAAACGTTGGGATTGGCTTTCTACTCTTAGCTGGTATGATTGCCGGATGTCTACTCTAATTTAGCGGATGTCCTGGCCCGGACTAGCGTACAACCCAGGATCTTGAGGAGCTTGGCGACTAGATTTTGCCGCTGGAGCCTTAGGAATATCAATAGGCGGACGGTCTAATGCCAGCATCAATGCTTCAGGATCACTCTGTTCTGCGGGTACTTGCTCAGCCATTTGCGGGTTAAAATGGCTACCGGGTAAAACACTGGTTAGAGCACCCACAACAACTGCAGCAACTGCCCCTGCAACACCCAAAATCAGACGTAGCTTGGGCCTACGGTCTATGCGGTCAAACACCTGCTCAACCATTTGCTCCACTGGCTGTGAAGTTGGAACAGGTTGGCTCTGGAACCCGCGACGCAGCTTGAGTAAACGAGCATGCAAATGTTGAATCTCTGGATCAGTTGCCAGCCAGTTTTCAACTTGTTTGCGTTCGGCTGCAGTTACTTCACCGTCTAGGTAGCAGCTCAATAATTCGAAGCGATCGCGTTTCAAAATATCTAAGGTATCCATAGCAGGAGCATGATTATCTAAAGGAGCTGGTGACAGTTCTGAAAAATCAAAATGATTGTGCCCTTTGGGACCAGGGCTTATCTTTTAGGAATACCACCCATGCTGAGGAGTCTAAAGAGGTTAGCAAAAAGCCGCATCAATCTTGCTAGGTACTAATTTATCTTGTTATGTACTTATATATGGTGAACCAGTGTAGATCTCAATATCTCTAGTAATAGAACGTTGCAGAGAGAGTTAGACTCTTTCTCTCTACCAATCTAGCTTCAACTGTCTAGATAGATCTGTAGCTGAGACTGCAGGCGCTGACGCGCTCTAGCAATGCGTGACTTGACAGTACCTAGAGAAACGTGAGTGATCTCAGCAATTTCTTCGTAGGCCATGCCTTCAATTTCCCGCAACACAATCGTGGTTCGGAAAACTTCAGGAAGATCAGCGATCGCCTTGCGCAACTGGTCATAGAATTCGTCGGTTGCCAAGTCTTCAGATGGACCCGGTTCCCCGGAAGCAATTTCCCAATCAACCTGACCATCTTCCATCGATAGTGGAGCATCAATCGAAAGAGGATTTTGGTTGCGCTTACGCTTACGCAGCTCGTCATAAAACAAGTTCGTCGCAATTCGGCTTAGCCAACCCCGGAACTTTGCAGGTTCTTGGAGACGTTTGATATTGCGGTAAACGCGAATCCAAACCTCCTGGGCCAAATCTGCCCGGTCTTCCCAATCAGGTGCCAAGTGATATAACACTCGATCCACATGGGATTGGTAGCGACGCAGCAACTCAGAAAAAGCAGCGCGCTCAGGGCGTAACCCCACCTGGCACAGGGCTACGAGGTCGTAATTAGAGTAATTTGAGAGTCTTACAGCTTGAAATTGCACTTGAGGATCGTTAGCCCCAACCGTTGACCAGAATACAGGAAGACTAGAAGTCATAGGTGGAATAGGCAATAAAAAAGCTTCCACCCCTTCAGACACCAATAGGCGAGAAAAGTTCCCATGCTCCTAGCAAAGCATTCCCTCTAACAAGACTCCGATCAACAAAAGCGAATAAGTATTAAGGTTGAAATAGGTAAGGCACTGAACAGCAAGGGGATGGTAGGCCAATGCAAACCTTAGATCAACTTACACAGGGTAGTGTGCAGCGACCATTGGTAACAACTGATCAGCCTTTGGTGATTGCCGGACGGATATTTCAATCGCGTTTAATGACCGGTACCGGCAAGTATCGCACCTTAGATGAAATGGGTGAGAGTATTACAGCGAGTGGGAGCCAGATTGTTACGGTGGCAGTGCGGCGAGTACAGACTAATGCCCCTGGGCACGCAGGACTAGCAGAGGCCATTGATTGGTCAAGGATATGGATACTACCCAATACTGCTGGATGTCAAACTGCTGAAGACGCAGTCCGGGTCGCTCGTTTAGGTCGGGAGATGGCCAAGCTGTTAGGGCAAGAGGAGAATAATTTTGTCAAATTAGAAGTCATTCCCGATCCAAAGTATCTGTTGCCTGATCCCATTGGCACGTTAGCAGCAGCTAAACAACTGGTAAAAGAAGGGTTTGCCGTTCTGCCTTATATGAACGCTGATCCAATACTTGCCAGGCATTTAGAGGACGCAGGTTGTGTCACCGTCATGCCACTGGCCTCACCGATCGGCTCAGGCCAAGGGTTGAAAACTGCTGCCAATATTCAAATAATCATTGAGAATGCTCAAGTTCCGGTTGTTGTGGATGCAGGCATTGGCACACCCAGTGAAGCCGCTCAAGCAATGGAAATGGGGGCAGATGCTTTGTTGATCAATACCGCGATCGCCCAAGCGCGTAACCCAGCTGCGATGGCTCTTGCTATGAGTTTGGCTACTGAAGCAGGCCGCCTTGCTTATTTGGCTGGGAGAATTCCTTATAGAGCTTATGGCAGTGCTAGTTCACCCTTGACCGGAACAATTACCAGCTAGTTAAGTTGTCCACCCGTGCTTATAGAGATGATTCAGCATTCGTACACTAGAAATAGCGTCAGTCTTAATAGGCTCTGCTAAACTTAAACGAATATAAAGAGTTTCAGGATTTTCTTATGCCTTATACTACCGAAGAGGGCGGTCGTCTCAATAACTTTGCCAATGAGCCAAAGGTGTATCAGGCTGAACCTCCAACACCTAGCCAGAAAAGAAATTATTTGATATTAGGAATTGGCTCAATTGTACTGATTGGAGGTCTAATGTTTGTTGCCTTTTCAGTCTCGTAAACGGCTTATTTATCCAAGCTTGGCTTCTGAGTTCAAAAGCTAGGTCTCTTGCTAATTTTTCACAGTTCTGTTCGAGCCAGTTCTCATCCAGTCGTTGCAGGGAAAGAATCACTATTCCTGCAGCTTCGTTAACTGTTTGAGCTTAGCGGTCATCTAGGCGATAGATTATCTCAACACCTTGATCAAACTTGGGCTTAAACTTATCCAAAAGTCCTAAGTCTGGGGTAGTTATAGGCTTCTGATTGGTCCGAATTGATTCAATCGTTGTCTGCTGCGTTGCCGGCGAACTTGATTCGGCTTTTGGGGTGACTTTGATTACTGATCCTAGGGGAGCAGCTTTATCCTGGGGTTTCAAATGATTTTCTAAAGCTAGGGCCTTATTCGCCATAAGCATTGCTGGGGTAAGGCAGAGACGGCAGCTCGATATCGCTTCAAGATTGGCCTCAGAATTTCTAAATCTTGTAAAGGTAGAAGCGCTAGCTTCTTCGCCTACCAGTAGACCTAGCATCAGACCCATTAGTCCTAACCATCCTCGGCAAACCTGCATTTCGCTTTTCTCCTGCAACCAAGTCGCCGTGGATTAAGGGTAATGTCTTATGCTTACTCTAGGGTGAAAAAGCGTAAACGTCGAGCCTGTTAGTCCGAGAAGATTCTACCGCTAGTCCATCATTAAAGCCGTTCTTAAGGATTGGCAAAACGTTGCAATTGCCTCTAACCCCTGGGCAGGTGTACCCTCAGCTAGGCGTTTGACAAAAGCGCTGCCCACAATAACGGCATCTGAGCCCCATTCCATCACTTGACGGGCCTGCCGAGGCTGGGAGATACCAAAACCCACGCCAATTGGCTTGTCTGTTGTTGAGCGTAACTCCGTCAACAAGTGTTTTACTCGTTCTTCTAGCTCGGTCCGCATACCGGTGACTCCCGTGGTACTAACGAGGTAGATGAATCCCTGAGAGGCCTGCGCGATCGCCTGGATACGCGCCTCAGAGCTTGTCGGTGCAACCAGTAAGATAACCTCAACTCCTAAATCTTTGGCCAACTGAAGCAGTTCTGCTGCCTCCTCAAGGGGTAAATCAGGAATCACCAGGCCTTGAACCCCCACCTGAGCAATTTGCTGCAGGAAGAGTTTAATTCCCCGGTTGAGAATTGGGTTGTAATAGGTAAATAGAATCAATGGTGAGCGTAATTTTGGGCTTACCTCCGCTACCATCTCTAGCACTGGGTCCAAGCGAGTTTCTCTCTGAAGTGCTCGAGTTGCTGCTGCTTGAATGACAGGTCCATCGGCTAAGGGGTCGGAATAAGGTACTCCTAACTCGATTAAATCAGCCCCATTGTGGTCTAAAACCTGTAATGCCTCAGCAGTAGTTGTTAAGTCTGGATCACCAGCAGTAATAAAGGGGATCAGCGCACATTGACCTCGACTGCGTAACAACTCAAAGTGTTGGGAAATAGACGTCATACTCGTGAATAATCTTTTAAGTTGCTGGTAATCGGTGCTAATTGACTTACTGATCCAAAACTTTCGTGGAACGATTTTGCCGTTCCAACTCGATCTCTGCCTGGATCTGGGCTAGTTCTTCCGGGGTTAATACTTCTAGTCGCTTTTGGAGAACTGCTGCTGCATAATCTTGGAGTTGCTGATTGTAGGTCATGCGCTGGGTAAATGCTCGAAAAACATAGGTGAACAACCAGCCCACTAGGCCAAGCATTAAGGTAGCGTGACTCCAAATACCAGCGGTTTCACTATTAAGGCCCAGCCCTTGTAAAAGCAGGTACATCAAACCGCCGGCAGTAAAAACCCCTAGGCCGATGCCTAGTACATCAATGCGTCGCATTTCTTGGCTATCAGCCTCATAATACAGTGCTTGACACTAAGCTGCTATTTGACGCCGCTGAGGGCGAAAATTAAGAAACGGGCTCAACAATAGTAGACCCGGAAAGAATAAGAAAACTAAAAAGTACATGAAGAACCGTTCTATAGAACTGACCACATACCAGCGATTCTTCAAGTAGAAAAACAAACCTAGGGGAATGACGACGAGGTACGCTCCACCTAAAATTAGATATAGCAATGCAATAATCATTGGTTCAGCCTTAGAAGGTTAAGCAATCCTTAGCCCTCACATTTTACCCTTTTACTTACCTGGACTGGCGATGAACCGCTGTTGCCCCTAGTATATTTTGTGCTGGTACACCAACAGGACGGGGAAACTGCTTCGGTGTCGGTGCAATTTTTCGTAGGTACAGGCAATGCCGGACACTTTGACTGATTGGTGTCAGGAATATTTCTGTTGAGTCAATCTTCCCTCCCAACGGCTTTATGGCTGATTGCAAGGCTTCGGTATCACTAGCGCTCCACTGACCTCGGTAGAGGACTGCTAACCCCCCAACTTTAACCAAAGGCAGGGCGTATTCAGCGCAGACCGGAGCAGGTCCAACGGCTCTTACAAGCGCAGTGTCATAGACCTCCCGGTGCTCAGGATTTTGACCTACTTGCTCAGCGCGATCGCATAAAAGTGCAACATTCTCAACACCTAGACTTAGCACTAACGTTTGCAGAAAGTTAATTTTTTTGCGGGTTGAGTCAAGTAGGGTAACGGTCCAATGTGGCTGAGCGATTGCGATCGGGATTCCGGGGAATCCTCCGCCTGTGCCAACATCGATTATTCTTTGGGGTGTATTGGCCTGCAGCAGTGCTACCCCCTGGAGAGAGTCCCACAGATGTTTTTCCCAGAACTCTTCAGGAGCGGTGATGCGAGTAAGATTAAGTTGGCGGTTGCCATCAAGGGTTAGTTGGTACAGGTGTTGGAATTGACGCTGTTGTTGAGAATTTGGCGACCATTCCAGAGTCTGCTGCCATAGTTCGGTCATCTCTGGTAGTACTAGTTTTGAGACACCCATTGAATCTGACCCTACGAAACCGGCTCGGGCTGTTGCGCTTTGGCCCGCAGAGACTGCGGATCGGCTGGGTGCAGTTCGCCGTGGTTCAAAGTCCAGCAGCGATCCGCAATGGCTAATAATTCTCCAGCGTCGTGGGTCACTACCAGTAAACTCCAATCTGCTTTGAGTTTAGCCAGGAGGCTCACCAGTTGTCGCCGCATTGACCAGTCAAGCCCAGCAGTGGGTTCATCTAGCAACAGCAAATGGGGCTGACGGATTAATTGAACCGCTAAAGCCAGGCGTCGTTGTTGACCGCCACTTAAGGAATGAGGGGAAGTATGGAGGGCTAGATGGGCCAGCCCTACAGCCTCCAAAGCTCCGTTAATCTGCTCCGCCTTCCATTCTGGGTGCCCCAATCGCACCTCTTCTAAGATAGTGCTGCCGCAGAAGTGGCGTTCGGGAAACTGAAAGACTAAGCCACCGAGTTGCTGTAGATGCAGGGAGGTCAGCTCTTGTTCTCTCCAGAAGATCTGCCCTGCCGTAGGCTCCGTTAAACCTGCCAGGGTCTCTAACAGGGTGCTTTTACCTGAACCACTAGGGCCAATTACCAAACCCATCTGCTGCGGCGCCAGTTCCAGGTCAATTTGCTTGAGAATGGGGGTAGGAGTTGCTGTCGGGTGATAAACCAGATCTTTAAGATAAAGCATTAGGGGTGGTACCAGAATAAGACCAAGTGGGTCGGGTGTAGATCATTATTGAGTCATTACTCCTATCTCAGCTTAACGTTGCCTTTATTTTGACAAACTTGGATTAGACAAGGGTAAAGCCAGCCTAGCCTAAAGATATAGCTTGCCTCAAATTTGATCAGCAAAGATGATACAAGAAAAGTAAAACGATACCCGTAATGCAAATCCAGTTTCGTGAGTTTGACCCCTTTGATGTATGGATCTGGCTTGAGTTCGAGATAACCCCTTCGGAGCGAGAGAAGCAGTATGTGGAAGAAGTCTTTGACTCCTGGTTCCTCCTGGGCAAGTTGGGTGGATTCAACGCCGAAAACCTTCAAGTCCAGGAGGTTGGACTAGAGATTAGCTATATGCGCTATGAAGAGGGGAGCGTGGCTCAGTCTTTAATGGCTCCGATGCACAATATGGGAGACATTGAGTATGAGGGAATTTGGGCCCGCTGCTGGTTTGACTTAGGAACCAGCGATGCGATCGCTCTTGATGTTTTGATCAATGCCCTGAACCAGTTCAGCCAGGATTACGTCAGTATTACAAGGTTGATTATCGGCGGTCAAAATGAAGACTGGCCCATTCCAGATACTTCTAGGCAATCCACATTCTCGCAGGATGGTCGTTAAACGAATGAGAATGGCTATAATGCCAGACATTCAAGCTCTATATCTACCCTGTAGACTATGCACAAACCCGGTGAGATCCGGATCCTGGCTCTAGGGATAATCCGGGACGACAAGCGTATCTTCATTTCAGAAGGATATGATCCCGCGAAGCAACAAACTTTTTACCGTGCAATGGGCGGCGGTGTAGAATTTGGCGAAACCAGCCGAGAGGCGCTGCAGCGAGAATTTTGGGAAGAAATTCAAGCGGAGCTGACAAATATTCGCTACCTCGGTTGTCTGGAGAATCTATTCACTTACGACAGCCGGCCCGGCCACGAAATACTTCAGGTTTATCACTGCGACTTTGCTGATCACAGATTCTATCGGCTCGAACAATTGACCTTTGCCGAAGGTAGCCGCCAAAAACAGCACTTTGGGTTAATATTGAGCGGTTTAAATCTGGAGAACTAAGGCTCGTTCCAGAGAATTTTCTTGACTACTTGCAGATTGAGGAGTAGACCTTGCTCTAGAGCTAGGAAGGTAACCTTACTCTTGAGTACAGTGGTACAGCATCGTGACTAGCGGAACATACTACTCACGGAGCTATCTTCATGAACTCGCCAGATGGTTTCACCAATGATGGCGGCAACTGATAGGACTGTCAATTGCTCAAAGTAATTTTCTTCAGGTACAGGTATGGTGTTGGTGACAATGACCTCTTCAAAAACACCACTAGACAAGCGCTCTATCGCAGGGGGAGAAGACTGCGTGAGTCGCACAGGCATAAACTTGCGCTGCTCCTTCTTGGCGAAGCAATCGAGCGGCTTCAGAAATCGTGCTGCCTGTATCAATCATGTCGTCCACAAGCACTGCTGTTTTGCCCACAACATCTCCAATCACATTCATGACTTCCGCAACATTGTGAACCTGACGGCGCTTATCAATAATTGCCAACGGTGCATCGTTTAACTTCTTAGCAAATGCTCGGGCTCGAGCCACACCCCCTACATCAGGGGAGACAACAACCACATCCGACAATTGTTTGTTTGTCAGGTAATCCAGCAGAGTTGGCGAACCATACACATGATCCACTGGAATATCAAAGTAACCCTGAATTTGGGCAGAGTGCAGGTCCATAGCCAAAATTCGACTGGCTCCTGCTTGGGTAATTAGGTTGGCAACTAACTTGGCAGTAATCGATTCTCGACCTGCAGTTTTGCGATCAGCTCGCGCATAACCATAGTAGGGAATGACCGCTGTAATCTGACGTGCCGAGGCCCGACGACAAGCATCGATCATGATCAACAGCTCCATCAGATGAGCATTGACCGGACGGCAAGTTGGCTGAATGAGATAAACATCACAGCCGCGAATGGATTCCTGAATTTGAACATAAAGCTCTCCATCCGCAAATTGCTTACGCACCATTGGCCCTAAATCCATCCCAAGGTAGTGAGCCACTTCTTGAGAAAGTCTCTGATTTGCAAAGCCAGAGAATAATCTTAGGCGGTCATGATCAGCAACAATTGGTGAAGTAGGCTGAAGAGTCAGAGTCACGGGCTGGATCACAGCAGGTCCCCAAAGTGCTTTATGGCAATCTTAGCATTCTGGTTTTAAAGCTTGCTATTTTGATTGCTGTGAAATGCTTCAGCAAAACTGTCAGCACCTTTCCTTGTGAGTAGCTCTCAAGAGCGAGAGGGACGACGCCTCTGAAGAAATTCAGGAATATCAGGCCTTCCTTAGCTTTCGGATCAGGAACTGGGGTAATGTCTGGGGTTGAGGGACCGGAGCGTTTGTTTATTATGGTTCGCTCTGTCAATGGCGCTGGTTCTTCACGGTTGAAGCCTGTAGCAATGACAGTAATTTGGATCTCGCCTTGCAGCCTCTCGTCAATAACTGCGCCAAAGATAATGTTGGCACTTGGATCAACCACTTCATAAGACTAGCGGCGGCAGGTGGTAGTATACCTAGTACAGTCAACTGAGGAAGTTTTCCTGATTGCTGTAGCGTTGGGTAGCTCTTTAGAGGCGTGATGATTCCTTTGCTATCTAGTAGCCAAACCTTTGCTGCCTGTTTTGGGGAAACTTGGGAAGATAGTCGCTCAAAGTTACGGCTATAACCTGACCCAGGAACAACTGCGACTGGCTCACGTTCTTGCACTGAGACAGTTAATTGAGGAGGAAAGAGCTGACGCGTAACAGTTACTTGGTCAACGGATACTCTTGATTTCAGTGTTTCGGTAATGGTCTTTGGCTGCAAACGAATTAAAGACTGGGGTAACGCCAGGGGAAGGGAGTTCTCAATAGCCGAGGTCGCAAGCAATTGGTTACCCTTAATTAACACTTGAGTGGGCTGATCAATAACCCACTCTATTGAGAGAGTAGCCCAAACAAGACCACCTGTTAAACCAATAATAGCTAGAGTGCGCCAACCGGCTTGAATTAACTTCAATCGCCGCTGGTAACGTAGCTGTCTGCGCCGGTGCAGAACGGGGTCTAACTGTACGTCTGGTACAACCTTAGTCATTCCACCTACTGACTGAGTAGTACAAAAATAATGATTGATCTAAATCAAAAATTCTCAGCTTCCAGTTTTTATTGAATCCACTGAGTTTTATTCATGGATGAACCTTGGATGGGCATGCACTTTGTTAAAGAGCTGTAATAACTGGGCCAACATCCCAGCTAGGGAACTATTTCATGCAGTGTTCAGTCGTCCTCCAAGGTCGAGCTAGGGCTTCATTAAGTTGAACTAAGGCTCTTTAGTGAAATGATAAGATACCCGAAGCTTAATTCGCCCATTTGTACACATAACAGAGTTGCTCCATGGTTTCTTTTGAGCCTACCCGCTTCTTTATTTGGCTGTTATCCTCTCTTGCATGGCCGACAATGGTTGCATATATCCTGGTTCTTCCTAAAGCTGTTCAAGCACAGACACCGGCAGCAGGAGGCTCTACCCAGGCTCAGCCAACCAATCTTAATACACTAAGTCCCTCTGCTCCTGCTGGTAGTTCATTCACTCTCAAAGGTAGTCAACAGTTAATGGCTGAAGCGGAAAGCGCGATATCAGCTCAGAACTATACGCTGGCGATTAAGAAACTACAGGAGGCTCGTCAGGTTTCGAATCAACTTTCTAACTCTTATCAAGAGCTAAGTGCAAGCTTTTTGGGGGTTGATAATGAGGCATCTAGTCGCCTTCGTGGTAGAGCGCTAGAAACGGCTCAGATGCGGGATCAAGCAACCTATCAACTGGCTTTAGTATACCGATCGCAAAACCAGCCTCAGCAAGCAGTACCACTTTTGGTGCAGATCATTCGTAGCCAGCAACCTACCCGTGACTTGGGCCAAAAAGCTTATCGGCAACTCCTGGAGCTAGGTTTTGTCGATGTGCCCTATCCAAATCCAAAACAGCAAAACAGACCGTCAACTCCCCCTCAGCCACCTGTACAGGCAGCTCCTCAACCGCCTGCTCAACCGCCTGCTCAATCACAGTAGTCAGCCGTTTTAACTGATTGATCACTGAGCTCTCCTACCCTGGAGGATTTAGTCTACCTAGACGAAAATCAGGACGTTGCATTAATTGATTAAAATTTGGATCATTAACCGTCAAGTCCCTTGAATGCAAGCGGACTTGCTAAGCTGAAGAAGCATCCAGCGAGCCATGAGCAAAGTGAACTCTGCTGGTAAGTCTGAGGAATTCGATTCAATGTCAGCGTGAATGAGGAACGAATATGATTAGCCCGGATGAAGTTAAAGGAATGATCCAGGCTGCTCTACCTGATGCTAAAATCCATGTTCAGGATTTGACAGGTGGTGGTGATCACTATCAAGTCGTAGTTGTTTCATCTCTTTTTGAAGGCAAGAGACTGGTTCAACAACATCAGCTAGTCTATAACGCAGTGCAAAAGGCTATGTCCAGCGAACAAATCCATGCTCTAGCACTCAAAACTTACACTCCTCAGAGCTGGATGGTATCTGGTCAAGAATTTGCCCAAAGCCAATCTTAGGAATCAGCCCTTGTTAGGCTTGTACTCGTTAGTACAGCCAACCTAAGTTTCAAAATCCCATTACTTCATTGAATTTAGGAGAAGACTTATGACTCCGGAACTGAAAGAGCGAATTGATCACTTGGTGCAGCAGAACAAGATTGTCGTGTTTATGAAGGGCTCTAAACTGATGCCCCAGTGCGGCTTCTCAAACAATACCGTTCAGATTCTCAATACATTGGGGGTTCCTTTTGAAACCGTTGATGTATTAGAGGATTACGAAATTCGCCAGGGAATCAAGGAATACTCTAACTGGCCGACCATTCCTCAAGTCTATGTTGATGGTCAGTTTGTCGGGGGTTCAGATATTCTGATTGAGCTTTACCAGCAAGGCGAGTTGCAACAGATGGTTGAAGTTGCTCTAGCTTCTTAAAAATTAAAGCCTAAGCTTCGATTCCCCTCAAAAGAGTCTAATTGAATTGGGGGGATTTTTTGTGCTGACTTTTTGCCTTAGCCCTGCCAGTACCTCCTGGAATACCCGCTATTCTTAAAATGTCTACAGGGGTTTCACAGTAGGTTGGCAGGCCAAAGGTGGCGGGACTAACTGGGTTTTGGTAGCTAAAGTGGCGGTAGTTCATACAGAAGCGATCCCAAGTAGCCATTTGAATTTGGAAGAGATTAATAAAGAAATTGGCTAACCAGGGAGACAGGTTAACCCGCCAGTAGATTCGTTTGCTTAAATAGGTACAAAATTCTTCAATACACTGATCGAGAGTCACTCGTTGATTACCCAGAACTAGTTTTTGGGGTACGAACTCCTGGGGCTGCTCGATCAAGTACTTAACAACCTGGGCAATATCATGAGCGTGAATAAAGTGAAAACTACCTTCTGCCTTTAAAAAGCGAATCAGGTCAATCCAGGACAGAACCTCTGGAAGTCCCTTTGTTAGGTGTGAGTAGGGCTTTTGCTCGTCCCCACCTAAAACCAAGGTTGGAAAAAGTGTTGTAATTCTATGAGCGATCGCCAGCTGAGACAGTTGTTGTAGACAAATGTATTTTGAGCGAACGTAATCAATCCCAATTTCCCCTGCCTCCTTTAGGGGTTCACCATCCTGGCCCAGAATACTGGCAGTCGAGAAATAGAGTACTTGCTGGCAAGCACTCGGGCTGAGTAGATTGAGTAGCCGCAAGGTAGCATTGACATTAACCTCAACGACCTCCTGTGCACCGCCCCAGGCAGTGGCAACGAGCACGGCACAGTTAATAGTTTGCAGTAAATTCTGGAACTGCTCTATCTCTCGTAAGTCTGTTTAGTGCAGATCATTCGTTTTAACTAATTGATTACTGAGCTCTCCTACCCTGGATGATTCAGTCTACCTAGACAAAAATCAGGACGTTACTTGGGTCCCTTGAAAAAGCTTATCATGAGCAACTCTGCTGGTAAGTCTGAGGAATTCGGTTCAATATTGTCGATGTGCCCGGATGAAGTTAAAGAGAATGATCAGGCTGCTCTACCTGATGGAAACAGCAAAACAGACTATCAAGTCAGTTGTTTCATCTCCCTGGTTCCCATCAGCGTTTATAACCAGTGCAAAAGGACAGGAACAAATCCATGCTCTCCTCTTATACTCCTCGCCTGCTCAATTTGCCCAAAGTAGTCAGCCCTTGTTAGGCTTGTACTCGTTTAACTGATTAATCCCATTACTTCATAAATTTGGGAAGACTTATGACTCCGGAACTACCCTGGATGATTATGAAGGGCTCTAAACTGACCAGTGCGGCTTCTCAAACAATACGGTTCAGATTCTCAATACCTTGGGGGTTCCTTGGGAAACATTGATGTATTAGAGGATTACAAGATCAGGATCATTAACCGTCAAGTCTATGTTGATGGTCAGTTTGTTGGGGGTTGATATTCTGATTGAGCTTTACCAGCGGAGTTGCAACTAAGCTGCTTCTTAAAAATTAAAGAAGCATCCAGCTAATGGAATTGGGGGGAGCCTTTTTGAGCAAAGTGAACTCTGCTGGTAAGTCTGAGGAATTAATTGGGTTTTGATAGCTAAAGTGGCAATGTCAGCATGAATGAGGATTAATAAAGAAATGGCTAGCCAGGGAGACAGGTTAACCCGCCAGTAGCTCCGTTTGATAGGTACAAAATTCTTCAATACACTGATCGAGAGTCACTCGTTGATTACCCAGAACTAGTTTTTGGGGTACGCTCTACCTCGATGCTAAACCTGGGCAATATCCGTGAATGAAGTGTTCAGGATTTGAACTGACAGTCCCTTTGAGAGGTGTGAGTAAGGCTTTTGCTCGTCTCCACCTCATCTTTGCCGCAAGTGGGACAATTGTTGTAGACAAAGTTGTTTCATCTCTTTTTTTCCCGGCCGAGGATACTGGCAGTCAAAAATAGAGACTTGCTGGCAAGTACTGAGGCTGAGGAGATTGATCAGCATCAACGTTGACCTCAACGACCTCCTGTGCACCGCCCCAGGCAGTGGCAACGAGCACGGCACAGTTAATAGTCTGCAGTAAATCCTGGAACTGCTCTATCTCTCGTAAGTCTGCTTGTAAGAGGGTGATACCCGGACGGGTTTGATAATCAAACTTGAGTTTGCTAGGATTCCTGACCACCAGGAATAATTCGTGCTGGGTTTCCTGGATCAAGGATTCAGCAATGTAGTGACCAATGCAGCCACTGGCACCCGTGATCAAAATCCGCTTTGGAGGCATGGCTTAGAGAATAAGCTCTCAACAATTGACCTTTCTGCCAAGCATTGGCACTATTGAAAAGCTAAATTAGGCACGAGCTGACAGGAGCTGATCGGCCTGTTTGACCGTTTCAAAAAAGCGAGCCCCATTTTCCTCTGGAGTGCCGGGCAAGACACCATGGCCGAGATTCATAATATGGCCTTGATTACCGGCTTTGCGAATAATATCCAGAACCCGATCGCGAATAAAGTTTTGGAGCAAAAGTACGCCGGGGTCCATGTTGCCCTGGACTTTCATAGCTCTAATCTTCCCCTAGCCTCTGCCATATCTACAGTCCAATCTAGGCTGATAATGTCAACACCGGATTTTGACATTCGTTCCAGTAAACCGGCACTGCCACTAACCAAGAGAATAAGTGGCGTGGCTGGGTGAGTCGCTTTCACTTGCTGCACGACTTGCTGCTGATACGGTAAAACAAAAGTTTCGTAATCTTGAGGACTTAACTGACCGGCCCAGGAATCAAACATTTGTACCACCTGGGCACCACTGTCAATTTGATAGCGGACATACACCGCGATCGCGTCAGCAAGCTTGCCCAACAGTTGATGCAGCATCGAGGGTTCAGAAAAGGCCATTCCTTTAATAATCGAGTAAGTCTTGGACCCTTTCCCCTCAACGGCATAAGCAGCTAAGGTCAAGGGGCACCAACAAAACCCAACACTGTTGATTGATACACACCCACTTCCTGGCGCAGTGCCTGCAAAATTTCTCGAATAAATGGAAGAGATTTTTCTGGGTCTAGGGGATGCAGATTATCCACCTGCTCCTGACTGCGAATCGGCGGACTGATAATCGGCCCTTTGCCTTCAGCAATGTCCATTTCAATACCCAGTGCCGGCAGCGGTGTAACAATATCGTGAGAACAAAATCACGCCGTCTGGTTGGAATGCCCTCCAGGGTTGTAACGAGACTTCAATTGCTACCTCTGGGATTTCCGAGCGCTCCGGAATGAGGGGTACTTGTCCACGCAGATCTCGGTAGGCTTTCATATAGCGACCCGCTTGTCGCATCATCCACACAGGGGGGGCGATCAAGCATTTCGCCTCAGGCAGCTCGCAGCAGACGAGGTAAGTTAGGGGAGTGGGGAGTTTCTCTCCTGCGGAGGAGAGGTCAGTTGCTGTCTCCAAATCGCCGTGAGGAGCATTGTGAGGGGCAAAAACGGAGGAAGCATACCTTGCTTGGGTTTCGTCTCCATTTTGCCTTGATGATCCAGCCATTTAAGCGATGTCTCTAAATATCAAACGATCACGATCTCTAAAGTCTTTTTAAAGTAGCTACAATATGCACAACTTGCCTTTGTGGCATAAGCTAGCTGCTAGGCCAGGGTTTATATTATTTTCCTGCTAAGCACTCATCTCAAAGCTAGTTGGTTAAAAAGCGTTTGAATCTCAATGGTTTAATAATTGGCTTGCGGGGAAACCTGAAGCTTAGATCCAGAGTCTATCACTACCAGAGGTTACCAAATGGTATCTGAGTAGATATCCTGATTACTAAAGTTGATAGTCAGCTATAAGTAGACAGCAAACCCTGCAAATTGAACTTGACGGCGGTGCCTCCTATCAATAATTGGTAATTTTGTCAATACTGTCGTTGGAGATACTTTACAAGGTGCCAAGATTAGTTATGCTTGAGCGGGTTACATTGAATTCGCCGAATTTCAAGTAGTTCGGCTATCAGCTCATGGCTACGATAAGTTTTTAGTATGGCCAGTGAAATCTTAAGAAACTCTAAAGGGTTTAGAATCTAAGTGTGGAACGCAGGAGGTTTAAGTGTTCTCAAGACTTGCAGACCAACATCGTCAATTTGTACAGGATCTAGTGATGAACCTTCAAGCTTTAGCGATCGTGCTAGAGCGACGAGGTTATCGCTTCTTGTTGTTGCGGCAATCAGATGAACAGTGCATCTTTCATGGTTAGTCTAGAAAACGGTCATCTGATCCGGTTTTAGTATCCGATTACGGTATCACTTGGTTGAGATGCGGGATGATCGCGAGCTTATGAAGCTAGAAGGAGCCGAAGCTATTAGTCAGCTCCAGGAATTAGCCAATCTAGTCAAGTATCACAAGCCTTCGGAAACCTCAACTGCAGCGACTGGTATTAGAGCGAGCCTCCAGCTTCGCAGCTCAACTAAGTTTTTATTACAGCGAGTTGTGGTGGAACCCACTCTATTGGCCTCACATCTTGCATGTAGCTTAAAAGCCAGCTTGCTGCGGTAGCTCGGCGAGTCCGTTGCGGGTTTAGCTCGTTTAGCTTATAACCTTTAAAACCCAACTTTTCTTTAAGTAGCTGCTTGTTGGCCACTGGAATTGAACGAGTCAACTGAATCGTCGCCGCGCGGCCTATCGATAAAATCAGGGGGTTCTGGATACTTGTCTTGCCAGTTGGGGGCGACCTTTGTAGCGTCCATTTTTTAGTTGCTTCGTCGTAACGATACCTAGGCTTTCCCAAACTAAACGATTGACCGTGGCATCATCAATCGTGTCATCTATGATTGCCCAAATGGTTTCAGTCGTAAGTAGCTCATGCATCGGGTTTAAGTCTGTTGAACTAACTCCTATATCTTTAGCAGGAATCAGGCGCACTTTTTTGACAGCAAAATGACTGAAGAATTTGCTGAGGTGGTTAAGAGGGGCAAAGGCTTTCTGCGTAATGCCAGTTCAAGCTGCAAACTCAATGGAGCCTCCCGTTTCGTCCAAAAGGGAGGCTTTCTATCATGGAGCGTCTAAGTCCCTGATGCTGAATGTAAGCGTTGCGACTGAAATCTAGATCAGCAAATTCTTACATTAAGACAACAAACGACTGTTGACTGTATCTGAATCAATTAAGTGCTCACAGGTTGAACATAGGAGGCCCGGTCATGGCAATGAACGTTACCCAAAAACTGATCAAGTCGCACTTGGTTTCCGGTGAAATGGTGCCGGGATCAGAGATTGGTCTCAAAATTGACCAGTCACTGACTCAGGATGCTACGGGAACTATGGTCATGCTTGAACTCGAAGCTATGGGCATCGACCGGGTTAAAACCGAGCTTTCTGCTCAATATGTCGATCACAATCTTTTACAAACCGATTATAAGAATGCGGATGACCATCTATTTCTGCGTTCCGCCTGTCAACGCTTTGGTATCTGGTACAGTCGGCCCGGCAACGGTGTGAGTCATCCTGTCCACATGGAACGATTTGGTATTCCCGGCAAAACGCTAATTGGATCAGACAGCCACACCCCCTTTCCAGGTGCTCTGGGGAATGTTGACGTTTGGTGCCGGTGGTATTGATGTAGCCATGGCTATGGCCGGAAAACCGATGTTCGTCAAAATGCCAAAGGTTCTAGGCGTCAAAGTCACCGGCAAATTGCCCGATTGGGTGAGTGCCAAAGATGTTGTCCTAGAGATGTTGCGGCGCTACGACGTCAAAGGCTGTCGGAGCATGATCGTTGAATATTACGGTCCGGGTCTTGAACAACTGAGCGCTATGGACCGGCATGTCATTGCCAATATGGGCACCGAACTGGGGGCGACAACAACCGTTTTTCCGTCTGACCAGGAGGTCAAGCGCTTTCTCACGGCTCAGGGCCGGGGTGAGGATTGGGTAGAGCTAGTTCCTGATCCAGGAGCTGAGTATGACATTGATGACGAAATCAACCTTTCTGAGCTAGAACCCCTGATTGCTTGCCTAGCAGCCCAGGCAATGTAGTAACGGTTAGAGAAGTACAAGGCAAGCCAATCAATCAGGTTGTAATCGGCTCGTCTGCTAACCCTGGTTTACGCGATTTCTGGATTGTTAGTGAGATTGTCAAAGGACGTGTCACTCATGATCGGGTCTCTTTTGACGTCAACCCGACCTCGCGCCAGATAGTTGAGACTTTAGCGGTGATGGATAACGCCTTTCTCAATCTCATCCATGCGGGGGCACGTTTTCACCAAGCCGGTTGTATGGGTTGCATCGGCATGGGACAAGCTCCGGCATCCAATCAGATCTCGCTGAGAACCGTGCCGCGTAATTTCCCTGGGCGCTCCGGTAATGCTGATGATCAAGTGTATCTGTGTAGTCCGGAAACGGGAGCTGCGTCAGCTCTCACAGGAGAAATTACCGACCCGCGTGACCTGGAAAAAATTTATGGCATGACTTATCCAAAGTTTGTGTCGCCAGAAAAAGAGATCGTTAATACTGAAATGCTCGTACCGCCCCTAGAGGATGGTAGCTCTATCAAATTGGAAAAAGGCCCAAATATTAAATCCTTCCCAGAGTTTGGGCTGTTGCCTGATGAGGCTTCTGTCCCGGTGGTGTTGAAGGTAGGTGACAATATCTCCACGGATGAAATCCTGCCGGCTGGAGCGCGTGTCCTTCCCTACCGAAGTAATATTCCCGGGATCAGTGATTTTGTTTTCTCCGTGGTTGACGAGACTTTTTCGCAGCGAGCTAAAGAAGCTCAAGAAAAATACGGGGTCACGTTGTCGTTGCCGGTAATAACTACGCCCAGGGTTCGAGCCGAGAGCATGCTGCGATCGCACCCAAATATCTAGGACAGGTGGCTGTGCTAGCTAAATCCTACGCTCGGATTGGTTGGCAAAATCTCGTTAACTTCGGCGTCATGCCTCTAGAGTTTGTCAACCCGGAAGACTACGACACCATCGACCAAGGTGACGACTGGAGATCATTGGCTTACGGAGTGCATTGACAGAAGGAAAGCCCCATTTCAGTAAAAAACAAAACAAAAGAACTCACCTATTCAATGACGCATAGTGTCAGCCCTCGTCAGGTGAAAATTCTGCTCAATGGCGGGCTGATCAATGAATTCAAACAAAATTTGAATCTAAAGGAAGACTTGGGGCTTGAGGCAAGTGTTTCTGAAAGGTAAGACGGCTGAGCCTCGTTGTCTGTGAAGTGTTGATCAGTTCTTTGCCCTGAGTCATAGGCAAGGCTAAGGCTAAGAACTGATCAATCACCCCTAGGGGAATGAGCAACAGCTACTGAGTCCTCTTTCCCCACATTTGTACCTGCTGGAAGATTTACAGTCCCAGCCCCTGTGAAAGACTACAAGAGTAAACCAGTCTTCACAGGCAGGCGCTTGTAGGAGGGCATTATGGGTATTGATGATCTGTTCCGAGGTCTACGCGGCGATCGCGAGGGCGATCGTGGGTACAGAGATCCGAGATGACGAGCGTCGTTACAGAGATCGAGATGAGGAGCGCCGCTATAGAGACCGCGAGGAACACGAATCTACCGGGTACCGGACGATGAGGACCGGGAGTATAGGCACCGTGATGATGATGAAGAGCGGCAGTATCAATCCAGAGACCGAGATGAGGAGCGCCGCTACGTAGATCAAGATAACGATGACGAGCGGGAGTACAGATACCGGGATGAACGATCGGGGCTATAGGGACCGCGATGATGAGGATAAAGATCGGGAGTATAGAGACCGCGACTATGAGCATCGACGGCATAGGGACCGGGATAACGATGATGACGATGATGACGATTGAAATCTCAAAAAGCGAAAGCTCTTAAACCTGCTGGCACTTGTCTGCGGAGGTTCCAGGCAGAAGGTAGACAGGCGCTTCAATTCCTGCATAGCTACTTGCTAATTGTTAGGCTATAGATCGGTGTCAATAATTGTCAGCACTTTCTACTGCTGGGTACAGATGGTCAACATCTTAAAAGGAGCTAACTATGCCACTGGGGATGCTGGTTGAGGGGGAATGGGTCAACGAGGAGAAAGATCGAGACTCCCAAGGAAAGTTTAATCGGACCCCGACGAAGTTCCACAACTGGATCAGCGCAGATGGCTCAGTGGCTTTCCGGCTGAACCAGATCGTTACCACCTGTATGTTTCTTTAGCCTGCCCTTGGGCCCAGCGAACCTTGATCATGCGGCAGTTAAAAGGACTGACAGATGTAATCGGTCTTTCAGTTGTTGACGCAGTAATTGATAGAGATGGGTGGGTTTTCTCTGAGGGCAGAGGGCTGCATTCTTGATACTGTAAATCATTCGCACTACCTCCGAGATATCTATACGAAAGCTGAGCCGCAGTATACCGGCAAGGTTACAGTTCCAGTGCTTTGGGACAAGCAAACTAGCACTATTGTCAGCAACGAGTCGCGTGACATTATTCGGATGTTTGATACCGAGTTTGGCGACTTTGCCAAGCCAGGTGTGAACTTTTATCCGCCCGAGCTGCAAGATGCCATCGATGAAACGATTGACGCCATTTACAGCCCGATCAACAACGGCGTGTACCGCTCTGGGTTTGCCACCACTCAGGCAGCCTATGAAGAAGCGGTGACAGAACTATTCCAAGCCCTGAATCACTGGGAAGAAGTACTTTCACAGCAGCGCTACCTTGTGGAAACCAGATTACCGAGGCAGATTGGTGTATGTTTACGACACTGTTGCGCTTTGATGCCGTCTACTATGGGCACTTCAAATGCAATCTGCGCCGGATTGTCGATTATTCGAACCTATGGAACTACCTGAAGGACCTTTACCAGCAGCCGGGAGTAAAGGAAACCTGTAATCTGGACCACATTAAACGGCACTACTACAAGAGCCACACCAACATTAACCCGACCCGGATTGTCCCAAAGGGCCGCTGCTTGACTTTGATGCCCGCCACGATCGCGATCGCTGGCAAAATCTGGTTGCCGGTGCCGCAGGTTAGGAGTGTTAGAATCAAAACTGATTGATCACTATCCCGACCGGATTACTGGACTTTGAGCCACCTCTTAATAACAGGCGGCTGAAGATAGCTTTCGTCATCCCCCTTTTGTCCTGAGCAACAGTTCCTATGGTTAAAACACCTACTCAAACTCCCGCTAACCGAAAGCCTTCTAAGCTAGAAGCTCTTAAAGAGCGCAGTAACTACCTGCGTGAACCTTTGATAGAGGAGCTTCTAGAGGACACCAATCACTTTAGTGAGAATGCCGTCCAGATCTTGAAGTACCACGGTTCTTACCAGCAGGACAACCGGGATAATCGCCTCAAGGGCCAGGAGAAAGACTACCAGTTCATGCTCCGCACCCACAATCCAGGGGGATTTGTGCCGGCCCAGCTGTATCTGACTTTGGACCGGTTATCAGAGGAGTATGGCAACCATACCCTGCGGGTGACAACGCGCCAGGGATTTCAAATGCACGGTATCTTGAAGCGCAATCTCAAGAGCGCGATCGCCGCCATCATTCAGAACATGGGTTCTACCCTCAGTGCCTGCGGTGATGTCAGCCGGAACGTTATGGCTCCTCCTGCGCCTTATAAAAGTCGGCCAGAGTACCAATACGCCCAGGAATATGCGCATAATATTGCTGTGCTGCTGCGGCCTCAAACTGAAGCCTATTACGAGATCTGGCTGGACGGTGAGAAGGCGATTACCGTTGAGGAGAATCCAGAAATCACAGCAGCTCGCCAACAGGGTGGTAACGGCAGCATTGTCCAGGGCAGCAAGGAGCCTATCTATGGGCAGCACTACATGCCCCGGAAGTTTAAATGCAGCATCACTGTTCCTGGAGATAACTCCGTAGATATTTACTCTCAGGATCTAGGGCTGGTGGTGCTCACCAACTCGCAAGGAGAACTAGAGGGGTTTAACGTACTAGCAGGTGGTGGCCTGGGACGTACGCACAATAAAGAAGAAACGTTCCCCCGGATGGCTGACCCGATTGGTTATGTCGCAAAAGAGGATATCTACGACTTAGTCAAGGCAATTGTGGCGACCCAGCGCGACTATGGTAATCGCACAGAACGGCGTCTCGCCCGCATGAAGTACTTGATCGAGGATTGGGGCGTCGATAAGTTCCGTGAGGTTGTGGAAGGTTACTTTGGTAAATCCCTGGAACCCTTCAAGCCACTGCCAGAATTTAAGTATATGGACTTCCTTGGCTGGAATGAACAGGGGGATGGCAAGTTATTTCTTGGTGTTTCTATTGAGAATGGTCGGATTAAAGATGAGGGTTCCCTGCAGCTGAAAGCTGCTCTGCGCGAAATTGAAGAGCAGTTTACCCTGCCAATTCGGCTGACGCCTAATCACAACCTGCTGCTGTGTGACATTGAACCTGAACAGCAGTGGGAAATCCAAAAAATTCTCGATCGCTGCGGTGTGACGATGGAGTCAGAGCTAGATTCCTTGGTTCGTTACTCCATGGCCTGCCCTGCTTTGCCTACCTGTGGTCTGGCGATCGCAGAATCAGAACGGGTCATGCCCAGCATCCTAGGGCGAATTAAGACGCTCTTAGACAAGGTAGGTCTAGACCAGGAGCACTTTATCATCCGCATGACCGGCTGCCCAAATGGCTGTGCCCGTCCCTACCTGGCGGAACTCGGCTTGGTTGGCAAAGCACCGAATGCCTACCAGCTTTGGCTGGGCGGGACGCCCCATCAAACGCGCCTGGCAGAAGTGTACCTCGAAAACATGAAGCTGGAAGACCTAGAAGCAACTCTGGAGCCTTTGTTGGTCTACTTCAAGCAGGAACAGCAGCATCAGGTTGATCCAGAAAGCTTTGGTGAATTTTGTCACCGGGTAGGATTCGACAGTTTGTTACACTTTGCGGCGGCCTACGCTCCAACTCCATCGCCTTAAGTCTGCTCCTTATTGGAGGAGCGCATCACTGGAACTGATGGAGGAAGCGGAGGTCGCTGCTGTACAGGCGGCGGATGTCATCAATTTGGTGCAAGACCATTGCCAGGCGCTCAACCCCAAAGCCAGCGGCAAAACCAGTATAAATCTCTGGATCGTAACCGACAGCTTTCAGCACGTTGGGATCGACCATACCGCAGCCCAATACCTCAAGCCAGCGGCCTTTCCACTGAACATCCACTTCTGCGGAGGGCTCAGTAAAGGGGAAATAGCTGGCCCGGAACCGGATCGGTAGCTCACCAAACATCTCCTCCAGGAATACCTTGATTGTGCCTTTGAGATCTGTGAAGGTTAATCCCTCATCAACGGCTAAAATCTCAACCTGATGGAAGACCGCGGAGTGCGTTGCATCCACAGTATCTCGGCGGTAGCAGCGACCGGGAGCGACAATTCGCACCGGAGGCTCGTTTTCTTCCATGTAGCGAATCTGCACGGTAGAGGTATGGGTCCGCAGGAGATTCCCGTCAGAAAGGTAGAGGGTATCTTGCATGTCCCGGGCTGGGTGGTCGGCTAGGAAGTTTAAGGCCTCAAAGTTGTAGTATTCGGTCTCCATTTCCGGTCCTTGAGCCACGGTATAGCCGAGACCGACAAAGACATCCAGAGCCTGGTCGATGGTACTGTTGAGGGGATGAACACGCCCTTGAGGACGGTAGAATCCTGGCATGGTGACATCTAGAGTCTCTGCCTCAAGCTGAGCCTGAATCTGAGCCGTTTGGAGAGCGACACGTTTGCTATCAAGATCGCTTTGGAGTATCTCTTTAACCTCGTTGGCTAGAGCCCCAATTCGGGGCCGCTCCCCTGCATCTAACTTACCCATACCCCGTAGTACTTGAGAAAGCTCACCTTTTTTACCCAGGTAGTTGACGCGCAGTTGCTCTAACTGCTCTAGCGTATCGGCACTGGCGATCGCCGCTTGGGCTGAGTGTTGGAGCTGCGCCAGTTGGGCTTCAAGATCCACCTGCTGAGTAGTCATGCGATTAATCAGTCCAGTAACAAAGAGGATGACTGCTAGATGATTAGCCGTCTATTGCTAGTTTATTTCAGAGATACTGAGTTTACAGCAGTTTTCTAATTCGTGTAATCTCGAATTGCATAACGGTTTCGCTAGCCTAAGAAGGATTATTACCGAGTATCACCAACCGTCTACCCATGAGCGGAGGTCGTAAAACTGCTGTATTGTAGCCTAGGCTAGTGAGTTCATTGCTAACCAGAACTTCCTATGAAACTCTTAATTGGTAACGATGATGGTGTTTTTGCGTTGGGCATTCGTAGTCTAGCCAACACGCTTGCTGCAGCAGGTCATGAGGTGACCGTAGTTTGTCCCGACCGAGAGCGCTCAGCCACTGGCCACGGTTTAACCATGCACAAGCCGATTCGAGCTGAGCGAATGGAATCTATTTTTGATCCAGCGGTTAAAGCCTGGGCCTGTTCCGGTACACCTTCCGACTGCATCAAGTTAGCCTTGGGGGCATTACTGGACAGTCCGCCCGATTTTGTTCTGTCTGGAATAAATCATGGCCCTAACTTAGGAACCGATGTGCTCTACTCGGGTACCGTTTCAGCCGCTATGGAAGGAGTGCTTGAAGGCATCTCAAGTCTAGCTTTCAGCCTCGCCAGTTTTTCCTCCCAGGCATTTGCACCTGCTGCCCAATTTGCCCAAACTCTACTGGCTCAATTAGCCAAATTCCCGTTACCAGAGGTGATGCTGCTAAACATTAATGTGCCACCTTTGGAGCTACATGACATTGCCAGGGTTGCCGTGACCCGCCAAGGCGTTCGTCGCTACTACGATGTCTTTGAAAAACGGGTCGATCCCAGGGGGAAAACCTACTACTGGCTGGCCGGAGAGGTGCTGGAGGAAATAGAGCAGCAAACTGCCTCAGGTTCGCCCCCAATGATTCCTACGGATGTGCAAGCAATTCGTAAAAACTATATTACGGTGACACCTTTAAAGTACAACCTTACCTACGCCTCAGGGCTGGAGACCTTAACTGAATGGACTAGCACTCAAACGACTCACTGTAAAAATGCATTACCCTGGATTGGGCTCGACGAATTAAACGTTTAGGAAACTTAGTAAGTTTGAGCTCAATCATGGGTGGGGAATCACCGAGAACGCTTCCATCGCTGTAAACCTGTGGCACAATGTAACCTGTGTGGGTCACTTCTTCTTTAGCCAATGCTCTAACACCAACCTCTGTTGCCCTGGGTAACTTTGACGGCATCCACCGGGGGCATCAACAGGTGATACAAACGATCTGTCCAGGTGGGAACCAACATCCAGTTTCTTTAGAGAAAAACAGTCTCTTCCGCAGAGGCGCAGGCTAAGTCAGGCAAATCAAAGTACGACGGCTACGCAACAGTCGTTACGTTTAACCCCCACCCACAAGTTTTTTTTACCGGCCAGTCCCGTACCTTGCTGACGCCCTTGGACGAGAGAAATCGGCTCTTGGAAGCCATGGGTGTGCAACAACTGGTGCTGTTACCCTTTGACCGGGAGCTAGCCTGCCTGAGCCCTGAAGCGTTTGTTGAGGAGATCCTGGTTCAGCAGTTGAAGGTTGAACGCGTCAGTGTTGGCTTTGATTTTTGCTTTGGCTACCGGCGCTCAGGGACTGCGGCTGACTTAGACGCGATCGCGGCTACTTATGGTATCCAGGTAACCACTGTCTCCCCCCAGACTTGTCAAGGGGAGCGGATTAGCAGTTCAGCAATCCGCCAAGCCCTGCTGCAGGGTAACGTGCAGCGAGCCAATCAGTTACTGGGCCGACCCTATAGCTTGCAGGGCCAGGTAGTCCTAGGCCAGCAACTCGGTCAAACCCTTGGTTTTCCTACAGCCAATCTCCAGCTTCCTGCTGAAAAGTTTTTACCTCGCCAAGGGGTCTACGGTGTGCGAGTTCAAGGTCCGCTACTGGAGTCGGAGCAGATTGGGGTGATGAATTTGGGCTGTCGTCCCACAGTCAATGGTCTCAACCAGACAGCGGAAGTACATCTACTTGATTGGTCAGGAGATTTATACGCGCAGACTTTGGTCGTTCATCTAGTACAGTTCCTTCGGCCTGAGCAGAAGTTTGACTCCTTAGAGGATTTGAAAGCGCAAATTGATCAAGACTGCGCAGTAGCGCGGTCCTACTTAGAACCGGTAGGCTAGCACCACTTCTCTTCAGGGAGCTACCAAGTCTGGCTCTAGTTCTCCCACTGGCTTTGGCGCTACTGCGTCTCACTAGAGGTGCCGTAATCCTTAAACCGGTACGGATTGACTTTTCGCTGGCAACCCTGCTGCTTCTTGGCGGCAGGTTTCCAGGATGATGTTGACCGGTTCAGCGTGCCAAATATCTCGGCAGTACTCTTGAATCGTCCGATCTGAGGAAAATTTGCCCATGTTAACGGCGTTAAGTATGGACATCCGCGTCCAGTTCGCCGGGTCACGGTAGGCGGTAGCGACCTGCGCTTGACAGTCAATATACGACTGGTAGTCGGCGCAGTTCAGGTACTGGTCGTGATACAACAGTGATTCGACAATTGGTTTGAAGATACCGTGTAGGCCATGGGACAAGTGGCCGCTGGCAATGCGATCTATCACTGCCTGGAGTTCTGCATTGCTGTTGTAGTAATCCTGCGGGTTATAGCCTCGGGACTTGAGGGCATAGGCCTCATCGGCTGTGAGACCAAAAAGGAAGAAGTTTTCGGCGCCTACAGCCTCCCGGATTTCGACATTGGCCCCGTCGAGGGTACCGATGGTCAAGGCACCATTCATGGCAAACTTCATGTTGCCGGTGCCAGAGGCCTCTTTTCCAGCCATTGAGATTTGCTCGGAGAGATCGGCTGCCGGATAGATCTGCTGAGCTAGAGACACGGAGCAGTTTGCCAGAAATGCCACCTTCAGGCGATCGCCAACATCCGGGTCATGGTTCACGACCTCGGCGATGGCATTGATCAACTTGATGATCAGTTTAGCCATGGTGTAGCCGGGTGCAGCCTTGCCAGAAAAAACGAAAGTCCTGGGTAAGATATCAATGCTTGGGTCCTGTTTGATCTGGTTATAGAGCGTGACTACATATAGAGCATTGAGAAGCTGGCGCTTGTACTCGTGAATCCGCTTAATTTGAATATCAAATAGGGAATTTGGATTCACCTTGATGCCATTGTGCTGCTCAATATAAGCCGCTAACTGCTGCTTGTTGGCCTGCTTAATCGAGCGCCAGCGATCGCAAAATTCGGGATCATCCGCAAAGGCTTCCAGCTGCTTGAGCTCCTCCAGGTGCTTAATCCAGTTGTTGCCAATTTTCTCGCTAATCAGTCCGGCAAGCCGGGGATTGCTCAACATCAGCCAGCGACGCGGGGTGACACCATTCGTCTTATTCGTGAATTTCTCAGGCCAAAGTTTGTAAAAATCTGGCATAACCTGCTGCTTCAGCAGCTCCGTATGCAGTGCCGCTACGCCGTTAACCGAGTGGCTGCCAACGCAAGCCAGGTGTGCCATCCGCACATGCTTCACAGGCGCTTCCCCGATTACCGATAGCCCAGCTACTTGCGCCTCGTCATCGGGATACTTTGCTCGCACCATCTGCAGAAACCGGTAGTTGATTTCGTAGATGATCTCTAAGTGCCTGGGTAAGAGACGCCCAAACAAACTCACTGGCCAGCGCTCCAGGGCTTCCGCCAACAAGGTATGGTTCGTATAGCCGAAGGTTGCTTGGGTAATCTTCCAGGCTTGCTCCCAGTCCACCAGGTACTCATCCACCAGCAGCCGCATGAGCTCGGCAACGCCGATAGATGGGTGGGTGTCATTCAGCTGGATCGCTACCTTTTGTGGAAAGGTGTCAAAGGTATCGTGGTTCCGCAGGTAAAGACGAATAATATCCTGGATGGAACAGGACACAAAAAAGTACTGCTGCTCCAGCCGCAGTTCCTGCCCTTGGGGGGTACTATCGTTGGGATAGAGAACCTTTGAGATATTCTCTGAGAAGGTTTTATCGGCCACAGCACGAGTGTAGTCGCCGGTGTTGAAAACCTGAAAGTTGAACTCCTCGCCGGACCGGGCACTCCAGAGACGGAGTTTATTGACCGTATTGTTGTTGTACCCGGGTACAGGCGTATCGTAGGGGGTACCTAAGACTTGCCGTTCGGGAATCCATTTAACCCGATAACGACCCTGCGCGTCTGTGTAGGCTTCTGTACGACCGCCAAAGCTCACTTTTACCCGATACTCGGGACGGGGAATTTCCCAGGGGTTGCCATACCGCAGCCACTCGTCGCGACGCTCGACTTGCCAGCCATCTTGGATTGTTTGATTAAAAATACCAAACTCGTAGCGAATGCCATAACCCATCGCCGGAATTTCTAGCGTTGCCAGAGAATCTAGCATGCAGGCGGCGAGCCGTCCCAGGCCACCGTTGCCCAAGCCCGGCTCCTCTTCCCGCTCCATCAAGTCATCCAGGCTCAGCCCCACTTCCTCCAGGGCCTGACGAACCGGTTCATAGAGCCCCATGTTAATCAGATTGTTGCTCAGCAGTCGGCCAATGAGGAACTCTGCCGACAAGTAATTAACGACTTTAACGTCTTTTTCCAGGTAGGTTTGTGCCGTCTTGATGCGGCGGTAGAGCAGGCGATCGCGAATGGTATGGGCCAGGGCCATGAAGTAATCATGGGGAGTGGCAAAGATCTCAGCCTTGCCCTGGATGTAGTAAAGGTTATCGATCAATGCTCGCTTGAGGACCTCTACAGTCATCCCAGTACGTTCGCTCAACATCGGTGCAGGAGAGTCATCTTCTACCTGGATTTTGGCCTGCTCCTTAAGATCCGGCATCTTTGACTGAGCCAGGTGCGTGCCACTGTACTGCTTATTGAAGGACGTTGAAGACATCAGCTGAAAATTCCTATAGCGATCAACGAGCGCGGCTGTCAATTCGCAGCTCAGCTAGGTGCTCCTCCTCAAGGGAAGCACTAACCAAAAAAGCATGAAGCCGCCTTTAAATCTGAAACTTACCCTAGCGAGATCGCCGCAGGGAGTCTGTACCGTAAGCTACACGGTAGCTGGTTTGAGTGGATAATTTTATCCGCTCCAGTACCTAGTCAACCAACCACTGCTGTAGTAGGTAAAGCAGGAATAGGAACCAGAGGGCACCAAAAAGTACCCCCCATATTCCAACCCAGTAGATGAAAACCATGAGCTGGATAATTTGCCTAGACAACTGCTGCCAGTAAGCAGTTATATTCACGGTCCGTGGTGAGTACCATTGCCAGAGGACGAGAGTGAGATTGGTCGCAAGCAGAGCTGCAAGGATGGCAGCCCCCAGTAGCCAATGTTCATCATTCACCCCCTGTAGCCAGGGTATTCGCGACCCTGCATTTACACTCTCAGGCTGAAAAGTTGGGTCTCTTAAAGGCGAAACTTGATACACGAAGATGCCACTAGCTCCTAATAGAAGCAGGTGAAACAGCAGACTCGCAGTGGAAAAGCGTCGAACGAGCCGAAAAAACATATCAGATCTTTGAGAAATTTTTGACTTGAGCCAAGCGATCGCCCCCTCAAACCTCCTAGCTAGTGAGATTCTCCATCTATATATTTTTCAATAGCCGTCTTCCAGAGCAAATATGCCGGACCAATTAGATGCACACCATCAAGGGTATAACGAGCATCTAATTGGCCCTGCCTGTCTGATAAATGAGTAAACAAATCAATATAGGAAAACGAAAATTCTTTTGCCAGCTCTTGGAGATAGGCATTCAGTTCAGTGACCTTGGCGCTGTCGAGGGGCATTCCATACAGTTGATTATTGATAGGTAGCACACTTTGAATGAATACCTGCGTTGCTGGTGTCTCCCTTTGAATACTGGCAAGGATAATTCTATAGTTTTGAGATATTTGTACTGGAGATTTACCTTCATTTAACAAATCATTGATGCCAATCATGAGGAAAATCTTTTCAGGGTAATGTTTTATTACCTGAGACAAACGAGCTAGAATGCCATCCGTTGTATCACCGCTAATGCCACGATTTCTAATCCTTGGATCTTCAAAGAGTTCTGTCCATTCGCACTCATCGGTTAAACTATCCCCTAAAAATAAAATGCTAGAACCAGACCTTGAAAGTATCTGAAACTGGCTGCTTCTATGCCGATAGTAGAACGAATTATACGAGTTTATTTTGGCCGAATAATGGGTGCCTTTTATCAAAAGAGCCTTACGGATTAAGTAAGGTAATCCACCTTTCTTTTGAACAACCAAAATTCCAAGGCATAGAAGGAATAGGTTAACAGTTACAGAAATGAAAGCTAGAATTTCGGTTTTTGTATTCATTGGGCTTAGCTAAAATCCTGTACTCGCTGCCATACCATGTCCAATAAACTAGGATGGTTAGCATCAAACCATTCAATCTGGGAATCTGCCCGAAACCAAGTTCGTTGGCGCTTGGCAAATTGACGGGTGTGAAGAACAGTCAGTGCTTGCGCTTGTGCTAAAGAGATTTCCCCTAACAGGTGCTGTTTAATTTCTCGATAGCCCAGCGTATTGAAGATAGAAAGCTCTGAACTATATTTTTGGCAAAGGGATTCCACTTCCGCTAACCAACCTGCTGCAAACATCTGCTCAGTGCGACGTTGAATGCGTTGGGTTAAGGCGTCCGGTTCAGGACAGTCCAGGCCCAGATGGAGAATGGGATATCCCGGCCTCCGCTCCCCCTGCTGCTGGGACATAGGAGAACCAGTCACATAAAATACTTCCAGGGCTCGTAAGGTCCGCACTTGGTCGCGTGGATGAATCTTCTCGGCAGCGACCGGGTCCACTTGCCGCAACCAGCTGTAGATCTGAGCCTGTCCTAAACCTTGCAGCTGCGATCGCAGTTCTGGTTGAGGCGAAACTGGGGGAATTTGTAGCCCTTGGACGATAGAGCGGATATAGAGACCTGTACCGCCGACAAGTAGCGGCAGCATCCCTTGACGGTGGAACTGGGCAATCCAGTCTTGAGCCTGCTCTTGGTATTCTGCCAGTGTTAACGTCTGCGTCGGGGCACAGATGTCGATGAGGTAGTGGGGCACCTGTTGGCGCTCCTGAATAGAGGGTTTAGCGGTGCCAATGTCAAAATCCCGGTACACCTGACGAGAATCGGCACGAGAATTGGCGCACCCAGACGCTGCGCTAGGGTGATTGCCAGCCCTGATTTACCCGTTGCTGTGGGACCACAAATGACGATCACAGCGGTTTTCATAGCAGTACACCGCAGCTCAGCTCTACCGCTCTCACCCAACACAGAACATCTTTGAGCAATGCGCCTGATATCAGGAGAATTGCTGCTGTCCTAATGGAAACTTAAAGGCCAGTCCAACCCTATGCAAATTTTCGCTTGAAACCCCTCTAAAATCGCTCACAACCCTTTTGTGTTAAAATTTTGACATGATTTAAGCTTTTTGAAGCTGAAGATGGTTTCACGCCCTTTTACTACAATGCAACCTCTATGACAACCAGTTACAGTGCTGACCAGATTCAAGTTCTGGAAGGTCTTGAACCCGTTCGTAAGCAGCCTGGGATGTATATTGGTACAACCGGCCCCCGAGGACTTCACCATCTAGTTTACGAGGTTGTAGACAATTCTGTTGATGAAGCGCTAGCCGGCTACTGCAGTCAGATCCAAATTGATCTCAATGCCGATGGCTCCGTCAGTGTCACTGATGACGGGCGCGGTATTCCCACTGATGTGCATCCTCATACAGGTAAATCCGCTTTGAAACGGTGATGACGGTACTGCACGCCGGAGGTAAATTCGGTGGTGGAGGTTACAAAGTTTCCGGTGGCCTCCATGGTGTCGGTATTTCAGTAGTCAATGCCCTTTCTGAGTGGGTTGAAGCAACGGTTTGGCGAGAGCGCACTACCTTCACCCAACGCTTTGAGCGCGGAATTCCCGTGACTGAACTCACGGCTCAGCCAAATTCAGCCCCGGACTGGAACTTCGATTTCTTTCAAACCTGACTCGCAGATCTTTACTACCGGGGTGGAATTTGACTACAACACCTTAGCGGGACGGCTGCGGGAGTTGGCCTACCTAAATGCTGGGGTGCAGATTACCTTTCGAGATTACCGTCTGGACTTGCTGAACCAGGCAGAACCGAAGGTAGAAACCTATCGCTACGACGGGGGTATCCGCGAATATGTAGCCTACATGAATCGGGACAAGCAGCCAATCCATGAGGAAATTATTTACGTCCAAGGGAGCGGAATAATGTCCAGGTGGAAGTGGCTTTTGCAGTGGTGCGTCGATGCCTACACCGATTACCTGCTAGGATTTGCCAACAACATTCGTACCATTGATGGCGGCACCCACTTAGAAGGATTAAAGGCCGTACTAACGCGGACCCTGAATACTTTTGCCCGCAAGCGCAATAAGCTCAAGGGCATGAGGCAAACCTGGCGGGCGAAAATGTCCGCGAGGGGTTAACGGGCGTGATCTCGGTCAAGGTGCCGGACCCGGAGTTTGAAGGCCAAACAAAAAACGAAGCTGGGAAACACCGAAGTTCGAGGCATTGTCGATTCTCTCGTGGGGAGGTTTTGACCGAGTACTTGGATTTCCAACCTAGTGTTGTCGATGCAGTTTTGGAGAAGGCTATTCAAGCCTTTAACGCAGCAGAAGCGGCACGGCGGGCGCGAGAGCTAGTACGACGCAAGTCAGTCTTAGAATCCTCGACGCTGCCCGGTAAGCTGAAAGACTGCAGCTCTCGTGACCCTAGAGAATCTGAGATCTTCATCGTCGGGGATTCTGCCGGTGGCAGTGCCCAGCAGGGACGCGATCGCCGCAACCAGGCAATCCTACCGTTGCGCGGTAAAATCCTCAATATTGAGAAAACCGACGATGCTAAGGTTTACAAGAACTTAGAGATTCAAGCCCTGATCATGGCCTTGGGTCTGGGGATTAAAGGAGAGGAGTTCGACGCCTCTCAACTGCGCTACCACCGGATCGTCATCATGACGGATGCAGACGTGGACGGTGCCCACATCCGCACCCTACTGCTGACCTTCTTTTACCGTTACCAACGGCAAATGGTGGAGCAGGGCTACGTCTACATTGCCTGTCCGCCCCCTGTACAAAATCGAACAGGGGACGATCGCACTACTACTGCTATAGCGATCGGGAGTTGGCTAACCTGGTTGAGCACGAATTCCCGGCCAATGCCAACTATAATATTCAGCGATTTAAAGGGGCTGGGGAAATGATGCCAACGCAATTGTGGGATACCACTATGAACCCCAAGACCCGCACTCTCAAGCAAATTACAATTGAGGACGCCGCAGAAGCTGACCGGATCTTTACAATCTTGATGGGCGATCGCGTTGCTCCCCGGCGGGAATTTATTGAAACCTATGGGCCACAGCTCAACCTGACTGATCTGGATATTTAGGTGATGGTAGTTTTGCTCACTTGTTGCTAATGTGAAAAACGGTTGAGGGGTAGTCCTAAACAAGTAAGGATGCATTGTAGTGGTGCACAAATACCAAATTGCACCGATATGATTCTCCAACTTCTTGGAAAATGATAACGTTTTCCTCACCAAGCGAGATACCCGTTGGCGCAAGGTGCAATTGAATCGTTCAATATAACTGGTTTTGCCACTCCCCTTGCCAACACTTTGATGCCGCTTGCTGGGAAATACTGTCATCATAAGCAGACCAGAAATCGAGTGTAAGCTACAGCACACTGTCGATACACAGCAGGTAAGGCATTCCATAATCCTTGTGCGCCATCACGACTGCGCTGACCAACATAGACCCCGACAATTTCTCGCGTTTCAACATCCAACGCCAGCCAAATCCACTGTTTGTTGCCTTTGTTGCCCACAAACGACCACATCTCGTCTGAATGGTTAAGCGTCCCTTTTTTTAGCCTGCACTTTCACTTGAAGTGGTACGTTCTGATATTTAGCATTGACATAGCTTTGCAGCAGGTTCTGAGACCCCAACAACTCTGGCAATCCCAGCTAACGAAATCCTTTCAAGAGTAGTTTGTCAATGAGGGTTTTGGTTGTCTGGTCCAATGATTTTGTTTTGTGGGTCTTGCACAAACTGTCTACCGCACTGGCGGCACTTAAAGTTCTGTTTGCCGTTATGGATTTTGCCATTTTGACGGTACCAGTTGAGCTACAAGCAGGGCAGGTAGGCAGAGAAATCGACATACAACAATTGAGATTGCAATAGCTTCGTCTTTCCTATCCTTACATCTTTAGGACTACCCGGTTGAGGAACGGCGATCGTCCTAAAGCTTATAGGTTACACCTGTGAGCTTGAACAGTTGAGTTTTCAGCTTAAAGTTCCAGGCTCTAAGCTCGATGCTGCAAGCAAAAGTCCTAAGTCTTTGAGAGCTAAGCTTGGCGTTTTAGTATGAAAGCTGGGCAGAGGCCAGGAGAGCGCACCTCAATCGTAGTGATAGCGGCAGGCCAGAAAATCAATTTGAGCGTTTGTAACTCGATAGACCAATCGATGTTGCAAGTCGATGCGGCGAGACCAAAGGTCTGTCCCCAGGTACTTCAGAGGTTCTGGCTTGCCAATACCCTGGAACGGGTCTTGCATTACTGCTGTAACTAGGTCAAAAATCTTGTCTACCTTGGCAACATCAGTCTTATACCACCATCCCAAGTCTTCCTTGAAGCGAGAACTAAAGCCGGGCCGGGCCCGTTGCTCAGGCTCCACATCAGCCGATTTCGGCTTTTTCTTGCCCAAACTCTAACTCCTGTTGCAGTTCCACTAGTGTTTGCGGCTGAATCCTGCCTGATTGAGACTCCTCAATTGCATCTAGTAAGCGTCGTGCGTTCTCGGGCGCTCGTAGCAGGTAAACCGTCTCAACCAGACTTCTGAGATCCGACTCAGAAATCAGCGCTACATTCTCCCCCTCTCGGCGATGGATGATAAACACTTGGTGATTCTTGATCACCTTCTCTAGTAACCCAAAAAAGTTATTTCTAGCTTCTGTAGGAGAGGTAATTTCGTAGGACAACATTGTTTAATGTACATGTTTCTGTACATTCATTCTATTGCATCACGGTGGCAGTGCGATCACCGCCCCGTTCTTGCCTCCCTGTTCGAAGCGCGATCGCGCAGCTTCTCCTGATGGAGAATCACTCCTCCCTTGCTTTAAGTCAACCCTAAGTCTCGGATATTGTAGCTCTGAGGCTGAATCATCAATCTTTTTTCTCAGTGCTCCAAGGTCGAATGTCGAAGGTCAAAGTTCCCAGCTTTTTTCTCGGATGCTCAAGTGTGTTTCTTGACGTTCGGAGTTCCAATCATGAACTTTCATCTTCTAAGCTTGGGCTTTCAGGTTCTAAGTTTGGACTTTGATGTTCTGAGCTTGAGACTTGCAGACTAGAGACTGAAGCGTGGAGCTTGGAGGACCTTTTCAGTTTTGCAGTCAGACCTGTCATGTAGAAGACATGGCCGTGCTAGGAGATAAACCGAAAGCTGTAGTTGATTTACCCTGTTTGGAACAATGTACCGACAAGCTTCAGTCTGATCACCCATTTAGGGCAGATAGACTGCGAACTTTCAGCCTAATCCTCCTAATTTGGAATGTTAGACAGACAATTTCTGCCTAATCACCCCGATTTGGGTAATTAGACATACATTGTCTGTCCAATCGATAGTTAGCCTACTGAGTTATATTCTGAGGCTGTCCTGTCCATGTAGGTTTTCTGTCAGTGTTTAACACTAAGCCACACTAATGCTGTCGGTAGAGCAGTATTCCGGGGTTACGGTGTATTAATGAAAGATTAGGTGGAGGTTAGTAGAGCAGATATATTTGTTGAGAGTGAAGTTTCTATATCAGATTAAATGCCTTCTCCTAATCTATACAGTGAACGCACAAGTCTTCGGACGCTAGTTATAGCTCTAATTGCATTGCTAACAGGCATTTTCTTTCTGTTTATTTCTGAGATGTGGCAGCAGTTAAAATCTGTTCCGCCCGTTCAAGCTGTTGTAAGAGACTTGGGTGCTTTGTTAGTCTCTACGGTGACAATTGCTACTTTATGGGAACTAGCAGCTAAGCGAGCATTTCTAGCAGAACTAATGGCACAAGCGAGATTGGCAGAAGAGGTTCGATCCGCAGGGATCATTACAGTAACTACTGATTTCCAGCGTGGTATTGACTGGAAGCGGATGTTTAAGACAGTTAGAAGGCTGGATATTTTCTTCTCATATGGACGAACTTGGAGGGGCACTAACATAACAGAACTAAACGAAATTGCCCAGCGTCCCAAGACTAGAGTTCGGG
>JAUJON010000144.1 GCA_030447595.1 Thermosynechococcaceae cyanobacterium YX3bin19
CGCTGGTGGCAAGATTATAGATTGTCACTATCGCTGAGCGAGAACTTGTTTAGCAACTTTCTCAGGCACCTCTTGCAGGTGATCAGGCTGCCAGTGGAAGGAACCTACCCCAAAGGTGAGCGATCGCAGCTCCACAATCAAGTCATGCATCTCGGCCTGAGGCAAGTAAGCAGACACCTGATCCCAGCCTGCCCAGTTTGGCTGTGCTGCATAACCCAGAATCTGGCCCCGCCGCCCACTCACGAGGCGCAAAACTTTAGCGGTAAATTCACTGGGTGTGGAAACCTCAAGTAACACAACTGGTTCCAGCAGGACGGGGTTGCACAGCGGCAGCCCCTCCTGCATAGCGATCCGAGCGGCTTGCTTAAATGCCTGTTCTGAGCTGTCAACGGTATGGTAGGAACCGCTGGTTAGCGTCACTCCAATATCCACCACTGGAAAACCCAGCACACCCTGTTCCAGGAATTCCCGCACCCCCATTTCCACCCCAGGAATGTACTGCCGGGGAACGACTCCACCCACAATGGTTTCGTGGAAACGAAAGCCGTCTCCCCGCGACAGGGGTTGAATAGCCAGGTGTACATCCCCGAACTGGCCATGCCCTCCCGTCTGGTGTTTGTAGCGACCGTGGGCTGAAGCCGATTGACGAATGCTCTGCCGGTAAGGAGTTTGGGGAGGCTGTGTTGTGACAGGCAGGTTATATTTCCGCTGGAGTCGCTCCAGAGCGATTTGGAGATGTACCTGCCCCTGTCCCCAGAGGACGATTTCCTGAGTGCCTTCCCGGTACTCCCAAGCCAGGGCCGGATCTTCTTCCAGCAACTTGGCCATAGCGCTACTAAGTTTAACCTCGTCATTCCGCTTTTCTGGGGCTACTGCTAGGGCAAAGACTGGGGTAACCACCTCAGCCTTTGGCAGTGCTGCCAAGGCTGGGGCATTCGTCAATGTATCCCCAGTCTTGATGCCTTCGAGTCGTCCCAGTGCAACTACTTCACCGGCGGTTGCGGTCGTCAAGCTCATTTGCTGCTGGCTCATAAGCCGGTAAAGACCCCCGAGGCGAACGCCATTGAGTTCCATGCCATCTTGGAGTGTCCCTTGCCACACCCGCACGAGAGAAAGTTTGCCCCCTTGGGGGCTCCAGTAGGTTTTTAGTACTTGGGCCAGGGGAGGACTGGACCGAAGGGAAATTCCTCGTCGCTCTGCAGTGAGGGCTGGTTCCGGTGCTTCTCGCAGGAGCGCATCTAACAAGTGCCGCACGCCATAATCCTGCTCAGCCACGCCTAGGAACACAGGCACAATCAAATCTGCTCCCAGGTCTAGTTTCAGGTCCCGCCGAACCGCTTCTGGGGATGGATTAATGTCTTCAACTAATTCTTCTAAAAGATGGTCATCAAAATCAGCCAGAACCTCTAGCATTTCGCTCCGCGCTGCCAGTTCTTGCTCTCGTAACACAGCAGGTAAGGGAATCAAATCCGCTGGAGCCCCAGGATGGTACTGGTAAGCCTGCTCACTCACCAAGTCAATAAACCCTTGAAGCTGTTCTCCTTGCCCAATAGGATACTGGTGCAGAACCAACGGACGGCTAGACAGTGATCGGAGGGCTTGCAGCACTTCAGTGAAGTCGGTCTTTGCCCGGTCCAGCTTGTTGATAAAAACCAAGTGGGGAATCTCCCAGTCGTCCAGGAACTTGAACAGGGGAGCCAGGGCTAACACTCGCTCACTGTCAGGTTCACAAACCACGACGGCTGCATCAACACCCACTAAAACATTGTAGGTTTCTTGGACAAACTCAATCGAGCCGGGGCAGTCTAAGAACGTAAAATAGATACCGCCGTGTTCAGTACTTGCCGTTGTCACCTCAGTACTCATTTGGTGATCGCGAGCCTCTGGAGCACTGTCTCCTACAGTACTTCTCCCGGCAATAGAACCCTTGCGGGAAATTGCTCCAGCTACAGATAGTAGACTTTCAAGTAAAGTTGTTTTGCCACTTGAATAAGGACCAGTAATTGCAACGTTCCGGACAGTGTTATTAATCTTTTGGTTCATGGCTTTGGGGTTAAAGCGAGGGGAGGGGAATAAATTACTGACGTTCTAAAAAGGGCTTGAGTATAATTCCTATCTACCTTGCTTGTGGGTTGCGCGGGCAAAAAGTGCAGTTTGTCTTAACATCAAGATCAATAAAAATGAAGTAAGTTTGCTTTTTGTATTTTTTCCAGGAGTGATGCTGTGCCAAAAAGTCTGTTGATGATTAGCACCCTATTAGTAGGACTTGGGGTTATTAACCCTCATGCCTCTGCTGCTCCTAGAAGCGTCTATCTTGCCGCGAAAGCCTCTCAAGTTGCCCTGGAAAACCTGTTGAACCAGGGCCACAAGTTGGCAAAGTCGGGAAACTGGGCCGGTGCGATGCGTGCTTATGAGCAAGCTGCTAACTTAGATGCCAAGAATCCCCAGATTTTCTCGGCAATTGGCTACCTCCAGACCCGCCAGGAAGATTTTGCAGCAGCAGCGCGGGCTTATCAAAAAGCGATCGCCCTAGAGCCTCAAAATGCCGCCTTCCACTATGCGCTTGGATACAGCCTTGGTCATGCTGGCGATGTTCAAGGGGCAGCCGTTGCTTACCGTCGTGCGGCCCAACTAGATCCCAAAAGTGTTGCTGCTTTTTCCGGGTTGGCGACCGTTCTTATTCGTCAAGAAGACTACGACGGCGCATTGGCAGCCTATCAGCAGATCACCCGGTTGAGCCCAAAAAATTGGAAAGCCCAAGAAGGAATTGGGCTCATTCTGGTGCAGCAGCGCAAGTTCTTAGAGGCGATTAGAGCGCTGCAGCAAGCTGCAATTCTAGCTCCTGGCATTGCCAGTATTCAAGCGAACTTGGGTTTGGTTTGGAGTACTCAGGGCAACCCGATAGCAGCCCTGACCGCCCTACAGCGAGCAGCAGCGTTGGAGCCGGATAATGCAGAGGTAAACTTGCAAATTGCGGAAATTTTACAGGAACAAAATGACTTGAAGGGAGCCCTGGACGCCTATTATCGAGCTGCCAAGGCCCAACCTACACTGGGTGAAGCCCAAGCTGGAATTGGGAGTATTTTGCTAGCGCAGGGAGATACTCTGGGTGCCATTACTGCCTATCGCCAGGTGGTTGAACTAGCACCGGATGATGCTGGTGCTCACTACAATCTAGGTATCGCCCTGATGCAGCGGCGACGCTTCCAGGAAGCACTGGTAGTTTTGCAGCAGGCCCACCACCTTTATGAAGAGCAAGAAGATGCTGAAGGGGCGCGTCAGGCGAAGGCAGCACTCCGTAAAGTTGCGCGATAAACGCTGGAATTGCTAGCGTCAAGTCCTCGTAGAGATCTGCCGTTTAAGCTGGGGAATTGATTGATTGCACTGCCTGTTGCACTTTATGTGGCAACCCTTCCAGCAGAATATCCAGGGCGGCTTTATTTACGACCATGCCGCCTTCAGGATGGGCAGTAAAGTGCTTACCGAATTCAAATCCTTGGGCAACGAGCTGTTCAGCAGCCAGGCGAGTGGCGACTTCACCAAGTTTAATCAGGGTCGTTTGAGGTAAGGTAGCCTTAGCCAGCCAGGTAAAGGTTTCCAGGTCTTCGTTGACGATTTGGGCGATCGCCTGACTGACCACAAGCGGTACCTGTTGATCCGGCATCAACTGCATAAAGGATTGGATCGTTCCAGCAACTCGGTCAAGATCCCGGCTCTGGATTACTTTTTTCAGCAAAAAAGTAAAGTTTGATAAATTTATGGGGGTCATCTAAGAAAGAGGAATAAGCAGCCCCCACGATAAAAATCGACTATAGTAATTCCTATTTAGTTCCAAAGGCTCCATTTTGCTGCTAAATTGAGCTTCTCACCCTTTGGCCAACCCTCAATTGCCAGACTAATTAATTATTAATAATTGGTCATGGGTTTTAAGACGACGACCCCATAAGCATCGGCAGATAAATAACGTTGCACAGCCGTTTGTATTTCCTCGGGGGTCACAGCTCGAATCCGCGCCGGGTAGGTGAGCGCTGGAGACAGGTCCTTCAAAGCCGCTTGGTAATAGCCATAAAGATTTGCCCGATTTGCCGGTGCTTCATTGTTAAAAATAAACCCGTTGGCAGTAGAGGTTTGCGCCTGCGTTAACTCTGCAGTAGTGACCTGCTCGGTCTGCAGTACTTCAATGTGCTGAGCGATCGCTGCTTCAACTGCTGGTACGGCTTCAAGCGAGAGCTGGGCAGAAACATAGAACAGTCCCTGAAGAACTTGGGTGACATTGCTGACAGAAATATTGCTCACCCACCCTCTGGCTTCTCGTAGGTCTTGAACCAGCCTTGAGGTGCGTCCTTGGCCTAAGATTTTAGCTAGCATATCCAGAGCATAGGTTTCCCCCAGTTGTCCTAAGCCTGGCACCCGCCAAAGCATGATCAAGCGAGCTTGCTGTAACCGCTCATCAGCTACTTCTTGACGAACAACCCTTGAGAAGGGGGGCTCCTGTTGCCAATTAGGCCGGGCTGGTAACTGTCTTTGTGGCACATTTGCAAATCCATCCTCGACGGTTTGAATCAACTGTTCCACAGGTAAATTTCCGACAACTACGGCGGTGATGGACTGAGGTTGGTACCAACTCTGATGGAACTGCCGCATCTGCTGGAGTGTAAGTTGCTCAACCACGCTAGTTGGACCGAGAACCGGACGACGATAGGGTAACTTGCAATAGGCTAGCTTCATAGCCTGCTCGAACAGCCGCTGGCGAGGATTGTCTTCAGCCCGACGAATTTCTTCTAGAATGACCAACCGCTCTCGCTCAAAACCAGCCTCTGGGAGACTAGCGTTCAAGACAAGATCGATTTGAGCGATCGCTGCGGCGGCAAAGTCCTGCGGTGCCACCGTCATATAGTAGTATGTGTAGTCTTGGCTGGTGGCTGCGTTCATAACACCTCCTCGCTGCTCAATTAAGCGCTCAAACTCACCA
>JAUJON010000145.1 GCA_030447595.1 Thermosynechococcaceae cyanobacterium YX3bin19
ACATAGGCGTGGCGGTGTAGCTCAGTCGGTTAGAGCAGCGGAATCATAATCCGCTTGTCTATCCTTTTTCTCCGATTCAAACGCCTACCACAGCAACCAATTCTCAGCACTTAGACTGTCATAGACTGGCGTATAAGCTGACACCCTCCTTTCCAATTTATGCGCCGCACGAATAAGATACCCAACCAATCAACCAAAGCAGAGCTATCAACCCTAATACGCTCCCACAGCTAATCCTTATGTTCATCTGATTAGCTCGTGTGGTTTGACGTCAAGAGCATCGGCAAGTTTCCTTATTGTCTTGCCTTGCGCACCACTAACGCCATTCTCCAAACGCCATATGACGTTGTGGTGAACACCGCTCAACTGCCCAAGCTCCCGCATTGATAGCGCTTTAGCTTCTCTTAGTTGCTTTAGTGCGATACCGTTTACCTCCATTCCGATTAGCTTACCAATAAAATAGTACCACATTTTAGGTGACATGTAGGTGACAACGTGCTAGACTGCTTGTGTGGCGTAGAGATACAGCTACTTGGCAGGATTTGAAAACTGAGGGCGTGAAAAGAGATGGCTCTAGCGTAGCGGGAACTACCTAGAGCCTGGACCACAGAGACTTAAAGGAGACACTGTGGACACACTGAAGGATACTGCGGTATCACGCAGATGCAAGAGGGGCATGGAGCTTGCTGCTAAAGGGATGGTCACTAGGCACGGTGACTTGTACGTAGTTCATGGTCGTGGCGGAAACTACACGGTGTGCCTTGACCATCAAACGTATCAAGAGACTTGCTCTTGTCCTGATTGGAAGGTAAACGTACTAGAGAGAGGTAATCAGGCTCATAGGTGCAAGCACATATACGCAGTGGCACTGGTAGCAGCAAGGAGTTAATCACAGGGCATCGGAGCAGATAGCTCCGGTGCCTTTTTCGTTTGTGTCGAGGCTACCTTTGACGCAGATACCAAGACACCAACTCTAACCCTTCGTCTAGCAGGCGTTCAGGTGGTGTTGAGGCTTCTACGTTCCACAGGGCTTGACGTTCGCTACCGACCGTAGAACGAACATCGTATAAAACCTGACGTTCGCTGCCGACGGTTATAGTGCCTCCAAATCCGCCCTTGCCTTCAAGCGTTCCAGAGAGCAACACAGGTGTGCGGCTTGGTCGTAATTTCTCCGCAATCTTTTCACGATGCTTCCACGTCCACTCTATGCTCTTGCCTACAGCCCAGCCTACTGCCCACACCGTCATCCCTTTCCAGAACCAATCTGGCATATCAGGTAAGTGGCCTGCGACAGAATTAAACTGTTCCATAAAGGAGTGAATGTCTGGTGGGTCAGGAGGATTCACGACCATATTCTACGCTACCAGTAGCGAGATGTTGGTCCTTTTGTTTGTAGCAGTAACGGTTATCATGTGGGTATGACAGAGCGAATAAAGCCGTACTCAGAAGAACAGATGGTGAGGCTGCTAAACGAGTTGGTCGAAGCTTACTGGAAAAGGAACGAAGCCTCAGAAACAGTGAACGAGTTCGAGGAAAGGAACACTCAGCCCACACCACCTGATTCGTTCGACAGCGTGAGGGAGCTAACAGATTACAACAACAGCCGAGCACGTTACGACACACGATTAGGTGATTTGCAGGGACAGTTAGAAGTAGCTAGACGACAGTACGAGTGGGCATCCGAAAATGTACGTCGGGTGCTACCACAAGGTACGTCTGTGGTCCACATGGTCCGCAGTAACTACGTGAGCGGACGATACACAATCAGTCACTTGGATTCTGGTGAAGTGAAGCTCGGTCCACCGAACTAAACAAACAAAGCTATGGTCGTATAGTGCTGGTACACAGAGCAAGGGTACTGTATAAAACGTAGTTGTGTAACGTAGTTGTGTACAAGGGTGGTTTGTATCAAGGGTTGATACTGTAGTAATCATTAATCATTGTCTTAGTTGTTGATGGTCAACTCATTGCAAGACACTAGACCATGACCATATGCAGGCAGTGTAGTATTTGTATACTTAATCTATAGACAATGTGATATTACATAGGGTATTAGACTAAATCAGTGGTTTACTGCATGGTGCTAAAGCAGCATAGGTATCGGAAATACTCTGAATGGTGCTTGTTATAGCTATGCAGAATAGGGCCGAACACGGCATAGCCTATGATTTGCTATTAACAGCAATCTTGCGAGTCGTCTTGGTTATCAAATGTGGGCAGCAAACTGGTGTTTGTAGAGTGCTGCATTGCGCTTAGATAAGGCCCACCCCGAAAAAATGCCCGGATAGTGCGGGGGGGGTTGTGGGGGGGTATGAAAAAACTATGAGTCTAACTGGATTAACGCCACAATTGATACATATGCCCCCGGCCTATTGGAAAAGGAGATTATCGAGCTTTCCAGGCTCGATTCATAGAAATTTCACCACCAAAACCATTAAGTTTCCGATGCTGAGAGCCACGACAATCAATTTTAAGAGCCGCCAACACCAGCACTGGAGCCACACCATTAGGTTTTCTCAGTGACGCTTACACGGCCACTAGCTTTTTCATCTCAGCACTAGGATGTGAGGGGTCCAGGGAGTGGCGGAATGTATCGTAATGGTCCTGGTCAAAATACTCGGTAGGAATAGTGCTGATTCTGAGAGTATCCAAACGACCTCTAATCTCATCCTGTTTATCCCTTAAATCATCCTCAATAGCTCGGATTAACTCTTGGTAGTCAGGCAACTGGAATAGTTCCACAAGTACCAAAATTTCGGCTACCTCGGCCCCCGGCACAATCACGCCAGCAAGCTCATTTTGCTTAGCCTGTAGGTCTTGGCTTAGGGTTGCAATCTCATCCTCAATATCCCTACGTCTTTGCTGCAACTGCTCCTGAAGATTCCAATCTTCATTCCAAGCAGCCTCCGACCACTGCTCTCGTAATCCGACCAACCTACTAGAGCCGTCCTCAATTCTGACCTGTATATCCTCAATTTTTGCCTCAAGCTTTCTCCTGTGGTCAGCTTTCTGCCGTAGTGCTTTGGCTTTTGATTCGAGGTCTTTTAATGTTCCTTCGACATCTTGCGTACGCTTCTGTAGAGACTCGCCTAGCTTTTTCATATTCATTAGCTAATGCCCCTCTCCATATTCTCCTGAACCATAGATGCCAAGTTCATTACAGCCGCCCCACGGTCCTTAGTTGATGCCTCCATCTGAATATCAGAGGGTGTTCCGTTAAGTTACAGTTAGCACAAGCTTTTTAAACTCAACTTCGCCTATACGCTCCCATAATTCCACGGCATTACGCACTATCTCTAAATCCTTGTCCTCGGTATCAGGCTCCTCAGTTGGACGAGCCTTACGAATATCACTCCTCTGCATAGGCTCATTGGTCATTAGATTTGAGAGAGCCAGAACCTTATTTTCACGTTCTACTTTTCTCTCACTGGTTCCTGAAGTCATCTCCATTAGTTCCTGCATTGCGTCGCTGTGTGCTGTCATTATTTGAATCTCCAATCTGTATATTTACTTATTTAAATGTGGGGTGTCGGCAGTCAGTGATAGCTAGGTAGAAGAAGTAATAAAAAGACCTAGCAGGAGAACCACCAAACACCCCGTCTAAAAACACCAGTAGGAGTAGCTGGCACCAAATTACTCCTACTGGTTAGTGAACGTGCGCCGACGAAAGTACACGCTCTAAAGCTAGTCAGAGCTAGTAAAAAAGGACTGAAAACCTAGTCCTGACTGGCTTAGTTCCATAGCCTGCGATCAAGCGAGACTACGGATATTGTTCATCTGCTTACATTGCCTTTGCTTTCAATTCCTGTATCAACCAATGTGCCCGCTCTGGTGAGAGTACGGGACGTGCAATCAGTAACCAGTCGAGCAACTGCTCTTGCGTGAATCCTGCAAGATGTGCGATGTAGGCTAGCTGCTTATCGCTTGCGAAGCCGCTACCACTAACACGGTCTGGCACCATGACCAATAGGGAATCGTATGGTTCGCCGTGGTAGTGAGACTCGAAACGCTCTTGCGGCGGAAAAAATTGTACTGTCTGCATTGAAATACTCCTTTATATGATAATTAGGTTTGACCAGGATTAACGATTAGGTGTAGCAAATCCTCCTACCTCTATTGATAAAACCTGCTCATTTATAATGCTCAACTTTTAGCGGCTTTCAATTAAGGTCACACCGTTCACACTTCTCTTGAATAACGATATATAAGCCATCTTGAAGTGTGACCTACCCCCAAAGCTAGCAGTCACACCGTTCACACTTCTTACTGTGACTAGTGTGACTCTCACCCTTAAACCCCCATCACACTTCTAGCCTCGATAGATAAGGGGATTGAAGGAAACTGTGACTGGTGTGACTCCATATAGGGCTTGGTGTACTTCCCATAACCTACCCTGCTCGCTTGCCCATCTGAATCCATCTTGCCGATGAGTTTACGTACGTTCTCGTATTCCATTCCTGCACTCATGGCAATCTCTTTCGGACCTATTCCAGCCTCTCCGTAGTCGGGTAGAGCGTCCTGTATCTTCTGCCGCTCATTGGTCATAGCGAGGTATTGGACTCCTCCTGCGATGGTCCAAGTGCAAGCCTCTGGCGACCAACTCAAAGGAAACTCTCCCCCTTCTTCTACATCCTTACCATCAACTAGTAGCACCGCATCTGCGTTACCACGCTTGCGAGTCAAGAGCAATATCCCCTCTGCCGCTGCGGTTAGCCCCGCACTACCTGAGAAGGCATCGTAAGGGTCTGTGTGGTCATCCTTTTGATTCAAGTGGTGAACGATAACGATAGCGGTATTGTGGTCGTGGGCGAGGTTAACGAACGGCTGTATCGCTTCGTAATCTACGTCGTACCAACTTCTGTTACCACCGCCCGCCGGACGAATCCTCTTGAGTGTATCAATCACCACCAATCGGCAATCAGAGTGTTGGCTTAACCAAAGGTCAAGATGGTCAATCCCCCCGTTATCGGAACGCAGCCACTCGGTTGAATAGTGGAAGTCACTAAGGTCAGTCTCCTCATCCTGTAGCAGAGTCCTAAGCCTCCGCTGCAATCTACGCTCGTTGTCCTCAAGCGATAGGTACAGGCTCTCTCCCTGCTCGACTTGCTTCTTACCAAGTGCATACCCCCCCGTAGCAACAGCGATGCACAAACCTAAAGCAAGCCAACTCTTACCCATTTTCTCCCGACCGCCGAAGAGAGTAACGCCCTCTGGCACCACGCCAGGTACTGCCCACTTCACCGGCTGAAATTCTTTGAGCATCAAATCCTCCCCCGTCTCAACTGGCACGACATCCGGTTGGTTACTGCGTTTATTACCTTGAGAATTGACATAAGAATCATTATTAGTTATACTCATTATATTCCAATCTAATCCCTTGCGTCCTCTTGACTTTGACCATCACTGAGGATGTGGGGGATTTTCTTGTCTTTACAGTTCCTCTCGCATGAAGCGGTATATCTCAGCCTCTGTCACTTTAAGTAGGTTCTGGCTATTGCGGAATGCTCTCAACTTACCTAGCTTTATCTGGCGATAGCCGTCATTCAAGCTCAGCCCGAGAATTCTTTCTGTCTCGGCTACACTAAATCCAGTCGCAGACATCTGCGGTGCTTTGGTCGTCATTACTAAAATCCTTTCTCTAAAATTATTCGACTTCTAAGATACCTAACTCACTAGAATTTCAATGTCCAAGTATCGCTTTTGACGTATGTATCCCCTCCCGATTTAATAAAATGATTGCTACATATTCTAACACATGCTCCGGTAAAAGCCTAATTGATTAGTGGGTATTTTGTAATGAAAGTATCCTAAACCGCAAGAGCGTTAGGTAATCGGGGGTGGTGAGAGCCACAAAATAGAAAATGGTCCCGCAAAATAGTGCGGGACCATCTAAGAGAGGCGTTAGGAGCTTTCCTGCCCCTTGTCGTCATCGTCCTCTAGGGCGTTATCCCACGCCTCAGCACTAAGGCTCTGCATATCTG
>JAUJON010000146.1 GCA_030447595.1 Thermosynechococcaceae cyanobacterium YX3bin19
CAAGCTAAGACGGGTAATCCTCAACTCAAGAGCATCAATGCTCAAGTATTGCAACAGGTTTTGAGGATGCTGGAACGCTCCTTTGATCAGATGAAAGATCAAGGGAAGGGATTCCCCAGATTTAAGAATCAAATGAGAATGCGGTCGTTTGTGTTTCCGCAAGTTTTGAAAAATTGTGTTTCAGACTGGGGTATCAAGCTGCCACAACTAGGGTTGGTGAGAGTGCGCTGGTCTCGAACAATTCCTCCACTGTTTACGGTTAAACAGGCTCGGATTGTTCGCAAGGCATCAGGGTACTTTGTACTGTTGAGCCTTAAGGCTGATGTTGGGATGCCAGCGGTGATGCCCCACGGTCATCCAGTAGGCATTGATGTTGGACTAGAGTATTTCCTTTCAACTTCAGCTGGAGAGCAAGTTAAGCGTCCCCGTTTCTTCAATGCACTGCACCGCAAGCTGAAATTGCTGCAACGCAGGCTCAAGAAGAAACAAAAGGGAAGTGCTAACCGATTGAAGCTCAACCAGAATATTGCCAGAGTTCACCAACGCATTGCTGATACTCGTAAAGACTGGCATTTCAAACTCGCTCACCGCCTCTGCAATGAGGCGGGGATGATATTTGTCGAAGACCTGGACTTCCGCATCATGGCTCAAGGAATGTTGGGCAAACACACTTTAGATGCTGGGCTGGGCCAGTTCACAAATCAGATATTGCCTTGGGTGTGTTGGAAACGGGATGTTTACTTCCAGAAGGTTGATGCTTATGGCACCTCTGCGGAGTGTCCTGATTGTGGGGCTGAAGTGCGAAAAGACCTGAGTATCCGAATACATCATTGTCCTGAGTGTGGTTCAACCAAGCCCAGAGACATTGCCGCAGCTCAAGTCATATCGGCCCGTGGGCAACGGGTGGTAGAAAATGCCTGTGGAGACGGTCTAGCGGGGGTTGGGGTCACTCAGCCTAGCCAAGGGTCTTGGAAGCAGGAAATCTTTGGGGTGACTCAAAGAATCTCCAACCATACCCCTAGGTTGGTTGGATGAGTGTCAATGTGCAGGTGTAGGTTTGACCATGTCTCCTCCCCCCCGGTCTGGATACACGCTGCCGGTTTTTGCTTGTGCGGCAGCGATCGCGGCGCTGCGGTGGTTGCGCCAGTCTCAAAGTCTAGCTGCTGTCACCCTGGATCTCGTAGTACCGGCACAAACAATAGAGATTCCCATCGAGCAAGTAAGTGGCTTAAAGGCAGGAGCGGCTTTAGCGATTACTCGCAGCGACCCCGGTGATAATCTTGACCTGACGCGGAATACTCCGGTCTGGGCTTTAGTCGAAGAGGCCGCTGCCGATCAAACAGAGCCTATTTTACTGCTGGGAGGCGAAGGCATTGGTAAGCACCAAGGCAGTAACAACCCCGAGCCAGCTATTTATGCCTATGCCCGGCAGCTGTTCCAGGAGAACCTCAGCCGCTGGCTCAAGCCGGGTGAAAAAATCCAGGTGACGGTGATCCTGCCACAGGGGCGATCGCTGGCACAGCGAACTTCCAACGAAGCCTTTGGTGTGGTCGAAGGGCTGTCTTTGTTGGGAACGACGGGAATCTCGCAGCCCCTGAGTGCGCCCCAGCAGTTGGAAAACTTTCGTGCAGAACTCCGGCAGAAAGCGGCTCAATGGCCCTGCCTTGTATTTTGTGTGGGGGAAAATGGGCTGGATATTGGCCGGCAGCTAGGAATTAAGCCAGTTCAATTGATGAAAACTGCCAACTGGATTGGCCCCCTGCTGGTAGAAGCTGGCCTGCAGGGAGTGACATCAATCCTGCTACTGGGCTACCACGGTAAATTGATCAAGCTTGCGGGTGGGATTTTTCACACTCACCATCAGGTTGCTGACTGTAGGCAGGAAATCTTCACTGCCCACGCTGCCAGCTTAGGGCTGCCCTTGCCTATTGTGCAAGAGATCTTACACAGTGCCACCGTGGAGGCTGCACTGACTTTGTTGCGGCACTTAGATAAGACAACCGGCAGCAGTTGGGTCAATCAAATTTATCGTGTCCTCTCTCAGCAGATTGAGGGGCGATCGCAGGCTTACATCCTGAAGCACAGCGACAAGCGAGTTGAAGTGGGTTGCCTACTGTTTGATCGCCAGCGAGAAATTATTACCACGAGCCCAACTGGCACCGAGCTGCTGCAGCAAGCGCTGATTTAACCTGGTGAATTCTGGAAACAGCTCGGGTTTTGCCCGTAAAATTCCGATAGACTTAATAAAAAATAAACCTTTAATCGTTCCTTTTAGTGAGATAAATTGCAATTTCTAAGCGTCTATCAAGAACAGCTTTTCCCACTTAGCGCTTCTGCAGAGGATCGGACGCAGTGACCTTTCAAGCTGAACGCCCCCACAAAACGTCAGTTTCTGGCGAGCTTCCTGAAGAACTAAACCGCCAGATGATTGCCATTCTCGACTTTGGCTCTCAGTACTCAGAGCTGATTGCTCGCCGCATTCGAGAAACCCAGGTCTACTCTGAAGTTTTGTCCTACCGGACCACTGCCGCTCAGTTGAAAAGCCTAAATCTGAGGGGCATCATCCTATCAGGAGGCCCTAACTCGGTGTATGACTCGGGAGCACCTACCTGCGACCCAGAGATTTGGAATCTAAGGGTTCCCGTCTTGGGAGTTTGTTATGGCATGCAGTTGATGGTGCAGCAGCTAGGGGGCGAGGTGCAGCGAGCTACACGGGGTGAGTACGGTAAGGCTGCCCTGACGATTGATGACCCGACGGACTTACTCACCAACGTGGAAAACGATTCCACAATGTGGATGAGCCATGGAGACTCGGTGATTCGCCTGCCTAACGGGTTTGAGGTGCTAGCCCATACCGCAAATACCCCTTGTGCAGCGATCGCCCATCATGAACGACAGCTCTACGGGGTGCAATTTCACCCGGAAGTGGTGCATTCAGTGGGTGGTCTGGCCTTGATCCGCAATTTCGTCTACCACATCTGTGAGTGTGAGCCTACCTGGACCACAGAGGCGTTTGTGGAACAGGCCATTCGGGAAATCAGAGGCAAGGTGGGCAACAAACGGGTGCTACTTGCTCTCTCCGGCGGGGTTGATTCTTCTACCCTGGCTTTTCTACTGTACAAAGCGATTGGGGAGCAGCTCACCTGCATGTTCATTGACCAAGGCTTCATGCGGAAAAAAGAACCGGAGCGCCTGGTAAAACTGTTCCGAGAGCAATTTCATATTCCGGTTGCTTACGTAAATGCCCGCGATCGCTTTCTCGCGAGGCTGGATGGCGTGAGTGATCCGGAAGAAAAGCGCAAGCGAATTGGTCATGAATTCATTCAGGTTTTTGAAGAGGAATCGAAGCGCCTAGGCCCATTTGACTATTTAGCTCAAGGTACTCTCTACCCTGATGTGATTGAATCAGCAGATACCAATGTTGACCCTCGAAGCGGAGAGCGGGTAGCGGTCAAAATTAAAAGTCATCACAACGTCGGCGGTTTACCAAAAGACCTGCGTTTTAAGCTAGTGGAGCCACTGCGGAAACTCTTTAAAGATGAAGTTCGTAAAGTGGGTCGTTCCCTCGGCTTGCCGCAAGAAATTGTCCGGCGACATCCGTTTCCCGGTCCCGGATTAGCCATTCGAATTTTGGGGGAAGTCACGGCAGAGCGACTCAATATTCTGCGGGATGCTGATTACGTAGTCCGGCAGGAAATCAACCGTATGGATCTCTACAACGATTTTTGGCAAGCTTTTGCAGTCCTATTGCCGATACGTACTGTGGGTGTGATGGGAGATCAACGGACCTATGCTTATCCTGTCGTGCTGCGGCTGGTCAGAAGTGAGGATGGTATGACCGCTGATTGGGCTCGTCCCTCCTATGAGCTACTTGAAAGAATTTCCAATCGGATTGTCAATGAGGTGCAAGGGGTAAACCGCGTAGTTTACGATATTACGTCCAAACCTCCCGGTACGATCGAGTGGGAGTAAGATACCAGGCAGGAGCAATTGCGAATCTTTAAACTCCCTGGGTTCGGATCATGGTAGAAACCTGTTAAGAGCCTCATGAGTCAATTGGCAACACCCGAGTGACTCCAGGTAATTTTAGTTTCAGAGTGATCAAAATGATAGAAAAAATTCTTTTAGCTGATTCAGGCACCGGCCATTCTAAGGATATGTTGAAGGCATTGATGGCGCTGCCGGCGATTCACTATGCGAACATCACGGTTTTGCACGTCGTGCCTCCGCAGGCTTCCGCAGAGGCGATGCGAACCAAACTGCAAGAGGGTGCTAAACTTCTAGCCGCAGAGGTGGAGGATTTACTGTTAGATCGCCAACGGGTTGCCAGTGTCAATTCCATCCTTCGAGAAGGTGAACCGAAAGATGAAGTTTGCCGGGTGGCAGAAGAAGTTGATGCCGATCTGATTATTATGGGTTCCCGTGGCCTCAAGCGGCTGCGTTCCATTCTCGGAAATTCGGTTAGCCAGTACGTTTTTCAGCTGTCCCCTCGCCCAATGTTACTGGTCAAAGACGACATCTTTGTCAAGAATATCAACCGGGTAATGGTGGCAATGAATGACTCTGAAGCCGCTAGACAATGCCTGAATCTGGCTATATTTTTGCTGCAAGGCGTGAAGGGCGGACAGCTCATTCTGGCCCACGTTAATCCTGAATCCAAAGGTCGCAGCGAAGGAACGAGTATGGGTGCCGAACAGGATCCGGTTCTAGCTCCGGCAGTTACAGCGGCTAAACAGAGAGGATTGGCCTACAAGTGCTTCGTGAGTACCGGAAATCATAGAGAAGTAATTTGTGCGTTGGCGGAGGATGCAAACGTACAAATGCTAAGTCTGTTTTCTCAGGAGCTGAGTGCCTCTATCGCGAAAAGCTTGCAGTATATAGACCGGATACAAGGGGCTGAGTGATAAGACGACGTCAGTATTCTCGGGGTGTG
>JAUJON010000147.1 GCA_030447595.1 Thermosynechococcaceae cyanobacterium YX3bin19
GGTTTATGATTTCAGGAGCATCACGCCGGCCAAAGATGTGCCGGAAGAAACCTTCAGCGCAATGCTTGTGCAACTGCCTGTTCAGGCAACAATCGTTGACGGGGCCGAACCCGAATAGGTTGCAGCTTACGTAGAAGATACTACGTTATATGTGTGACAAGTTGCAAGGCTCACATGTAATCTGGCCTGACTTTTTGCTTCTGACCATTAGTGCACTGCCAATTGTGTATATTTCGTTGGAGGTTGCCCCCTCCCTGAATGCAAGCTGATTGAGCGTCAAATTTAGTGAAAAACAGCAGAATTCCTTGTTAGGGTATGAGCATGTGTTCAGGCAAGTGCTGGCCCCGGTATAATTGCTGCTGGGGGCAGGTGACCCGGTTTCAGGTGTACCACACTTGTCAGCGAGTAGCTTTCGTAGCCAATGAAGGAGTACTTGAGAAGCCTTCGGCTAGGCATAGTGAGCCGTTATCTGATGAGAAATTTTTGATTATCACGAAAAATCTTCATGGCAAAGGCTCCCATAGGTTGCAGGATAGCTGTGTGGGCAGGAAGATCTCAAGCAGGCAATCTTAAGTCATCGAGTGTTAGCAAGTGCAGTTTTTCCAGCCAAGTGATTTCTCTGGCATATAAGATCAGGTCTGGACCAATACAGATTAGCTGAGCTAAGGAGTCACGAACGGCATACCGGAATTTTGCAAGACCCGGTTTGAATACTCTCCCACATCTTCGTTAATAACATCATAGATGGCATCCTGATCGCTGTGATCCGGGAATTTCCATTTCAGTTGATGCTTACCCAATATTGGACTTATAAATTCCCATTCGATTTCTACCTCATCATACACTTGGGTAAGTATCAAAATAGTTGCCCCAAGGAATCCTTTGCTTCCCATTTTAATACAAAGTGGCGATTGGTGGAGAATACGGGTATTGGGGTCTTGGTTTAAGAAACCATTAACAATTCTGGCATATTTGATTTTCATCCCACCCTGCTTATGGTTTTTCCAATTTGCTACTGTAAAGCTCCATATGATACGAAGAACAATAATAACTACGAGAAAAAGGAAGAAATTGAGCATATATAAATTGTGCCTTCTGATTAAATCAGGCTTTATGATAAATATTTGTTATATATATAATAATGCTTTGTTTTGTGAACAGTCATTGAAGATTGAATATTTGAATAACACGGTGCAAAGTGGTTGAACGTCACTTTTGGTGAATTGCTACCCGGCCCGGACCAATACTTCAATCCTGAGTAGCTGAAATACTCACTGTGCTATATATCTACCCCTTGATATTTTTAAACCGGTTGGCCTGCCCTTCAGCTTGGCCATTACTTGAGGTGGAGGAAATAGCTTGCCGAACGGCTGGAAAGTTCTGTCGAATACCCAATGCAAAACCAGTAAAAGGACTTAGTAAACTGATTTTCTGGCACCAGTTTTCCGGATTCCCACTTTTTTTGCTCGTATGCACCCGCTGAAGTAGGCTTGATTCAGGGACAGATGCCAGAGTGCATATTTTGGTGGATGTTGACCCCTCTCTGCGGCGGAGCCGGTTGAGCTTCACTGAAATATACATTCAGAAAAGGCTTCTTGAATGAAAGGAAAAACTTCTCGGAAACTATCGGTTGATTTTTACTTTTGTACCGCCTGCCACTTATTCACAGTGTTCATTATTGCATCGTTACCCTTTGCTCACCATCTCCAACATAGTCAAAACAGTGACCTTCAGAAAGAAGTATACAGGTTCAGCTAATAATCACATTCCGCAAAGACCATAGCTGACATAAATTCGGAAGGGTTGCTACTGACGGGGCAAGGATTAGTCAACCTGAAAGATCAGATAAACAGAATGATATTGAATTCAACTGCCATATGCATACAGCTGTCATTGGGTCCCGCTCCTTTACCAATTATCCTCTCCTTAAACAGACCTTGGATCAGTATACAATCTCTTTAATCGTTTCCGGTGGAGCCAGAGGAGCCGATCAACTGGGCGAGCAGTACGCTATGGAGAAAGGGCTGCCTACTCTTATTCTTAAGCCGGATTACGATACACATGGCAGAAAGGCGCCTCTGCTCCGGAATCTCGATATTATTGATGCCGCTGAGCAGGTAGTCGCTTTTTGGGATGGACAAAGCCGCGGTACGGCCCATGCCCTTACTTATGCCCGTAAAAAGGGTAAGCATATTCACATTATTCCTTTCGTCTGACAAGGAGCAACACGAATACACAGAGAGGGAATCTTCTTGCTTGATCTCTTTTAGAATTGAGAAAGACGGGGCACCAGTATTATAAAGCATCCGTAAAAGAATAAGGGCTTTTACAATGGCTTTGGCTATGGAGCCGACAAGTCCGTGTGCCTGAAAACTAGCAAGGTTTAAAGAGGACGCAGTTAGAAAAGGGCTCTTGAGCACCTCGCTGGCTGCCCGTGGTACTGCGGTATAGGAAGCTTCCTGCTACTCAGGCTGGGAGTTTGACCTCGGACCAGACAGTTTTCACCAAAAGTGACGCTTGACGTATTCCGTCCGTTTTATCCACTACGCTTCTTCTTCAATTAAAGATCCATTCGAAACGGTTTCCTTGACCAGTAACTGATTTAAATAAGTAGATAACTGTCTTGCTACTGCGGCGGCTAACGGTACCGGCACCCCGTTGGCAATCATTTTAAACTTCTTGGTCATGGAAGCCCCGGGCGGTAAGACATATTTATCACAAACTCCCTGGATGCGAAGCACCTCCCTTACTGACAACCGCCGATGCTGGTAGGGATGCAGGTGCACCTCATTGTTTCCGTAACATGCGGTTGGACTGAACCTGAACCGATGTAGTCGCTTAAAGGAACGGCGGTTTGTTTCTCCCTCTTTGACGTTTTCCAGTACTTTTTTCCCCCCCTGAAGCTTAAAGTATTCACTGGCATTAGGGGTCAATTCTTCTTCACCTGCGGGCACTAAACATGATTCTATACACAATTCTAAAGGTATTCCATCAGGCGCAGCTGGTTCTTCGCCAAAAGGCGCGACTCCTGGCCACGCATATTTATTAAATGCATTATAATACCGTTGATTAACTGGAAAAGAGAATTGCAAGCCCTCCAATATCACGGCGGAGCTGCCCAAGCCAAATTTAGCGCGGTTGATACCAATTACAAAAACCCGTTCCCGGAATTGTGGCACGCCAAAATCAAGGCTATTCAGGACTGTATACTCAATTTGGTAATCTTCTTGCATAACCCGTAAAAGCTCCAAGAAGTGTTTGGCATGTTTTTTCACCCGCAGCAGCCCTGCCACGTTCTCCATAACAAAAAAAGCAGGCTGTAATTCCAGAATTTTATACAGAAAAGCATCAGTCAAAGAGCCCCTGTCTCCTTTAAAACCATTAAGATTACCGTTAGTGCTAAAATCCTGGCAAGGCGGCCCGCCAATGATGCCAAATACATCTGGTTTCCCTCGTGGAAAAGCTTCGGCCATAATAGTTTCCTGCCGCAATTCATTGATAGAACCTATGTTGGTAATCGTAAAGCAGCCGGCAATCCCTCTGCTGTTTTTTAATGAGGTCATCCCTGCCGCGTATAGACGGGCAAAAAAAGGGTCAATTTCATTAGTCCACACAACCTCAAAACCGGCTTGCATGAACCCTATGTCTAACAGACCTCCCCCGGTAAAAAATGATAGAATAGGTATCCCTTTAGTGTTGGATAGCATCATAAATGCACGAATACTTGGCTGCAATATAATGCGTTGAACTGTTATCACGCTTTAAATTGTACAACTCTATTTTTTTCCCAAGTCTGGTTTCCAAAGAGCCTTTCAATGCTTTATCAAATCCGGCAATAGTGATAGTCCGGCCATTTACTCCAACAGTTACATTGACATTTCCGTTATTGAACTGCTGCATGCTCAGCAGCACACCAATCAAGTCGTTAGTAAGCAGGTGCTCATCAAGCCACTCTTTGTAATAATGGCATGCCGGCCGGTAGAGGCATCCCCGGCAGGAAGACTCAGAACAGCGCGCCAGTGAATCGAATGTACCGCATTCTACCTGCTGGTTCACATCGTCCATCATGCGGACTGCTTCATTGTACAAGTCCTTGCATTCATCAGCCGAAAAAGGTATATGCGTTAATTGTTTATTAAGGTCTACCAGACAGAGTTGCGCCGGATAGCGGCCCTTACAAAGAAAGTATAGATGAGCATACAGTTTTAGCTGGCCGGCATACCCTGTTTTTATTTGAGTTATGGTGCTGCCTTCTTCATCTACTGCTTCCTCTGTAATCTTTCCCGTCTTAAAATCGTAAATGGCGGCCCAGTCTCCATTCTCAACAATCAAATCAGCTTTCCCCCCCATTTTGCCATCTTTATCCTCAAGCCACTTTTCCGGCCAGAATCGGGCGGTTCCGTGCTGAAACGTATCTGACTGCTTTGATTGCAGGTAGTGCTTCACCTGAATCTTCTTCATGCCTATGTTCTGCACGTTTTTCAGTAAAGGCAAGCAGAAAGTAATCCCCTCCGCAGCCAACTCCGCTTCCTTTTCCTGAATCAAGGCATCCCAGGTAGTGTTGAACTGCTGTTCATCGGAAACTTTACCTCTGGTGATGAGTTCAATCATCTTGTGAATCACTGCCCCCATGTAGGCACTGGGGTGGCACGGCAGTAAAGGCTTTCTGTCAAGGGACTCAGCCAAGACCATTTTATAAGGGCACTGGGTCAGGGCGTGAAACTGGCTGGGCGACAACCGGCTTACCTTCCGGCATTTGAAACGGGTTAACCGGTTAATGCTCATTTTAGCAGTTTTTCATAACACCAGCCTATCCGTCGGTGCAGGTTGAAGGTATCAAGGGTGTTAAAGTCACGGTCTGGAGAGCCTCCCTGTCTGATAATGTAGCTGTGTGCTTC
>JAUJON010000148.1 GCA_030447595.1 Thermosynechococcaceae cyanobacterium YX3bin19
CGCATTGCTAACGGAACGGCCTGAGGTGTCACCCTCGTCAATGCCGTTGAGCACGAAGCCGTTGCTGCCATTAAGTTCAGCTAGATCCAGAGTAGCAGCAAAGCCCTCTTGCCTACCAAACACCACGTAGCTCTCCCCAGCAGCCTCTTGGCCATTGGGATCAGCCCCCAAAGCCCCAACAACCAGGTCATCAAAGCCATCCCCATTGACATCCCCGGCGGTGCTGACTGAAGCGCCTAAGCTGTCACGTTCGTCAATGCCTTGGATGGCGAAGCCGTTGCTGCCATCTAGCTCGGCAAGGTCCAGGCTAGCCGCAAAGCCCTCCCCCCTGCCAAATACCACATAGCTCTGGCCAGCAAAGTACTGACCATTGGAGTTAGCAGAAGGAGCCCCAACCAGCAGGTCATCAAAGCCATCGCCATTAATATCTCCGGCGGTGCTGACGGAACGGCCTAAGCTATCATCCTTATCAATGCCTTGGATGGCAAAGCCGTTGCTGCCATTGAGTTCAGCCAGATCTAGACTGGCAGCAAAGCCCTCCCCCCTGCCAAATACCACATAGCTCTCCCCAGCATCTTCTTGATCATTGAGGTCAGCACCAGGAGCCCCAACAATCAGGTCATCAAAGCCATCGCCATTGACATCTCCGGCGGTGCTGACTGAAGCGCCTGAGTCGTCACCCTCGTCAATGCCGTTGATTACAAAGCCGTTGCTGCCATTCAGCTCAGCCAGGTTGAAGCTAGCCGTAAAACCCTCTTGCTGGCCAAACACCACATAGCTCTGGCCAGCATAAACCTGGCCATTGGGGGCAGCCCTAAAAGCCCCAACAATCAGATCATCAAAGCCGTCGCCATTAACATCCCCAGCGGTGCTGACTGAACGGCCTAGCCTGCCACTCTCGTCAATGCCGTTGATAACAAAGCCATTGCTGCCATTCAGCTCAGCCAGATTGAAGCTGGCTTCAAAGCCTTCCCCACTCCCAAATACCACATAGCTCTCACCAGCATAGTACAAACTATAAGTTTGCCTACTAGGGTTAGCACTATCAGCCCCAATCAGCAGGTCATCAAAGCCATCGCCGTTGACATCCCCGGCGGTGCTAACGGAACTGCCTGAGCTGTCAACCTGGTTAATGCTGTTGATAACAAAGCCATTACTGCCGTTAAGCTCAGCCAGATTGAAGTTAGCCGCAAAGCCTTCCCCACTCCCAAATACCACATAGCTCTCCCCAGCATAGTACAGACCATTGGGATTAGCGTTAGGAGCCCCAATCAGCAGGTCATCAAAGCCATCGCCGTTGACATCTCCGGCGGTGCTGACTGAAGCGCTTGAGCGGTCATACTGGTCAATACCTTGGAGGGTAAAGCCATTGCTGCCATCCAGCTCGGCCAAGTTGAGTTTAGATGACCGGTTAAAGCTGAAGTCGTTGCCGTTGATTGTTGCCATACAAGTTACTCCCTATCAAGTCGCGATCGCGCTTCATAAAGTAATTACGCTGCTGAGATCTGGTACCATGCCATTTCCGTCAGGGAAGCAACACCCAACAAATTTACTGAACCCACTCCCTGAATTAAAAGGAGTGGGTCATCTTAGAAAGTGATACTTGTACTATCAGCAAGCCCTGCAGCCAAAGAAAGCTGGCCCGAATTGAGAATATCGTTACTAGCAGTGTTGTTGAGCCCATCATCGCCTGTACTGGGAAGGTTTCCCTGCCCGGTGAAGTCGCGGCCAAACACCACATAGCTCTCGCCTGCATAGGTCTGACCATTGGGGTCAGCATCAGGAGCGCCAACAATCAGGTCGTCAAAGCCATCGCCGTTAACATCCCCGGCGGCACTGACGGAATCGCCTGCGCGGTCACCTATGTTAATACCGTTGATCACAAAGCCGTTGCTGCCGTCAACTTCGGCCAGATCCAGAGTAGCAGCGAAGCCCTCCCCGCTACCAAACACCACATAGCTCTCCCCAGCACCAGAAGCTCCAACAATCAGGTCATCGAAGCCATCGCCGTTGACATCCCCGGCATTGCTGACTGAACGGCCTGAAGTGTCATACTCATCAATGCCATTGAGCACAAAGCCATTGTCGCCATCTAGCTCAGCCAGGTTCAGGCTAGCCGCAAAGCCCTCCTGCTTGCCAAACACCACATAGCTCTGGCCAGCATAGGGCTGACCATCGGGGTAAGCACCATCAGCGCCAATCAGCAGGTCATCGAAGCCATCACTGTTGACATCCCCAGCGGTGCTAACTGAAGCACCTGAGAAGTCTCTCGGAGTAATGCCATTAAGCACAAAGCCGTTGTTGCCATCAACTTCAGCCAGGTTGAAGCTGGCAGCAAAGCCCTCCTGCTTGCCAAACACCACATAGCTCTGGCCAGCATAGAACTGACCATTGGGGTCAGCACCAGGAACGCCAACAATCAGGTCATCAAAGCCGTCGCCGTTGACATCCCCGGCGGTACTGACAGAAGCGCCTGCGCCGTTGAGCACAAAGCCATTGTTGCCATCAACTTCAGCCAGGTTGAAGCTGGCAGCAAAGCCCTCCTGCTTGCCAAACACCACATAGCTCTGGCCAGCATAGAACTGACCATTGGGGTCAGCACCAGGAACGCCAACAATCAGGTCATCAAAGCCGTCGCCGTTGACATCCCCGGCGGTACTGACAGAAGCGCCTGCGCCGTTGAGCACAAAGCCATTGTTGCCATCAACTTCACCTAGATCTAGGCTGGCAGCAAAGCCTTCCCCACTCCCAAATACCACATAGCTCTGGCCAGCACCAGGAGCGCCAACAATCAGGTCATCGAAGCCATCGCCGTTGACATCCCCGGCAGTACTGACGGAAGCGCCTGAGCGGTCATCCTCGTCAATGCCATTGAGCACAAAGCCATTACTGCCATCCAGCTCGGCAAGGTCCAGGCTAGCCGCAAAGCCCTCCTGCTGGCCAAACACCACATAGCTCTGGCCAATAGAGTACTGACCGTTGGGGTCAGCAAAAGGAGCGCCAACAATCAGGTCATCAAAGTCATCGCCGTTGATATCCCCTGCTGTGCTGACGGAACGGCCTGAGTAGTCACGCTCATCAATGCCGTTGAGTACGAAGCCATTGCTGCCGTCGAGTTCGGCCAAGTCGAAGCTAGCCGCAAAGCCCTCCTGCTTGCCAAATACCACATAGCTCTCACCAGCATCGTATAGACCGTTGGGGTCAGCAGCAGGAGCCCCAACAATCAGGTCATCAAAGCCATCGCCGTTAACATCCCCCGCATTGCTAACGGAACGGCCTGAGCCGTCACCCTCGGCAATGCCATTAAGCACAAAGCCATTGCTACCATCGAGTTCATCCAGGTTGAGTTCAAATGATGTAGTAAAGCTAAAGTCGTCGCTGTCTAGACTCAGCTGCGAGCTTCCCTGGACAACGCCAATCAATTCATCTGGCTCTTCACCGGGCTTGTCTCGAAAGATTGCTGTGCCTGCAGGGAGGCTGCTGAAAGCTGCACTTAAGCGGTAGTCACTCTGCTGGCCGTGAAGCTGGATGACATCTTCACTGCTGTTGAAGTCGGTAATCAGAGCATAGTCAGAGGTCCCCACTGTTGCCAGGTCCCCGTCGTCATACAAAGCGGTAGTCGGATTGCCCAGTATGAAATTTCCCAGTATGAATTGGTCTTCCCCTGCCCCCCCTGTCAGGGTATCGACCTCACGGATTGCAGTACCACCTCCGTCGAGGCTGTCATCACCCGCTTCCCCTCGCAGCAGGTCGTTGCCGGTGAGTCCGGTGATGTTATCATCGCCCCCTTGAGCATTGATGACATCACTAGAACCGTTGTGACCTTCAGTGCTGTTGTCCAGGTCGTTGAGGAAGGTAACAGTGTTGAGGTTGAAAACGCTCAGACGCTGTTGGTCTGCATTGAAGACGTCGAAGCTATCCTCGATCTGGCTCTGCCCGTCAAACAGGATGTTGCCCAGGTCAACTGTTGCACCCGTCGACTGCTGCAGGTTGTCCAGGTTCTCTAGCGCGAAGTCTTGCAGCACCACCTGGGTGCCCTCAACTCCTGCAAAGGTAATGAGCAGGTCACTCTCCTGCTGAGTCAGTAGGAGATTCCCAGCACTCAGCCCCGCACCTTCGAACTTGAGGGTGTCAACTTCCGCTATCTCTGCTTCAGTAGGTATTACATCTGTGCCGATGCCACCAAAGGCTCTGATAGTATCTGTACCCCCATCCCTACCGATGACAAACGTGTCTTGACTGCCACCACCTGCAAGGGTCTCGTCTCCTTGCCCGCCTCTGATGGTATCGCTACCACTACCATCAGTGAAGTCGCGGCCAAACACCACATAGCTCTCCCCAGCATTATCTTGACCATTAGCATCAGCCCGAGGAGAACTAACAATCAGGTCATTGTAGCCATCGCCGTTAACATCCCCAGCATTGCTGACTGAAGTGCCTGAAAAGTCACGATCGTTAATGCCGTTGATCACAAAGCCATTGTTGCCGTCGAGTTCAGCCAGGTTCAGGCTAGCCGCAAAGCCCTCCTGCTTGCCAAATACCACATAGCTCTCCCCGGTATAAGACTGACCATTAGCGCCAGCCCGAGGAGAACTAACAATCAGGTCATCGAAGCCATCGTCGTTGACATCCCCCGCTGTGCTGACTGAAGCGCCTGATTCGTCAAACGCGTCAATGCCTTCGAGTGTA
>JAUJON010000149.1 GCA_030447595.1 Thermosynechococcaceae cyanobacterium YX3bin19
ACCCAGAACCATTAAGCTTGCAAGAGTGTGTAGATCTGGCTTTGAGTAGCATCCATACCCGTGAATTGGGTCACTCCCTGCCGCAGATTACAACGCGAGTTCCCCTCAGAGTTACCTAGCCCAAGCCGATGGGGAATGGTTAGTAGAAGTGCTTTCCAAGCTGCTCGACAACGCCTGTAAGTTTACTGATCCTCAAGGAAAAAGTGACCATTCAGGCGAATCGCAATGGCGGCCAGATGCTGGAAGTCACAGTCGCGGATACAGGCCGGGGAATTGAGCCGAACCGTCTGGAGACGGTGTTCGACCGATTTTACCAAGGAGGGGGCACTGCGGCGAACCACGGGGGGCACGGGCTTAGGTTTAGCAATTTATGCCAGGTGTGAATGGCTTGGGGAGCCAGATTTGGGCCGAATCTGCCGGAAAAGATCAAGGCACCCAGTTTCACTTTACGATTCCCTGCTGAAGCTGCCTTGGAGTCTACTGGATTAGAAAGGTCTGATAACGGTCAGGTATTCAACTACACCTGAAGAACTATTACGGTTCTTCACAAACTGGATATAAAGATCCCCCACGGTGCTACGATGCCTTCGAGAATGAGTTTTGCGCCTGACCAGGTGCGTTACATATTGGGAGAGTACTCATGCCAGAGTCGCTGAAGGGACAGATGCCTTTGTTTGGTGGGAGCACAGGAGGCTTGCTGACAAAGGCCCAAGTGGAAGAAAAGTATGCCATTACCTGGACAAGCCCGAAACAGCAGATCTTTGAAATGCCCCTGGGTGGCGCTGCCATGATGCGGGAAGGAGAGAATCTGCTGCTGTACCTGGCGTAAAGAGCAGTGTATTGCCCTTGGCGGGTCGCAGCTACGGTCCGTTTAAAATCACCAATTACAAAATCTACCGGGTTTACCCTCGGGTGAACTTGAGTATCTCCATCCGAAGGATGGGTCTTCCCAGAGAAAGTCAATCCGGGTCGCCCCTACGTAAACAAGGTGGAACACCGGATTGGTGAAAATATCGAGCCGGCCAAAGTTAAGTTCAGCGGTACACCAGTTACGGACCTTCAACCTTTGAACAGTCCTCTTAAGGCTAAGTAGTTAGAGACTAAGTAAACTCTGCAGGGATTTAAGACCTCCCCTAGGGCCTTTTAACAAAGAGTGTCAAGGGGCAGGTCTAAGTTTCGCTATTTACCTACTCACCTTTAACAAGGTAGGACTAAACTCTCAAACCTGCCTGATGTTTGGAGAGTTCTTTTATGGATCAACTTGGGTCTGTTTGATGATTTTCTGACTTTTCCCAGTTTTTAACATTGGCGCAGCAGGGGCAACTTTACATACCGGTTTACCAGGAGTGGGTTGCTGACCTAGATACTCCCGTCTCTGCCTGAGTACGGGTCTGTGCCGGACGGCCCTACAGCTTTTTGCTGGAATCTATAGAAGGTGGAGAATTACTGGGGCGCTACAGCTTCTTGGGATGCGATCCCACTCTGGGTTTTAGAAGCTAGGGGTCTACGAACTACGCAAACCCATCGGGATGGATCGGTAGTCTCCGAGAAGAGACCCTTTTGCTGACCCACTGCCTGCAGCCTTTCCATCCTGTCAAGTTACCCCAACTTCCGCCTGGGATTGGTGGCTTGTCGGTTTTGGGGTTACGAATTAATTCAGTGGATCGAACCGCGAGTACCTGTCTATTCGGCTGCTGAGACGGATCTGCCGGATGGCCTGTGGATGCAGGTAGATAATTTTGATCTTTGATCGGGTTAAGCGCAAGATTTGGGCGATCGCCTATGCGGATCTGCGCGATCAAGCACCAACCAAGCTGAAGCGTATCAACGAGCCGATCGCGTGACCCAGCTGGTGGAAAAACTCCAGCTTCCCCGAGGCACCAGCAAATTAGAGTATCGGCGAACCCTGCCAGTTCAGGTACCCCGTCCTATACCAGCAATACAACGCGGGACCAGTTTTGTGCCAAGGTGCAGAAAGCAAAAGCCCACATTCAAGCGGGCGATATTTTTCAAGTTGTCCTGTCCCAACGGCTATCAACCCTTACCAGGGAGACCCCTTCAACCTCTACCGCTCTCTGCGCGTAATCAATCCTTCGCCCTACATGGCTTACTATCACTTCCGCGACTGGCAGATCATCGGCTCCAGCCCAGAGGTCATGGTAAAGGCAGAACATCACGGGCCAGACTCCATCCGCGCCACCGTGCGACCGATTGCCGGAACCCGTCCTCGCGGCCAAACACTAACGCTGATAACGCCTTAGCCAGGAACTACTGCAAGATCCCAAAGAGATTGCTGAACATGTGATGCTGGTTGACCTAGGCCGCAACGACTTGGGCCGGGTCTGTACCCAAGGCACTGTGCAGGTTGAGCCCGACAAGCTCATGATTATTGAGCGCTACTCCCATGTCATGCATATTGTCAGTAATGTTGTCGGGGAGTTGGCACCGGACAAAACAGCCTGGGATTTACTCAAAGCCGCCTGCTTTCCCGCTGGCACCGTCAGTGGTGCCCCGAAGATCGGGCCATGGAAATTATTCACGAGCTGGAATCCTGCCGTCGGGGACCCTACTCTGGTGCCTATGGCTACTATGACTTTGAGGGGCAGTTGAACACCGCGATCGCCATCCGCACGATGGTGGTTACACCTGCCGTAGACACCGTTGCCGACAACGTCCACAGCGTCAGCGTGCAAGCGGGAGCAGGCTTGGTAGCCGACTCTGATCCCGAAAAAGAGTACGAGGAGACCCTCAATAAAGCCAGGGGATTGCTGGAAGCGATTAACGCGCTAAGTGGCATTGGCTGACACTGGGCGGCACCAAGGCTGAACTCCTTAATCGAAGCTTGAGCTAGCAATTACCTTATCTTTACTATCAGGCCCTAAAGTAAAGTTCAGGTCTAGGGGGATGAATCACAGCAGTTATTACTGGTGTAGCAAAGTAGCTTTGAAGCGCTTGCCAGCGCCGCGACCATCACCTAGCAGTTATCTTTTTAGCGAGGGATCGCCGCATGCTGAATTTCCCTGCAACAGTATTGCCTTCGTTCGATCAACGCTACCTGCTAGAAGAGCTATACCGGGAACGAGAGCTTCGCTCCTTTACCAATGGTGCCTCTATTCCTATAGCGCCTGAGGAAATTTGGCTGGTCTGTCGGGGTGTTGTCCAGCTCAGTACCCTGTATTCCAGCGGGGACGAGGTGTTGCTGGGTCTGGTGGGTCCCTCAATGCCCTTCGGGCTTCCTTTGAGTTCGCTCGATTCTTACTTCGCCACAGCCCTATCCAGCGTTGATTTGTTGCGCTTAACCCTACAGGACCTGGAGCAATCTGCTGCTCTAGCCCAGGGGATTTTTCGCCAGCTCAGCCGCCGGTTAAGCCAGACAGAGGCGATTCTGGCACTAGTCGGTCATCGGCGGGTTGAAGCCCGGTTGCGTCACTTACTCTTTCTGCTCAAAGATGAAGTAGGACAGCCGGTTGAAGGGGGAATTCGCTTGGGGGTAAAGCTAACCCATCAGCAGCTTGCAAACACCATTGGCACAACCCGCGTCACGGTAACCCGCCTACTGAGAAAGCTCCAGAACGAGCAGTGGATGAAGGTCGATCGCTCGCGCCACATCGTCTTAATTGCCGATCGCATTTTGGTTTAGCTTGCTGCAGGGCTGATGACTACAATTCCCTGGCATCGGCAAGATCTGCTCGGTTAGCCAGCAGTTTTCTCCGGCACTAGTGACCAAAAACCTGATACTCACTTAAAGCAGCATCGAAGCGGTTGGTGTGTCTGAGCATAAACCGCTGTATCCTGGTACTGAAGTTGGCTGCTACTGTTGATCTATGGAATACGAACCCTGGTTGAGATCGCTCGTCTGGACTAACTACCGACTGGCAGTGCTGTTTGGCGTCCTGATCCCCATCGGATTAAGTATCTGGGCGTTGAGTAGCAGATTCGAGGCGATGCAGCGGCTGTTGCTGATTTACTGGCGGGTTTCCAGTTTGCTTACTATTGCCGTTTACTTGATGATTGCTGAGCTTCCCATTAGCTTTTTAGCCGGGTTTGGAGGGCTGGTCTTGATCCCAGTTTCCCTATGGTTCTGGGAAGATTTGAATGAGGAAATCGACGACCGGCAGGATACTTTAAAGCTGGTTTTTGTCTCCTGGCGCTGGGCCATGACGATCTACTGTGCCCTAGCTGCCCTGTTGCAAGTTCCTTTTCTCCGGTGCGCTTTCTCCAGGGTGGCGATCGCTACACCCGCCTGCCAAGTTTGGCTGGAGGCTCCTTTTTTGTTCAAGCAAATTTTTCATGCCAATACTAAGACTGGAACGCTAGGCTTTCTCGCAATTACAGCTCTGATTGTTTACGCCATATACTTGCTGTACTTTGTCTTTGTTCGGTTAGGTAAGCAGGGACGATCAGCTACAGGGTACTAGCATTATGGCAACCGGAGCCGCTCAACGTTTAGAACAGTACACCGCTAAACGCCCTCAGGAGGTCTTGCTAGTCACGGCAGAGATTGGGGGCCAGATGGATCAGATTGCCATCTTCAAAGGTTACTCCAGTTCCTTAATGCAATCCACGGCCTTTGATCTAGACGAGCCAGTCTTACCGGATACTGCAAAAATCATCACTATCGACCGCCTGGAGGGACCCTATAACCCCCACCAGCCGCGTTACTTA
>JAUJON010000150.1 GCA_030447595.1 Thermosynechococcaceae cyanobacterium YX3bin19
ATTTTCTCTGATACCATTGCCGGAAAAATTGCCGTAGGGGAAGATAAGCCCGATATTGCTAAACTGCTGTATGCAGTGAAAGTGGAGAATATTGGTGAGTTCATCGAAACATTGCCATTGGGTTATAATACCAAAATAGGAGCTGAGGGTAACGGTCTCAGTCAGGGCCAGAAACAACGCATCCTTATTGCCCGGGCAGTCTACAAGAACCCGGATTACCTTTTTTTCGATGAGGCAACCAATGCTTTGGACGCCACCAGCGAAAATGTGATTATGCGAAATCTGGAGCAGTTTTTTAAAGGTAGAACGGTAGTTGTTGTAGCACACAGGCTCAGCACAGTTAAAAATGCAGATCAGATCGTAGTGCTGCACAAGGGCAGGATTACCGAAGTAGGAACGCATGCAGAGCTGACCGGACTCAAACGGGATTATTACCAATTGGTAAAGAATCAGTTAGAATTAGGAAATTAACCCTGTAGCAACAGTTTGTCTTATTAGCTTTATGTTTCCACCGCCTTCCCCTCCCATTGACCCTACTACGCCTACCTCACCTGAATTACGCAGTGAGGAAATTCAGGATATTATCAGCAGCGTACCCGTATGGATTGTACGCTGGGGAACAACTGTATTCTTCTTGTTAATGGTGCTGATTTTGCTGGTCAGCTGTATGCGTCCGAGCCTGACCATATTTGAGCACGAGTAGGTATGCTTTACCTTCGCTTTATGAGAAGGAACCAAGCACAATACGCTCAGATGCAGCAAGTCTATGAGCGATACCTGAAAACTGATCTATCACGCCAGACTTTTTGCCAAGTGGAAGGCATTACGGTAGCTCACTTTGCTTACTGGTACAAAGTTTTTGCTAGAGAAGCTAGTAAAGCAGACAAGAAAAGCCAAGATGAGACTGCCGTTAAAGCAGAAGTAAAGCAACCCAAAGTCTCTACTCCCAGTAGTGAAAGTAACTTTACTCAGATCTCTTTACCTTCTGCCAACCTACCTACATCTACTCCGATGCTGGTACTAAACTTGGGAGAGCAGGGCAAGGTGGAGTTTTATGCTCCTGTGGAGGCTAGTTTTATTAAAGCTTTACTAACTTGATATGCTGGCCTTATCCTCTTCCTGCCGGTATTTTCTCTATCACAAAGGAACGGACATGCGTTGTGGCATCTACTCGCTGGCAGGACTGGTGAGAAATGAACTTTTGCAGAACCCCTTGAGCGGCGATGTATTTATTTTCATTGGCAAACGGAGTAATCAGATCCGGCTATTGCAATGGGACAGGGATGGATTTGCCATGTATTGTAAACGATTAGAGCAAGGTACTTTCCAATGGCCCAAGCCAGACAAACAGCAGGAGTCAGCAGGTACTCAACAAGGGGGACTGTTGGTAACCGATCAGGAACTCATGCTGATCTTAAAAGGCATCCAACTCGAATCCGTCAAGCTCCGAAAACGTTTTCAGTTGAAGGTTTGAATATAGAATAAAAGCTTGATTTGGAGCAAAATAAGCATATTTTAGCTTGTTTATAGGGAGTAATTGTTGTACTTTTAGTTATGTCTTCTGCCTCTCCAGACTATAAAGCACTGTATGAAAAAGCCATTTTGGAAAAGGAAGCAGCACTTGAGAAGGCAGAGCTAGCTCAGCGAATTGCTGAACAAAAACAACAGCAGGCCGAAGCTTACATTCGAGAGCTCACTGAAAAGCTTTCCCTCTCCCTATTTGAACTGGATCGCCTTCGCCGTAAACTTTTTAGCAGGTCGGCTGACAACCGTTCCAAATTTACTGATCCCAATCAGATTATTCTGTTTGATTTAGGCATCAGTGAAGAAGAACAGCAAGCCAGTGATGAGCAGGCTAAAAAGGACATTGAGAAAACAGATAAACCTGCCGGTAAGAAGCGAGAAAAAAATACGAGGATGGAATTGCCTGCGGATCTTCCCCGTCAAGAGGTAGTAATTCATCCTACTCAGGACTTAACAAATTATGTACGGATTGGAGAAGAAGTAACGGAAGTCTTAGAAATTACCCCTCCTGCTTTTTATGTCAAGAGAATCACCCGGACTAAGTGGGCGTTAAAGACTTCTCCTTACTCAAATCATGACTTAGCTGAGCAATCTACTCCCGGAGTAATTTTGGCTTGGGTTCCAAGACGAACGATTACTAGAGGTATCTTTGGAGACTCCTTACTAGCCTATCTAGTCATAGGAAAGTATATCGATCATCTGCCTCTTTATAGGCAAATAAAGATCTTTGAACGCTTAGGTATTCATTTAGCTGCTTCTACGGTTTCGGATGCCATTGCAGCGGTATGCAGATTACTTGAACCTTTGTACAATAGTCTCAAGCGGGAAGTACTGGCCAATAAATATTTGCAGGCAGACGAAACCACTATCCGGGTACAAGATGGAGAGAAGCAAGGTGCTTGCCATTTAGGCTACTTCTGGGCTTATCATGCGCCAGTAGCTAAGTTGGTACTTTTCGATTACCAAAAGAGTCGTGGACAAGAGGGGCCAGCTAAAATACTGGCTGATTTTGGGGGAGTACTTCAAACCGATGGGTATGGCCTCTACAGTAGTTTGTTTGACAAGAACCCCAATATCACCCTTGCAGGTTGTATGGCACATGTGCGGAGAAAGTTTGATGAAGCGGTAAGGGATGACGCGGTGAGAGGTAAATACGTCGTAGACGAAATAGCCAAGCTATATGGGATTGAGAAACAGATCCGGGAGAGTCCTCACTTAACCGAACTGGAAATTTGTCATAATCCGAATGCAGCAAGCCAGTCCAGTTCTAGAGAATCTCAAAAGGTATTTAGAAGAGCAGTACCAGAACGGGATACGGAGCAGTCCCTTTGCAAAAGCGCTTGCCTATGCGCTGAATCTGTGGGATAAGCTGACGGTGTATCTCTATCATGGACACCTCCAAATAGACAACAACTGGGTAGAGAATACCATTCGTCCCATTGCAATTGGCCGTAAAAATTATCTCTTTGCAGGTTCTCATGCGGCTGCTCAAAATGCGGCTATGCTCTATTCCTTCTTAGGTTCTTGTCAGCGCAATAACCTCAATCCCCATGAATGGCTTTCAGATGTACTAGCGAAACTCAACAGTCCAGACTATGAAGGACGCTTCTCCGATCTGCTCCCTAATCGCTGGAAAAAGCAAGGTTAAGCAATTGAACGGTCTAATTCGGACGGATACAAACTTTTGATCATTTCGGGTCGAAATAAAAGCCACCTTTTAATAAGCATTAGGTTTACATAGAAAGATAAGTCTTAAATACGAAAGCCGTGGTACTTTCTGCACGTTCTTTGAATTTCACCCATGCTGATGATTCAGCGCTCGAAAGGCGCCGAGATGCTGTGGGCCGCCGTGACCCAGGTAGCCTTCAACATGGGTAATGCGCTGGGGGCGTTTCTGGGGAGGTATACCCATCGCAGCTGGCTATGGGTATACCTCCTCCGAGCTGGTCGTTGCTCTGGCCCTCACGGGGAATGGACCCGCCGATCGCCCGAGTCGCAGGGATAGACCAGGACAGGGAACAGGGGCAAGCAGCAGCGCCAGCAGCGGCCGGGCGAAGCATTGCCGCTGCCCGTGGCCTTCTAACCGCATATCGTCGCGGCCTAGCGCGGTCGCCCGCCCTCCCGGTTAATTCAAATGCGATCAGATTTGTGAACGCCGCCCTCCTTGGATCTTTTCTCTAGCCACCGCTAGCGCAAGCAGCCTCAAAGTCGTAGGTCGTATTCTGGCCGTTGATGCCAATGGTAAACGCGTCGATGTAGCCAGTAAACTCGCCTCCCCAGTAGTCAATAAAGGGTGCCACCCGCGGGGTGCCCACGTTCACCCGGATGCCCCCAAAGCCACCCCCCAGTTGCTGGTTGACGATTCTGGCATCCGGGTTGCGGGCGATATAAGAAGCCAAGGTAAAGTAGGTGCCCCCTCTTTCCGGGTTCAGGGTTTGTGGGGGGCCTAACCACCAGATGGCTTGCAGCAGATCCCAGCGTTGCCAGGTCTTTTCTAGCGTTGGGCCTTGGTCGGGTAACACTCCGGCTACCCATCGTCCGGTCTGCCAGCGGGGCTCGAAAATCAACCGATCATCTTCCAGCCCATCCCCCGTGCGATCCACTTGCAACACGATGTACACGTCATCGGTATTGTTGGTTCGGCTTTGGATGTAACTCGAATACCGGAAGGTGGTGAGCGACGATAAGAGCGTATTGTGGTACGCCTCGCTACGAAAATTGCCCAACGAGCCGTCGAGCGTGGAGTAGGCTAACATGCCTTGGCCTAGGATGGGGGCCGCGCTGCCAACGGTCAAGGTCGCTTGGGTGTTAGGGTTGCGTTGATCGACCCAGCCATTGAGGCTGCACGGGGTGACGGTGATGATGGTCTCCCGCGAGGGGGCCGGGGGTTTGGGGAAGTACGGCTTCAGGATATCGTCGCAGCTGACGAGCGAGCAAAGGAGCAGGAGGGCCGTACCCGCCTTAACGAGAGCAGAAAGTGGTTGCATAGGAGGGTGGATAAAATGAATAATAAGAGAAGTCACACGTAGTTACACTTGGAATATCGTTATTTCGTTATTTATTATTAGATATACAACATTCA
>JAUJON010000151.1 GCA_030447595.1 Thermosynechococcaceae cyanobacterium YX3bin19
GCCATTTGCCGCCATACTACGGCTGTAATCCTCGCATAGCCGAGCTTGCAGAAAATTTTTGACTTAAACCAATCTCAAGCGGCTTCTAGTTGCAATCGTTCACTGAGATCTAATCGAAAGGTTCCATAGGGATTAACGTGTGCCCAAGTCAAAGGAGTTAGTGCTCGCAAATCATCTGCTTGCATCTGTTCTATCCACGTTTTGTCGGTCAATACCTGCTGAATCATCAAGGTATTCACGTAAACCAAGCAAATTTGCAACAAGTGCAGCGACAGTGCCGCGATTTCCTGGTCGTCCCGTCGATTACTACCAATTTCCCCACTCCTGCCGTAAAGGATGAAGTCATTAGCACGATTCCAGCTTTCCACCACATTCAACCCTTCCTGAATCTCTTGTCGCACGGATTCTGAATGCAAATACTGACACAGGAAAATGGTTTTCACGGCTCTACCGAGTTCTACTAAGGCTCGGTAAGTGGGATGTTGGGGGACTGAGCGACTGAAGCGTCTGAGAATATTATCGGTTTCAGCTGTGCCTAATCGTAAAGCAGTCGCATACTTGACCAATTGGTCATACTGCTGACGAATCACCTCCCAATCAATTGCCCGCACTAAAATCGGCTGTAGATTTGGAAAGTCTGCTTTTTGACCTGATTTTGGCAGATACAGTTTTTGGTCATGCATTCGTTTGATCCGTGGCATCAACTGAAAGCCCAACAACCGACAAAAGGCAAACGCCACTTCACTTTGCCCGTGAGTATCGACATAATTCTTCTCGACTTTCATATCGCTGTAATGCCGCAACAGTCCCTCCAGCATCGCAGCAACTTCTGAGGAGGAGCAGGTTTTCAGTTGGGAGTAGATGCAAGCTGATTTTTTCTCGACATGCCAATAGATCATAATGCCGCGCCCCCCGTAGCGGATATGCCACTCCGTCATCAGATTCTGATCCCAGCAGCCAAACTTTTTAGAATCCGAGGCACAAGCCGTTGTTGCTTCTCCCCAGACTTGAGGCTGTCGAATCCGAAACAGCTCATTGACCACTTGAGTAATCGCATTGCGGAGGTGCTCCCGGTGAATGTAATGCTTCTTGACGCGCAGCAAGTTGGCATAGGTTTCGCCTTCTGACCCAGCACAAACTCGTTTTAATCCAGTGTTCGTGCCCAGCCCATACAAGCACAGCAGCAATCGTCGTTGCAGTGTGGCTGCATCTAACTGTTCACGGGTTGCATCGGTTTTGAACTGCTCAGTGAAGTGAACCCGCAGATCAGTCTCTTTGAGCATATCGAGCAGGCTGGTCATGAACCACCGTTCTCCAACTTCCGACTTGAGTCGCAAGAGATTGAGCGGTTCCGGTTGGGCTTTCAATGGTGAGACCGTAATGCGACCTTTCTTGGAAATTCTAACCGAGGGGTTACGGGGGATTGCCTGATCTAGTAAGGACAACGCTTCAGCCATTTCCTGCTGCAATTGAGTGATAAAAGCAGCGGCATCCAAGGGTTGTTTGAGATCCTGGTAGTAGGTTTCTCGCTGTGCCTCAAAATCTTGCGGTAAGTCAGCTTCTGGGTTGCCATAGCGTTTGGCACCGAGGACCCAAATCTCTCGGCATCGCAGTTTGTCCCTGAGCGTTTGCAGGACACAAATTTCGTAGTTGACGCGGTTAATACGGGGATTCCCTTCTTTGTCTAGCTCCACAATGAGATCTTGTTGATCCTGACTCAACACCCCCTGAATGAACAGGTCTTCTGCGGCTGCGTAGTACCGCTCCCGGCTGTCCTTGTACTTTTTCAATAGGTCCAGAGCATTGACAACGGGACGATGCTGGTCGTTGTTGGAGCGAAACTCCAGTGTGTTGAGCAGTTGAGGCACCATCTGACGGTAATGATGCAAATAGGAGGAACGCATCACAGTGTGAACACGTTCACGATAGGTCGGTCCTTTGATTTTGAATTCTTGAACCAGATTCTGTAAGGTCTTGCGACTAACGACCGGGTAAACAACATCTTTGACTAATTGCTCTGGATACTCCAAGGCGGCTTCTGCAATCCGAAATAGCAGATTTGGTTTACCATCTACGCGCTTAAAGTCATTGATCAGTTCTTTATCGATGCGCCGTTCTGCACTCAGGTAAATGCGATGCACAATTTGCACTAATAACTCGACTAAACTGTCGGTGATCTCCTGTTGTCGCTGCCAACAGAACGCGGTTAGCAAAGTGTAACGAATGGCAGGCGGATGGCGACGCAATTCACGAGGCGCTTGGGTCGAGGCTCGTCGTCGGTATTGATCTAGGCGTTTGGGAGCAAAGTTTGCAAACAAGGTGGATGGTAATTCCAACTGACGTAAGTGTTGCAGTTTCTCAATTTCTTTGAAGATGCTTTTGAGGCTAGCAGAACCAGGGTCTGTTTTGAGAAAGGAGAAGACAGACTTCTTGAAGTGGGTTGATTCGTCTTCTAAACTGCTTTCGGTCTTTAATAAGTCGTCTAATTGGGCACGGGTATGTACCGATAGCTGCTTCAATGTAGTTGAGAAAACAGTAGCCTCAAAGGTATGAACGGCGGAGCGGATCAATCGGTTCAATTGATGGCGGCTAGGCGGTTCCAGTTTCAGTTCCCGCAATCGCTGATATGCCACTACTTCTAGATACGAAGGCTGGCATTGGTGAGGTAGCACGCTTTGACACAGCCAAAGCTTCAACGCCTGGAGGTCTTGTGCTGAAGTTTGATGAAAACCGAAAAATGCACGAATTTCTGCACGATGCCGTTCAATCGTTCGTCCTCGCCATTGGTATTGCTGTTGGAGTTTGGGTGAAACACTCAGTTGGTGGGCGATGTAGGAGGTCACTGGCTTTGGCACTTCCTGTTTGGCAGTTGGAAAACGGGCTTCCAGTTGGAAGAACTTAAACAAGATAGCAAATCCCAATTGGTTCACTGAATTTTTATCAGGCAGGAGTACCCGTTCGTCCGCTAGGAGTGTAAAATGCTCAACAAGTTCTTCAGGTTCCCACTGCCGCTTCATTTTAGCTCCTCGCCTCCTTACCTTATCGACGGGATAGGAAGAGAATAGAAGTCTTCACCTTGTTCCAGTTGAAGTATAGGCTATTTGGTACACTAGATTTGAACCACTCCGTATAGCTTTGAAGCCTCAGTTTTCCAGAAAGTTTAATTGGTACAACAAATAGCCATTTATTGTCGGGTTTCGACGACAGACCAGTCCTGTGAGCGACAAGAGCGGGACTTGCTGGCATATGCCACTAAAGCAGGCTACCAAGTTGTGGGCATTTGGAAGGAAACCGCTGCGGGCACGAAACAGAACCGGGTAGAGCGGCAAAAGGTCTTGGCGATGGCGCAAGCCCGCAAAATTGATGCCATTTTAGTAACTGAAATGACTCGCTGGGGACGCAGCACGATTGACTTGATTCAAACGCTACAGGAGTTACACAGTTGGGGAGTATCTCTCATTGCCCAGACGGGTATTCAATTCGATTTAAACACGTCCCAAGGTCGCTTGATTGCGAATTTGATGGCTTCTTTAGCAGAATTTGAGCGGGACTTAGTGCGTGAGCGTATCCGCTCTGGTATTGCTGCGGCGAGAGCGCGGGGACAGAAATTAGGTCGGCGAACCGGACAACGAGTCAAAGCAGACCGATTGGCTCCCAAGGTCTTGCAAATGGTGGAGCAGGGCAGTTCTTATCGCAAAATTGCCCAAGCGTTGCACTTGAGTAAAACAACCGTCAATGACATTGTCAAACGACATCGACAATCGCATCCTAATGTTCAAATCAAACAACTAACTATGGCACCTCGAAAGCAATCAACACCGCAGTCTATCTATCAACTGAAAATCACACTCAAAGATGTTCGTCCGCCCATTTGGAGACGGGTACAAGTTGCCAGTGACAGAACGCTGGAAAAGTTACATCAGATTATTCAAGAAGCAATGGGGTGGACGAATTCTCATCTTCATTCCTTTTTAATTGGAGGAGTGGAGTATGGTCAGCCCATGCCAGAATACGATTTTGATGTAAAAAATGAACAACGGGTAAAGTTAAGCCAGGTCGTCACTGGAGAAAAGTTCAAATTCCTTTATACCTATGACATGGGCGATTCTTGGGAGCATGAGGTTTTAGTGGAAAAAGTGTTACCAGCAGACCCGCAGGTGCGTTATCCAATTTGCTTAACCGGTAAACGGGCTTGTCCTCCGGAGGACTGCGGTGGTGTGTGGGGCTATGCAGAGTTTTTGGAAGCGATCCGAAGTCCAGACCATCCAGAACATGAAGTAATGTTGGAATGGGTTGAGGGTGAATTTGACTCAGAGTTCTTTGACCTGGATGCCGTGAATCGAATGTTGAGGCAGATCCGCTAAGAAGCAATGGTTGCATTGTGAAAGATTCTCAACCAGGATTGCTGCAAGTGTACTTACAGCAATTACTGGTCGTTTTTTCCGTACAACTCCCTATAGATAAAACTTGTAGCCATCGTGTGGCGGTAAATGACAGCTTCGCCAGTTTGAACCCTGTGAGCAAGGATCACGTTCATATGCTCATCGAGTATCCTCCGTCCCAATCGAT
>JAUJON010000152.1 GCA_030447595.1 Thermosynechococcaceae cyanobacterium YX3bin19
GCCACCCCACCACCCCCACCCTCCCCCACTGGCAGTGGATAACTTCTTCCTGGAGCGCACCCGCGATAGAAGTCCTCCGGCAGGTTTTACTCAGGTGCAGCAACTTTCTGAGCGCTTAGCAGAGCTGGGTCAGGCGATCGATGCTGCCACAGAACGCTGGCTGGAGTTGGCTGAAATCGAGGCTTGAACGGGTACTCGTTGTCGCTGTTGTGAATGAATCGGCGTTCTATTCTCCGTATGTCAAAATCAGGATCGAATCAGAGTGAGATAGGTCGTGGGCTACACAGACTCAATGATCGGAAAGCTTTTGGATGGTCGCTATCGCGTCATCAGCCTTCTAGGCTCAGGGGGATTTAGCCAAACTTACATTGCTGAAGATACTCGTCGTCCAAGCTGCCCCCAGTGTGTGGTGAAGCATCTTCAGCCCTTCAGCCAAGCGCCAGATTTTTTACAAGAGATCAGAACGCGTTTTTACACGGAAGCAGATGCTCTGGAAAAGCTGGGCACGCATGATCAAATTCCTCAACTACTCGCCTGCTTTGAAGATCACGAGGAGTTTTATCTCGTTCAAGAATTCATTGCCGGTCATTCCCTAGATGAGGAGTTGGTGCAGCCACAGCCTGAAACTAAAGTGGTTGCGCTTTTAGCGGATGTCCTGGAGGTGTTGAAGTTTGTTCACGCGGAGAAAGTCATTCACCGAGACATTAAGCCGAACAACCTGATCCGGCGCCAGCGAGATGGCAAGATTGTCTTGATTGATTTCGGGGCAGTCAAGGCAATCCAGACTCAGATTGCTAACCCCCATCCCACCATTCGCATTGGTACTCCTGGCTACACGCCCCCGGAGCAAGATGCCGGTCATCCCTGCTTCAGCAGCGATCTCTATGCCCTGGGAGTAACTGCGATTCAAGCCTTAACGGGCGTTCACCCCAACGAGCTGATTGATGCAGATGGCTGGATTGCTTGGCAGGATAAAGTGCAGGTTAGCCGAGGTTTAGCAGCCCTGTTAGAGAGAATGACTTGCCATCGGGCTGAGCGCTACCAGTCAGCTCAAGAGTGCCTGGAAAAACTTGCAACACTAACCGGGACACGGCTTTCCCTTGCTACCGTTGCAGCGCCACTGAGTGAGCAAATTGCAAAAATTCAAACTGGCCAGTTTTCAGTGAGAATGATTGGGGGGGCCGCCCTAGCGATAGGCCTGACTTTAATGGGTGTAGTCCTTGTCTATGTTCGAGGCCAAACGGCCCAAGCAGCCTTAACAGAAGTCAAGCGCTTACAGGCTACGCGAAAGTATCAAGATTGCCTGGAGCAAACAAACCGCTTACTTCAAGGGTTAAGTATCGAATTTAGCGTGCGCCATCAGGCTCATGAGCTTCTTAACCAGTGCCAAATAGGTATTGATGAGCAGCAAGTTCAACGCGCCCGGCAACTCGCAGCCCAGGGGAAGCTGGTTGAGGCTATTACAGCAGCCAGCCAAATTACTTCTAGCAGTCAATTGCAACCAGCCGCACAGCAATCGATCGCCATCTGGACTCAGCGCTTGCTCCAGTTGGGCTGGAATCAGTACCACCAAGGGGAGCTCACCAAAGCGATCGCCTATGCCCAGTCGATCCCAGCCGCGACAAATCAGTATAAAACCGCGCAAGCAACCGTTGCTCAATGGCAGAAAAGCTGGCAAGGTGCAGAAGCTCAGTTCCAAACTGCTCAACGGGCCCTGAATCAAGGCCAGTGGCAGCGAGCCATTGATCTATCCCAGCAATCCCCAGAGAGTGAGTTCTGGCAGCAAAAACTCGCAGGCGTTGCGCAGCGGGCCAAGACCGCTCAACAGGCAGAAGAGACCCGGCGATCGCAACGCATTGCTCAGACGCTTGAACGGTTGAATCAGGATCAAGACCAGGTGGTGAGCAATGTTCTCAAGAAAGCTTATCCCCACAAAAACTACGAAGCAACAGAAGCCATTTCAGAACTGCGGGTGCGCCGCAATAACGACCACGTTACCTTCCGGTTTACGGTCGTTGCTAGGGGTTGGCTCTGGACGAAGGAAACTATCACCTTTGATTGGGAAGTTTTAATGCTGCAGCAACAGCATGTTCAGGCTGCCGTTGCGAATCGAAAACCCTTAAACAAATACCAGGCTGAGGAACTCAATAACTATTTCCTGGCCTTGGCTGAACAATATTTGTAGGCATAACCTGGTGCAGTCATCCCTGGCGGTGTATTGATTCAGCCTGGGAGCGAGTTGTAGACATCCATCTGTACTCCCTCTCCTGGCACTGAACACTTGTAGCACTTTTGGGCCTCACGCAAGCTGCGAGTCCTGAAGCGGACCTTGATTGAGGTGCTTGAGCACTTTGTCGTGGAGGAGCAACAGCATTCCTTAGCAATGTAGAGTCCTTAAGTGAAGCCCCACGCTTTATCTAGGTTCACCTAACTAGCCGATCGCCATTGTTCTGTCCAGAAACTTTTCTCAGCGTGGTCTCATACAAGGTTCATCCAAGGCTCACAAAGAAGTATAAAGCTAGGAACTAACCCCACGGCGATTGCTGTCAATAAATAGATCCTGAACGGAGGTAGCCAATAGGCTCTATTCAAAGCGATAGATATATAGCAATCTTCATCCTATTCCCGGCAGGGGGAGGTAAGTAGGCTGAGACTGATCAAGAATTTAGACGTATAAAGAGTAATGAAGCTAGATCTTAATGGCACAAACTAGTACGGATTTAGGGGCAGCTAGAAAGATCTCTCCTGAGAGCTTGATGGCAGAGCAGGTGTTCTGGAGCAAACAAATACTTCAGTATTTCACTCTTAAGCGTCTATCTATTGGGCTGACTGAAGAGGAGCAGCGACTGTTTAATGGACTTCAAGCGGCTGTAGATAGGGCTATCTAATCTATATCAGTGAGAAAATGGATGACAACGGTATAGTTTAATCCACTGCCAGGAGGTACTCATGCTGTTTCGTGATGATTCAGAGGGGCCAGTTGGCATCACCCAGCCAACTCACGCTTGGGTTGCAGGTCAGCTAGCACGAGCTTGGGGTAACAGGCAGTTTGGCTCTTTTGCTCCCTGGGAAGCAGTTTGTCTTGGTGCTGAGCAACATGATATTGGTTGGCTAACTTGGGAGAGAACTCCCACCTTGAACCCACAAACGGGTCGACCCCACAGTTTTATGGAAGTGCCAACGGAAGTGCATGTCAGTCTTTGGTCCAACGCCAAACAGCTAGCACTTCCCTTTGGCAGGTATGTAGCTCTGCTGGTCTGCCTACATGGAATAGGACTGTACGAACGCTACCGCAGTTGGGAAAAATCCCCAGAAAGCGCTCGAATTGTCCAGGAGTTTTTAAGCCAAGAATATGCCTTTCAGCAAGAACTGTGTACAGCCTTGAGTAAGGATCCATACTACGCCCCCTACGTAACCCCAGACGCGATCGCTTACAACCAACGGATGGTTGCAGTGTGGGATCAGCTCTCCTTGATCTTATGTGGGGGGCTAGAGGATAAGCAACAGGTTCAGGATGTTCCTATAGCTGCAGGTAAGGCAACGCTGACTTTAACACCCCAGGCCAAAAATACTGCTCAGGTCAAGGTAGATCCTTGGCCATTTCAACAGCCCAGCGTTACCCTAGTTTACGAGGGACGCCGTCTTCAGCAGACCTTCACGGACGAAGCCGCGATGCAACAGGCGCTGAAACACGGTCCTTGGATGACAATGACAACAAAGCTCAGTCCGGCTTAATAGTTTGTCAGCTTGTGTTTCAAGTTCTAGAGCTTGTTTACTGAGAAAAACCGCTTACGGGTACAACTTATGGCTGCTGACTTTGCTGTTCCAGAGATCACGTTTGCCCAAGCTATTCAACAAACTCAGTCTTTGTTGGACCAAATGGCAGAAGGGATCGCAGAGCCAGAACTGCTTAGGGCGATCGCCCGGCTGGTAAGCAGTGAAACCGGGGCCAGAGGATTTTTTGTTACCTATCTTACAGACCCCCGCCCCCTAGCCGATTCACCTTCTCCTGCGGTTCTAGAGGCACTACGGTCCGCACCAGAAATTGTGGCAGAGCTTTTAGTGAAAAATCTGGCAATGTCTACAGCAATGGCAGTAGCCCATTATCGTAACCGAGATGAAGCAGCCCAAGATTCTCAGCGGGTGCAAAGGCGAACTGCCTATTTAATCAAACGGGTAGCGCTACCCCAAATATCGGAACAGTCTCAGAAATTGCAGGAAAGTGCTGTGACCGAGAAAGGCACTTATCAGGAGTTTCTAGACCGTTGGGGCTACGATGCAGAACAAAGACAAGCAATCTATCAGGCCTTTGTAGAAGCAATACCCAGGGCAAGTTCAGTGTGGACTAGGGCAGATGAGAGCTTACCTGTGGGGAATGGGAGACTAGATTAGGAAATGACTCTTCCTATGGCTCCGACAGTTATTTCTCAAACAACTAACTTAGAAGCTTTTGTAACTAGTGTCGTTAGGCCTATACTTAGGCGCAATCTTTTCCGGAGATGGTAGATACCTAAAGTTCTAGAAGAACGTAGCCCGGAAAATAAGCAATA
>JAUJON010000153.1 GCA_030447595.1 Thermosynechococcaceae cyanobacterium YX3bin19
CAGCCACTAAGGAAAATGCCCTGACAGGCATCGTGAGCAGTTTTATTTCCGTTCCTCCATGTTTGTGCTTCGTCATTCAAAGCTTTCCCACAGCGACCTATGCCTGCCGTGGATTTGAGGATGCTTCTCGTGATCGCACGAGAAGCGCTTGACCAAACAAACCTGAGCGTTCTCTTGAAGAGAAATCCAGACGCTTACAAGAAGCCGGAATCACGTTTCATTGCTTTAACCTCATTCTAGGAAGCTTGAAAGGCAAGCAATAGGATGATTGTCTAGGATGGTTGTACAATCCTGCAAACTTGCACCGATTTCGATTTAAGCCACGTTAGATTCTTATACAGGCTTAGCTGCCAAACCCTTTCTAGACATTGATGTGTCTATAAATCTATCTGAACGGGCATAAGAAATGAACGCTGCAAGAACGAGTGAAAAGTCCGGTAGAGCCTTGATGAATGACCTTCAGACAAAGCGCGAGACAGACCGAGCGCAAGCCAACCGAGAGGAACTAACGGAGCGAATTGCCCAAGCGATTCGTCAAGATGGAGCGATCGAGCCGCTGAAAGGATTGCACTTCAACCGTTCCTCTTCCCCTTCGGAATGCTTTCATAATGTCTCTATTCCTGCCTTTTGTGTAATTGCTCAAGGCAGCAAAGAAGTGCTTCTAGGCAGCGATCGCTATCAGTACGACCCAATGCATTATTTGCTGGGGACGGTCGAACTGCCGATTGCCAGCCGAATTCTAGAAGCAACCCAGGGAAAACCGTACCTGGGTCTTCGTCTCGATCTCGACCCTACCCTAGTTGGCTCAGCCATGGTTGAGGCAGGCTATCCCTCAGCCCAAAGGGGTGCTAGTGTCAAAGCGATCGATGTGAGTTTACTAGATGCAAATCTGTTAGATGCTGTCGTGCGGCTCGTCAGGCTGCTCGATTCCCCTGCTGAAGCGCATGTGCTCGCACCCCTGATTAAGCGGGAGATTATCTACCGACTCCTGATGGGAACGCAGGGGAATCGACTGTGTCAGATTGCCGTTCTAGGTGGCTACACTCACCATATCGCCAGAGCCGTCGATCGACTGCGGAAAGACTTTAACCAGCCGCTTCGGATTGAAAACATTGCACGAGAGCTTGGTATGAGTGTCTCGGGCTTCCATCATCACTTCAAATCTGTCACTGCCATGAGTCCCTTGCAATTCCAGAAACAACTGAGACTCCAAGAGGCGCGCCGTCTGATGCTGGGGCAAAACCTTGACGCGACCAGTACTGCCTACCGTGTGGGGTATGATGATGCCTCGCACTTCAACCGAGAGTACAAACGGCTCTTTGGTGCACCACCGATGCGAGATGTGGAGCTGCTTCGAGAAGCGGCTAGGGAGATGGCTAGTTCAATATAATCTCCTCAAGATGCCCCTAATCTTGCCAGAAATCGCTAAAACATTGTGAAGACAGCTCTGCAACAAAACCTTTCACTGTAAATGCTTTCCCCTAAAAGCTTGGTTGACCACTCGTGCATTTTGTTCATCCCATCGATGACAAAACGCTCAGAATTTTTGTACTCTATGTCAGTCATACCGGAACCTCCCCCGTTTGCGATATCAGGTTGACAATAGTTGCCTCAATCCACACCCACTTACCAAAGTTCGACAAGTTCAGCCCCCCAGCGCTTGCGTAAGTTGCGCCAGTAACGAATCATAGCTCTGTGGAGCGGCTATTGCTTTAAGCAGCTCCTGATCGCTGGGGGGTTCTACGTCACGGCCCGATCTCTGCGGCTGCGGTGCCGACTGAGGGGTGGTTCTGTTCTGAAAATCACTTGCTGGCTGCCGCTGGAGGAGCTGCTCCACCTCGCCTAGCAAAAGTTGGCTCTGCTTTTCATCTGACATGGCTTTTAGAAGTTCGCCGTCTGAGCTTTTGAGCTCCCCGTCCGATGTAAAGTGTCTCAAGTTCTCTGTAACTTTCGTTTCAGCCTCCGGCGCTGATTGTCTGTTCAGGGCAAAGTGGCTGTACTTGTCACCCAATAGGACGGGAAGCGCATCGCTCAAAGGTTGAAACCCAGCCCCAGTATTGACGAACAGGTGTCCATTCTGTTCTTTGAGCCGTCCCTCTGCTTGAAGGAGTTGGGTAAATTGCTGTGGATCCCTAACCCGGCCTGTCAGTACGTTGGCTTGATCCTGAACTCGCAGCTGCGTTCTGATCAGGTTCAGAACGCAATTGATCCACTTCTTGCTGAATTTTGGAAAGCGTGTACTATTCGGTTGTTCCCCTCCTTGTTGTGAATAAAGTGTCTTGCTCTGGGTTCTAGCCTAATTGGGCGCGTTTGTAGGACACAACCCAAGCTTGTGGTATATCCACTTGGAAGTACTAGATGTCTGGAATTGTCAAAAAATCGTAGGTGCGTTTGTAGGGGTAGGAGCATAGCGATAAAGCTCCCGTTTCTGCCGCAATCTTGCAAACCCGGATCTCGCTCAATTAGCTTACTTGCAGCATTGATGGTTTCGCAGTGACGAGCCATCTGAGCCAATCCTGCATCAACTCTCGCCTGGGCTGTGGCTTGCGCTTCCTGGTGTTGAAGTTGTCGGTTGTGCCTAGAGAAGTGTGGGGTAAGTAATGAAATCTTCTGCCAAGACCAAGGCATCAGTTAACCCAGCCCGTTGTGCTGCTGTTGTTTTCAACTGAGAATGCTGCCAGATCCAGTTGAAATAGCTGACAACCAATCGCACCGTCCCCTCCGTCTGCTGCCACGCGCCAAACTTGTTCTGCCGTCGATGCCAGCGTCCACTCTGTTGCCGCAAAATTCCATTGGTACGCTCATTGCGTTGCATCAATATCTTGCCAATGTAGTGGTCAACCTCTGCACCTAAAACTCGTTCATAGCCACCCCAACGCCATCGGTATCACTCACAACAAGCGGTTTTGCCCTCGGTGCTGACAACCAACTCCTCGCGGACTTCGCCACGCCAAGGCGTACAACTCCATGTTGCTTACCTGCCCGAGCACTTAGAATCAAACCACTGTCCTTAGCAAGACTGATGCCAACCCAGCGATTTTCGATTTCTACAGTTCCTGGTCGTGGCAGTGTTTCTGCTGCAACAAACGACCAGAACTCCATCTTCACGCAAATGGATTCCTGTATCCACGTTTTGGAGTTCTTGATTGTGCACCATTTGTGCTTTTTGACTGGCTGCATCAATCACACTGACGACCGTTTCATAAGCCAGTCAGTAATGCGGCTAATGCCGTAATGCTGCCTTTCGCTGCCGATTTCTTGCGATAAACTGGTGCCTCTTCGGTATGATTTGGTGACGCTAGTACAGCGTATCGAACGTCACAGTGAAGCTCTGTTGGCAAGCAGGGCAGAAGTAACGTTGGCTGCCTTTGCTTATCTTGCCGTGACAATGGGATTTGGGATGATTACAGAATGGACATTCCATCACTTGTTTAGAAACTCAAACGCTCCTTAAGTTTATCAATCCCACGCTTCTATCGCGCTGACCCATTCCTCCAACCACATCTCAACGCTCTCGATTGCAAGAACCCGCAAACGTCATTGGCGCAAGCTCTTCCCCTCCTTCAACGCAGCAATCAGCAGCTCGCTCAGTTCGCTTGCTGACTTGAGCGCATGGAACCGTTTTCCCCACCTCACGATAGCCATGGGATACTCCTCTCGATTATCGATGCCTGCTTCATCCACATAGGCGATCTGATGCGGTAACTTTGCTCTTCAATCGTTCTTGAAACGCTTGGCGTTTGAGTTCATCTCGTTCTCGATGGCCGTAGGTCTTTTTTCGACTCCAGCCAATCTTGTGCAGTGCCTCCTGATGTTGCACAGCGTACCCTCTCCCCACAACGAAGCCATTTTATATAGATGCTTTCCCCCATGCTGTTGAGCAGGCACCCCTTGAAGCAGTCCCAATCTGTGATTTTGTGCCGACAGCCTGTTTGGAGAAGTTTGTCAGCGCTTGACAATCCCTGTTTGGGCTTCGTTGAACCACCCAGATCAAGTATTGACGGCCACCAAAACATCTGAGCTACTGCGGTACGTTCTCCTCGTTTAACTGCTGTCATCGCTTTTGCCACATGCTCATAGCTGTGGGGGGGGGGCTGCGCTCAGGGTTCTGTCGTGCCTATCCCGAATACCGTCCTAGCTATGTAGCGCTGGTCATTGGTCAAATATTGGCAGTAGTCAACTTGGTGACTCATCCCTCCAGTTTAAGGGCTAGCTCTCTGCCTCTTTCTGCTCCTGCTGCGTAACTCCTGGTTGTATGAGATATAAATAGTAATCTTGGTCAACGTGAAGTTTTATTAGTATTAGTAAATTTTGCCAACGGCAAAGTACTGATATCAGACCTGTGATCATTAAGTTCATAACTCAAGACTAACAATATGTCATAGCCACTTGCGATATGAGTCGGCTTATCTTCAAGAACTTCTTCCAGACACCTCATCATTTCATCGTTGAAGCTACAGCAAACTGTGAAGCGATTGATATCGGGATAATAAATTTTCCTATCAAGGTAGCCAGATATAGTAGATAGTACATAATCTGCTTCAACAATTAACACCATATCTGATCTGTTTCTCGCTACCTCTGAATAATTCTCGACTTCTTTACTCTTGCAAAAGGGCTCAAACATGTCCATAGTAAATGCAAAGCTTCAGCAGTAAGGTGAGCGCATAGAAGTATAGTAATAAACGTGTTCCTATGCTTTAAAAGTTGCGCTGAAAGAAGCAATTTGTAAAATCTTGGAAGGTGAATCTTGCCGAATTGATTAGACAGTTCTGGTTCGGGATAATAAGCTGAAATCAAAAACACGTAATTAATAGAATAAACAAGTGACCGTGATACCTTGTCCATCCAAGAAGTTTACATATGTAAATACAAGGAGCCCAAGAGTGCCAGTGACATATAGGAAAAGCACAACTCGCTTCTGAATGGGGGAATAGTTTCAGGGAATAATGTAAATAATCCTAGAGAAAGAACTACACCTATCCCTTTGCGCTCTATTGTCTTGTAACAGTATAGTATTCCAAAAGCTATAGGTGAAAAATTTGGTATTGGAATATAACTTCGCCAGATGGTTAAAACTGAATCTACAAAACGTTCAGCATCAAATTTTATTATCAATTTTCAGCTAAGCCGCTAACTCAAAACTACTATCTAGAGGTGGAGTGATTTGGATAATTGAACTTACGAGACCAGCAGTAAAGATAAGTAAGCTAATTATCAGGTCTACTTTATTGGAAGATAGGTATTGAAGTAATCTTTCATCAAAAATGCATTCATTAGTAATGTTAAACCCAAAGAGGTAGCAATAATCAACCCATAGTATGTGCAAGTAAAAAAAGAATAGATGCAAGGAGGATGCTAGCTCTTATTTCTTGTTTGAAAAATGTACAAAAACGAAAATAAGCATGACTCCAATTAAATAATTTCTACTTATAAGTGCATATTCATAAAATGAAATGGCAAACGTGAACAGTATTTTTGAAGATTCGTGAAAGGCGAAAATCTTGAAAAAATATAAATAGATCCAGCAGCCAATGTTAGGTGAAACATCTGCGTACGTACGTTGTGTGTAAAAACTTACTAAGTAAATGTAGGCTTAAATGCCATACTCCAGGATGTCACTATTTCAAGTTTTGAATGAGTCAACTATAGATGAACTATCTCTAGCAATTAACCAGGCCTGAAGCTCGTCTCCCCACATTTGACGTTTAAGATGCCAATGAAGCCAAAAGGTAAGAAAACTAAGACTAATAAACCTGTGAAGCTACTATTACTTCTCCAGTTTAATTTTTAAGAAGTTTATTCATAGCTCTTTAGATAATTACCAATTCGATCCTTCTTTTCAATCTCCGTAAATCTGCTCTCCATGAAAAGTTTTATTGACGTATTTTGACTAAATGATACGTTTATCTTGTGAAGTTAAGTCGGTACTAATAAGACAGATAATTAGCTATGGACGCCTATTTTAGTAGCATGACGTGTTGGCAGTAATGATGCTAAACGTCCCGATGTCTTGAATAATCCTCTCTAATTGTTTAGTTAAGATACAGTTACCATCCCTGGTTAGAACTATCGTTTCAACTGACCCCTTCAAGTAGAAAAATTTGTAAGCCTGTCTCTACACTGCCCCTGAGCTGAGCCCTATCTGTATGTTGGTCTCATAGTGAATAAATAAAATAATACTGGAGTTGCTAGACTATTGAGAGGATGTTTGGAAAATAGCAGGTAGTACCAATGCCGGGAAGCTTCCTGGGTTAGAGCTGAATCGTAATTAAGTTGAAACAGCCATCAGGAAGCAATGCCTCAGCTACTGACAGAACTGACACTTGAACAGTACGATTTATGCCGGGTCCTGCGCGCCGCCTGCACGCTCGGCAGACCCCATAGCGCTAACCTAATCACCCGTGATGCAGCTATTCTCTATGGCTTGGGGAGTGGCTGTGCTTGGCGACTGCTGCCAGCTTACCCACCCACTACTCAACGGTTTACTACTACTTCGAAGATGGCGCGATGACGGGAGTTGGAAGCGCATCCACGATCATCCTCTCGTGCCGTGGGTGAAAGTGGCAGCGAGCGTTCACTGGCCTGTTGCTGCCAGTCTCAATTCGCAAAGCGTGCCTACTGCTGTCATGGTTCATGAGTCGGTTGGGTATGACGCAGGCAAGAGATCAAAGGGCGCAAACGCTTCACACTGGTTGATACGCTGGGATTGCTGGTTGCAGTGCAGATTGTGGCTGCCAATGTGCAGGCGCCAGAGGCAAGCAATTGCTTCAGCAGGTGCACCAGGAACGCTATCGCCTACCTCGACTAGCGACTATCACTGGGTCGATGGTGGGTTTTCGGGGAAGAGTTTCTCCAATGGGTGATGGATACCTGCCGCTGGGTTATAGAGGTTGTTCTGCGACCTCAAGGTCGTCAAGGCTTTGTGCTTCTGCCCAAGCGTTGGACAGTGGAAAGCGCACCTACGGTTGGTTGCATTGGTACCGTCGCCTCAATGGATGAGCAGTCCTGCCTCCTCAAAGCCCTTCATCTACATTCGATGATTTCGACTCATACTACAAGGCTGCCTGAGGTGTTGCTAGCTCTCTGTATTTCCAAACATCCTCTAATTCAACCCATTGCAAATTGAGAAATATCTGCTGTTCTCCAATCAGCTATAGCCACTAAAAATTACTATGAACAAGATAAGAAAAAGAACAGTACACTTTGAGAGGATCCATGCTCAGGTCAGACTTAGTGCAATCAACGGATCGATGTAGAGGTCAAATCGACTAAACGATGGCAAACCTACTACGGTGCATTGGATTATCTGACCAAGAGCTTTATCGTGCAGGAGTTCAGTGTAGGTAATTGAGGACAAACGATTACCTTTGTGGAGTATCTCAGTCCTGTTATGAAACATCTGAGGCAAATATTCCCCTTGCCAAAATATCTAACGATTCTTTCAAATCGATACTTTACTGTCCCAAATACGCTAGTGCAAAGCTACGCACTTTCGGTGCGAGACTTGAATTGCTGCCCAACTCTACTCCAGCTAGGCTGAACTCAAAGTCTGGCAAAATCGACGAGAATCCGCCCACTCGACAGTACATATTGTCTGGGTGACAAAATATCGCTATCACGTCCTCAAGGGTGAGATTCAAAAGCGATGTCTGAAGAACTGCTGATCAAGAAATCACAGATGCGGAGATGCTTGCGACTCAAAGATTCTGTCAGCAAAGATCGTTCATATGCTCGGTAGGTATCTCCGTCCCAATCTATTAGTGAGATTGTTCAACGGCTCAAAGGCCACTTCGAGGCGGCTGCAACAGGAATATCCAGAGCTTCAGAAACGATACTGGGGCAAGCATTTCTGGGCGATTGGCTATGGGCATGGTGCTGAGCACCGGTGACAAATGGTGCAGGAATATCTGGAGCATCATCGCCATCCGTCAATGCAGACAACGACAACTTTCTGCTGGAGTAGAAAGGACTTTCAGTCTCGCTCAAACCTCTGCACTTTCAGTGCAGAGTGGATTTGAATTTTGGCCTAGCTCAATACTGACTGATTTTGTAATACTGAAGCGTGGACAGGTGTAGCGTAGTACTCCTCTGCACCTTCATTAAAGTCAATACTCTAGTTGTAGTATTAAAATCTTCAGGATTAGCGGCAAGCTGCGGAGCTCTTGTTGTAGCAGATAATCTCCCAAAAATACTCTGCTTCCTCCCAGTGAATAATACCGAAGTCATGCTCACCACTTAAGGGTCATTGTCTTCAGTGAAGTTATCGTAATACACTGCTTGTATCGGTATCTGCCCAGCGGCTTCGACATCAATCCCGGCAGAAACTACACCCACGTTCTAATCTTGAATTTCCCTTGCCAGAACTGGTCATTCAGTGCAGCGATCCTGCTGCTGATTTTTCATGGGGGCGTCTTTGCAACTGTAGAACTGCAGCAACCATTATTCTGCCCCCTCTACTAGGTTGCCACAACTAGTCCTAGGAAACTAACAGGTCCAGAAAAAACAAGCAGAAAATGAGCAACTTTTGGTCTGGAAGGGAATACTCCAGGTCAGACCACATTGTAGTTATTGCTTAAAATCTTTGTAGTGCTTCTGAACCTAATTTTACAAGCCAAACCAGGGAACAATCGCCACGGTTCCTAACAGTTAAAGATTTAGAGGTAAGGCTTCCTACCGAGATACTGAAGCGCGCCTCATTTGCTATACCAAAATGTCAAGGTCATCTAAGCCTGTCATTATTTCGAGTAGAACTCATATAGAACATCCACATGGCTCGTCACAATCTCTAAGGCTGTGTTTATTAATCGGGGGTAGCAGGGCACCCACGAGTTAATGCCGATGAAGAAACTCATCTACCAGGGCACGATTAAAGTCTGCGTCTTTAGCCACCAGAGCTCAAGGTCCGACGAGTTGCAATCGACTGCATGAGAATGCTACCCCTAACAGCAAGGCAGGCAATGGCTAACACTAGACACCCCCTATTGAGCCACCGGGCCAACCCCTTGAGTATCGGGCGGTCGGATTTGATCAAAGGCGCTATGTTACCCACAGGAAAAACAGCGGTCAAGGAACGCTGTATGCCTCAGATGGAGCCGAGATCTAAGCTTTATGGCATGGTTGCAGCCCTACGCAGAAAAATATCTTGATCAAACCAAGAACAATTATGGGTTGTTTATCGAGGGCGATACCCCACCAAAGACGTGACATTCAATTGAAGGGTTTAGAGCAAGCTCAACGTGATATACCACCGACTGGTGATGGCTTCTTCTCGATTCGTGGCTAGGTAGTTCAGCGATAAGATAAATTAGGTTTTGTTGTGGTTAAAATAAGGCGAAATCGCGCCGATTCCTCCAATGCCAAGGAGATGCTGATTCGCCTGGAAGGGTTTGTGCCACCCGTGGCTGTTGGTCAATTCTGCGAGTTTGAATGTGAGCGGGATGGGCACGACCTGATAATTGTGGACGGTAAACCCATTGCACCTTTAAAGTCGCCCGAGATTAAGCAGCAGAAAAAGCCAAATATAAGTCCTAAGCCATCCAGAGGAGACCGGCGCCCTGGGACAGGGGCTAACATCCCATCCCCACCTGCCGGCAGGCAAATCAAACGTCAGCACCTTGAAAGAAAGTGATAGTTACTCCTTTGATAGGGGTTGCTCTGAATTTGCTAAACTAGTTAGCCTATTTGAGGCTTTGCCAGCTATCTCAGGTACTGGGTCATAACCCCCAGAGTGTAAGGGGTGACAGCGGAGTATTCGACGAATTGCTAGCCAACTGCCTCGCCACGGACCAAATCGTTCCACAGCTTCCTGGGCGTACTTGGAACAGGTTGGATGGTACCGACATGTTGGTATCAATAACGGCGATATCAAGGTTTGATAGGTCCGAATAAGACCGAGGATTAATCTTTGAGCGATTCCTATATTTGTCATATTACTAATCTATTCTCTGAATTAAGAGCGCAATTGAAGGATTAACTTTAAAGAAAAGACATTTCCTCGTCTGCAGGACGTATACTAGATGTTCTGACTAAAATCTGATGAAGAAGGTATAGAGAGGAATCTGCATGTCCCGATATCGAGGCCCTCGCCTCAGAATAGTGCGTCGCTTGGGAGATTTGCCAGGCTTAACTCGCAAGACTGCTAGACGGTCTTATCCCCCAGGTCAGCATGGTCAAGCCCGTAAGAAGCGCTCTGAATTCGCAATTCAGTTAGAAGAGAAGCAAAAGCTTCGCTTCAACTACGGTTTGACTGAAAGGCAATTAGTTCGTTATGTTCGTAGAGCCCGTCGCGTTAGCGGTTCTACTGGGCAGGTGCTCCTGCAACTCCTGGAAATGCGTTTGGACAACACCATCTTTCGCTTGGGTATGGCACCAACCATTCCTTCAGCACGTCAACTGGTTAATCACGGTCACATCACTGTAAACGATCGCGTTGTCTCGATTGCGAGCTACCAGTGCCGGCCAGGCGAGGTTATTGGTGTGCGTAACAAAGAGCGCTCCCGTAAAATTGTCGAAGACAACCTACAGTTTCCCGGGTTAGCAAATGTTCCTACCCATCTAGAATTTGACAAGAATAAAATCGTCGGCAAGGTCAACGGTGTTGTTGAGCGGGAATGGATTGCACTACAGATTAATGAGTTGCTAGTTGTTGAGTATTACTCGCGTAGAGCCTAGTCCTACAAATTTTTGTCAAACTTTAACCAACCTAACCTCCCTAGACTTTCTAGTTTGGAGGTTTTTTAATCTACTTTAGCTTTAGCCTCCAGATTTTCTAAACGGCTTTTAAGCTCTTGGTTATCCTTTTTAAGTTGTTCCAGCTCTTGCTGGAGATGTTGAACGTTTTGCTTAGATTCTGAGCGCTTTTGGACTGACTCAATAGCTTCTTCAGCAATTCGACGCACTCGTCCATCAGGGGTTTGAGCCGCTAAGGTACGAAGAGTGAAAATGGCCTTCATGGTCTCCATTTGTCCTAAAGCTGAGGCCACTGCCACTTGAGTTAAGAAGAAGGTATCGCTCGACAGCTCTTCCAGTCGCTGTAAAATTCGCTCTAAGTTGACCCCCGTTTGCCCGGTTGAGATAGCTCCTAACGCTCGAATTGCCGCCAAACGCAGGGCTTGAGGTACACCAGAAGCAGTGTACTCCAGAACTAACTCCAGTGCTTCTGGGGAGGTTTTCATCTGGCTCAATCCCGCGATCGCCCCGGAACGAATTATTTCGTTCCAACTTGATATTTTCAGCAGTGACTTGTACAGCTTAATTACCTTGTCACCCTCAGGCTGGCCGTCAGGGCTCGATGCGGCAATTCCCCCCAGAGCCCGAGCCGCTGCCGCTTCCACGTAGTAGCTGCGATCGCCCTTTTCCACCAGTGGCTTGAGTGCCTTATAGCTTTCACTCGTCTTAATGTTGCCCAGGGCTTCGACAACCGCCCGGCGCACCCTGGCGTCTTCATCTTTTAATCCCGTGAGTAAAGCGTCAAAGGTTTGATAGAGCTTCACTGCGGCCAAGAACTAACTAACATCAGCGCGAACGCCCCACACGGGATCGGACCGAAGCGCCGGGGGGGAAACCTGAACTGGTGGACGCC
>JAUJON010000154.1 GCA_030447595.1 Thermosynechococcaceae cyanobacterium YX3bin19
GTCCGAAATTTAAAAACCCGGAACAGCTTACCACGTTCCCCAACTCGCCACTGCCAGAGAAAGAGCGGTCCCGGGGAGTTAACACGAATCAGTAAAGTAAGTCCCAGTATCACCGGACTAAGGACGAGCAACAATAGGGCTGCAATACTCCAGTCAATCTGCCGCTTCAACCACCAACTCAATGGTTTTTGCTTTTTGGGTAATTCAAAGGTGGAAGGTACTCGCAGAAACACTGCCTTGTTTGCTTGCTTACAAGCATTTGCCCAGAAACTCAGCCCTATCTCACCTAGTTCTGGATCAATCCGAACTAGCTTCACTGGAGAGTGTGCTAGACGGCTTACCAGCGATCGCTCATTCTCAAGTGCAGGCAAATAGGGCTGTTGATGCTGATGAGAAAAGCATACCAAGAGCTGATTGCGCCGCCATTGAAGCGTACAGCGATGTAAGAAATGATTGTGTTGCTGCTGATGAAGAGGAGCAACTGGCTGTAGTATTGGAACTTTAAAGGTTGTCATAGCTAATTTAGCCGAATTGTTTATTTTTAGAGTCGTACTTTGACCAGCAATTAGCGCCCAGCATTCGAAGCTGGTGTAATAACTTCCCGTACTGCTTCTCGGTAAGGGGCATATCCATAGGTTGAATCTTTAACGCCGTTAGCGACGATTCCAATCACGCTTAGATTGCACAACATGGCTTTCGCTTGGGTAAGTTCGGCTTGGGTGACTTGACCAATGCGCCCTACTAGCATCACACCACTACAAAATGATGCTGTAAGGATGGTGTCTACTGTACCGAGAACTGGCGGGGCATCCAGCAATACGAGGTCATAATTCTGCTCAAATGCTGCCATCAGCTGTCCCATTCTAGGGGAGCTCAGGAGTGTGGCCGGGTCTACCGGCGTTGGCCCAGAGGTTAGGACATCAATATACGAACCCGATAGTCGCAGGCTGCTTTGGTGAGGTTCAGCAGTATTACTACCAGTTAAGAGAGTTGAAAGTCCCTGCTCGTTTGGGAGATCAAGCTGTTTATGCAGGCTAGGACGGCGGAGATCCGCATCAATTAGCAAGACTCTTTGGTGTAAACGGGCAGCACTAATTGCTAGCCCTAGCGCTAGCGTTGACTTGCCTTCACCTGCCAGTGCTGAGGTAATGATCAGAGATCTAAAGGAAGGCGCAGAATTTAACAGTTGGATATTCTTATAGATTAAGTCCAGCGACTCTCGAAAGGGTGGCCATTGAATCAGTTGAATTGTGGAACTTGCAATAACCTGCGGCCTGCGAAAGGGTAGCTTAATCACTGACTCGCTGGTTTCAACTCGGGATAACTCTGGGGTCATACCCAACAACGGCAGGTCGCACTGCTGCTTCAGGGCATCTGAGGTATGAACCGCATCATCCACCGCTTCGCGTAAAAAGGCTGCAATACTACCTAGAAATAATCCAACCACTATCCCTAACAGCAAGTTCTGCTTGTGGTCAGGACCAATCTTCTCACCCAATTCGGGTGCCTCGACAGTCTGCCAGTCAAACCCTCCGCGGGCAATTTCTAGGCTGAGATCTTGCCGTGCCTGTAAAAGCTTCTGAAGCGTGTCGCGCTCGGTCTGCACCTCTGGTTGCAACCGATTGAACTCAGCCATGAGGCTCGGAAAACGGTTGAGTTCTGCCCGAAGTTGCTGCTCAGTCTTAGCCAAGCTTTGACTACGAGCTTTCAGACCCGAAAGATTTTTCTGTATTTCTGCCAGTTGGCTCGCTAGTTGTAGGTCAGTACTGCCTAGTTGTCCTGCTGTAAGGAGGCGCTCTCCCGCACGCTTTAGTGGAGAAGTCTCGCTCCCCGAAACCCGTCCCCCTTCCCGCTGTAGTAGGGCTAGCTGATTCTGGCGCTGGGTCAGTAGTCTTTGCACTACAGGGTTAGCATCAGTAAAGCGGAGGCGTTGCTGCTCTAGTTCCAGTTCTGTCTTTTGAATTTCGTTGAGCAGTGCTTGATAGCGAGAAGACTGGCTAAGCCGGGAGGCAGCAAGGGCCTCTTTTGAAGAACGCGTGGCAAGCTGCTGTTGTAAAGCAGCATACTGAGCTTGTGCATCTTCGTATTGGGCACGAATTGCTTGCTGTTCCTGCTGAACTGTCCTTAAAGTTTCAGCGGTAGTGGTTGCTTGTTGCTCGGGATCAACGAGATTCTGGCTTTGACGAAACTGTTCCAGAGCACCTTCTGCTACAGTCACGTTTTGACGAACTTCTGGCAACTCCTCATCAATAAAGGCGAGACCTTTACTTAAACGTAGTTTTTGCTGCTCTCGGTTGTAGTCTTGATAAACCTTGAGAACTGTGTTCAGGACTACCTGAGTTTTGAGAGGATCATCATCGGTGTAAACCGCTTGAATAATTTTGGTACCAACTTTCTCTTGAGAAGCTTCTTCTTCGACTTGCGTCAGAACCAGGGATTTTTGTATCTGCTCCACACTAATTGTGGGGTACTCAGAGCTGAGAGAGTTGACCGCTTTTTGAATGAGCAGTGAACTCCGCATTAGGTTCAATTGTGTAGCAGTATCTGCCTCAATATTAGAGTCTGCAAACTGATTTTCTGGATTGACTTGCTGTCCTGATTGCGTCCTTTTCCCCTGATAGTTAGGCTCTATGAGTAGCTGCATTGAGCTCTCATAGGTAGGCTTTGTAATCAGCGTTTTCAAGGTTGCAATTGAAAGGACAGTAAGGAAGATGCCCAGTAGCCAAAAGCGCCGGCGCAGTAAAATTGCCAATAACTGGCCATAACCTGGATCTGTATCAGCCGTCCTATTGAGGTTGCTTTCAGTCACTCCTAGTTCTCCTGCTTCCAATCATCAGATACTTGCGTGAATTAAATCCGTAGCCTGTTTCCTGCAAACCTCCTCAATTACTTGATCAACCTTACTGAAAAATACTGTTTCGGAAAATTGACTAATGGCATGATGCCGAATTTTTTCGTAATCCCAGGGAATTTGGCTGGCTTCCAGCAGTGCAGTCTGCAGTGCTTCAGGCGTCTGCCGATTAAAAAAGATTCCCGTTTTCTTAGGTACCTGAGTATCGAGAACACCCCCGGCACCGTAGGCAATAACCGGAGTTCCGCTGGCGTTGGCCTCTACGGGAACTAGCCCATAGTCTTCTAGAGCAGCCACGATTACAGACTTAGCCTTTGCCATCAAGCGAGTACGCTCGGCATCACTAACATGGCCTAAAAATTGTATATTTTCTAAGGCTTGAGACTCTAAACGCTCCCGCTCTGGACCATCACCAGTTATTAGCAAGGGCCAGCCAAGCCAATTAAAAGCTTCAACAATAATGTCGACACGCTTGTAGCCGATCAGACGAGCAGAGACTAGATAGAAGTCTTCTTTCTTATCCGAAAAGGAGAACTTGTTCGTATCAATTGGATAGTTAACAACAATTGCCCGTTTGCCATAAATCTCTTGAATACGATGGGCAACAATGCTGGAGTTAGCAATGTAAAGGTCGGGTTCTTGAGAATAAGCTAGATCTACTGCTCTGAGCTTTTTGAAGATTTTCTCGATTAATGGATAAAAATGATAGTAGTCACCGTACTCCCTTAGATAAGTCCGGGTATCCCAGAGAAAGCGAGTCACATTATGACAGAAGCAGATGTGTTGAGCCCCTGGCCTTTTACGCACGGCTTTGGCAAAGCTAGTGCTGCTACTGATCACTAGATCGTATTCCTGAAGATCTAATGCTCGAAAGGCCGGAAAGTAAAAGGGAGCCATGAGCCTAAAGTACTTTTTGGCCCCGGGAATGTTTTGTAGTACGGTGGTACGGACTAAACGCTCACTTAACTGGATGGATCGCTTGGGATCGTATAAAGATGTGAAAATATCTGCATCAGAGTAACGCTTACAAAGTAATTCAAATACACGCTCCGCCCCGCCTCGCTGCGTCAAATAATCATGGACTAGTGCAACTTTCATGGCAAAGGTCTAGATATAAATTTACATAAAAAGCTAATCCGGGTATACCTGCCCGATAAAACCACTGGCTGCAATAAAGCTACACAACTTAGCAAATGCTGGTTGCTAAGTTTAAGTATTTTCGTAAATCGTTAGCGGTTGTTTCTCCGTAAATGTATCACACGACGTGAATTTTGTATAACTTTTGTATAACAAATATTTTTTTGTTTTAGTCAAGTGGGGAGAAAACTTCCTGCTAGCTCCCCCGCGGTGCAAAAGGGCAGCTGAACGGTCCACCTCTCCTTTGGCTTCCGCTAGCTGCCTCTGTAGTTGAGACAGTAAAACCTACCCTATAGACAGAAAACTGTCGCTAGATGCAATACCCAGACAATCTCTTCTTTACTAGAGCCCGTGACGAGGATTGAACTCGTGACCTCACCCTTACCAAGGGTGTGCTCTACCACTGAGCCACACGGGCAATACAACGTGGTGGGCCGGGCTGGATTTGAACCAGCGTAGGCGTAGCCAGCGGATTTACAGTC
>JAUJON010000155.1 GCA_030447595.1 Thermosynechococcaceae cyanobacterium YX3bin19
CCAAAGAAGGTTACCCGAGTAGTCGAGCATGACACGTGGATTGCATCCTTGCTCTACCAGTTCTGGGATCAAATCCGCTATGCGGCTGTAGCAGTGGGCAAAGGGACCGGCGTTGTGGTTATCCCCTTCCTGGGGATGCTCAAACATGTACTGCAAATTACTGATCAGTTCCCCTTGAGCACCTGCCGGGATTATCGGCTGCTGCATGTGCAGGGCGATCGCAGAGGCTGCCGAGATATTTTCCAACCGCATATTGGTCTGCGGTAGAAACACAGGCCCATTGTGTCGCGCCACGGCTTGAACTTCTGCCTCCCAACCGCAAATATTGGGGAGCCCTGCAACCAGCTCTGGTAGCTCAGACAGTTGGGAGCGGGGACTGGCTGCTGGAGTTGAGACCATGGGGGGTTTACCTAAAGAGGGTTGGGGTAGGGGATGGGTTAAGAAGGCGTACTCCTCCACAACCTGGTTCCCGATCAGATGTTCTTGAATAATGCGTTCAATCACGGCCGGGGTTGCTGAATGATACCAAACCCCATCCGGGTAAACCACCAGGATTGGACCTTGCTGGCAAACCCGCAGGCAGTTGGCCTTGGTACGAAAAACACAGGGTTGCTCTTCCGTGGGTCGATCTAACTTCAGCTCCCTTAAACGCTTTTTCAGGTAATCCCACGCTTCCAGGCTGGTTTCTTTGGAGCAGCAGACTGGCTTGGTTTGATCGGCACAAATAAAAATATGGCGTTGAATCTGAGGCAGCCCTAGGGTTTGAACACAGGTGGCAAGGGAGCCACTATTACATTGCTCAGGAACGGCAGCGTTTGGATTGGTTTTCTGCGTTATATCGAGGTTGGTCATACCTTCAGAGATTACTTCTACACCATAATTCTTTTTCCAATGAACCCAAGAACATTGTAGAAGCAGTAATACTACCGATATATTGAGTGGAGCTGAGTGGGAACATTAGCTTCAACTTCCAGCTACTGCTTCTGACTTGATAGGAAAACTTAGCTCAGGTCAGCAATCACTGGGATAACCAACGAAAGGGTATTTCTGGTTGCTCCAGAGCTTCAGCATAGGTTAAGTCGGATTGAAAAGATGAGACTTAAACGATTGATAGGCAACCTTTCTGAAAGGCAGACCGAGACAATTGCCTTCTGGTCAATTTGTATGATCCTAACTCTGCTTGCTGTCTTCGGAAACCAACCTAGGGATAGAATCACAAATACCCCCGTCCCCAACGTCCACTGAAGAAGCCACAGCTACCTCTCCAAAGATGAGTCCGGCAACTCCAGCTCAGTACCTACTGGTCTCCAATGGTTTTGGTGGTAGAGTCCCTGTGTCTAAGTCTAGAGAACATGCCCAGCAGTTGCTTAATGCAGTAGTTTTCCGAAACGAATCATTGTTAAATAAAGTAATCAGCTTACCTGAATTTCTCACAGTTCCCAGTGGAACCCCGGTAAGCCTAGTCAGTGGCACTGATGTCTATGAGGTAGTGATTGCAGCGGGAGACTATCAGGGAGAAACCGTGTTTGTCTATAAGTGAAGCCAGTCAAATCTTCAATATCAGCCGCAATACTATCGACCTGTGGCTGAAGCGACGGGCTGAGACCGGGGACTTTCAAGCCAAGCCGCGTCAACCTACCGCTTAAAGTCAGAGAATCACGGACTGGGACAAGTTTCGGGAGTTTGTGAAAGCTCACGGAGATCAGACCCAAGACGAGATGGCAGACCTGTGGGAGGGCCAGATCAGTGCTCGCACTATCTCTCAGACTCTAGAGAAAATTGGCTTCACGCGAAAAAGCGGTGCGACCCCGCGCCGGTTCCCGGCGCTAGGGAACGCGCACCAAGAGTAAAGACCTATGGTTACCGGGAACGAGATGAAGCTAAACGGCAGACATTCCTCGAGCAGTTAGCTCTGCTAGCCTGTGAACAGCTCGTGTACGTCGATGAGTCTGGGATGGATAGTCGGGATGATTACGCCTATGGCTGGAATGAGAGGGGGCAGCGTTTTGCTGCTCTCAAGTCAGGGCGGCGTCAGGGTCGAGTGAACATGATCGCTGCTTTGTGTCCCCAACAGTTGCTAGCTCCCTTCACTGTCAAGGGCTCCTGCAACCGCAGCGTGTTTGAGACCTGGTTGGAGAGCTCCTTACTGCCGGTGCTGAACCCTGGGCAGGTGGTGGTGATGGATAATGCTACCTGCTACAAGGGCGGGCAAATTGAGCAATTGATTCAGGAAGCAGGCTCTCAGGTGCTCTACTTACCCCTCTATTCTCCTGACCTCAACAAGATTGAGCGATGCTGGTCTTGGTTAAAGAGCCGCATCCGCAAACAATTGGCTCAGTTTGAGTCTCTGCCAGAGGCGATGGAACATGTCCTACGCTTGGCGTCCTAACTGCCTTGCCTATGGCTGTATATCATAAAAGACATCAAGGAATTAGTAAGGTAAGTAGCTATAAAAGCTATCAAATATATTCCCCTTCCCCTAGTTAACAGGAGAGTAACAGGAATAGAGAAGCTACCATAGTCTACAAATTTGTAGTTAATCAGGAAGAACAGTATTTCGTCTAGCCTGTTGACCGAGAAAATGCCTTCGGTTGAAAAGCTGCGGTTAAAAAGTACGGTTGGCCAACTCTGCCTTGAGCACGGGCAGGGCAAACCAGCCTTCCGGTGTTTCTCGGTTGGACTTTGCTAGTAACTGCAACAGTTGGATGCTTTATGGAACTGATTTCAGGTTTCTGGCTCTTGATCCTACAGGTTTTCTCATCCTGTCTCGAACCAGAGGCATTCACTAGCGCTTCTCCCGTAAAGCAGCCAGCCGTTGCTGCAGCGCTTCAGTTTGATGGAGTAGATCACTCTGAGCCACTGCCTGTTGTTCTCCAGATGCCAGCCATTTGAGTTGAACGGTTTTAGCTTCGGCCTCTGCATCACCCATAATTAGACAGGCGGGAGCCCCGCTGCGGTCTGCCCGCTTTAGCTGTTTACCGAAGGCACTGCCGCTGAGATCCAGCTCAACCGCAAATCCAGCTTGCCGTAAACCGTGGGAGAGCGTCAGGGCTTGCGCTTCCGCATTTGTTCCTTTAGCGACCAAATAAAAATCTATCGTTGCCAGCAGCGGTAAGTGTAATTGCTGCAGCAGCAGGATCAGACGCTCCAAGCCAATAGCCCAGCCAATCGCCGGTGTATCCGGTCCACCCAGCTCCTGCACGAGCCGGTCGTAGCGCCCCCCACCACAAACGGTGGCTTGAGCACCCAAGTCGTCAACCTGCATCTCAAAAGCGGTGTGGGTGTAATAGTCTAGTCCTCTCACGAGACGGGGATTCAGTTGATAGGGAATACTTAGATTGCTCAAGTACTGCTGCACCTGCTCAAAATGCCGTTGGGAGTCCGCTCCCAGGTAGTCTAATATGCTGGGGGCTTCCTGGGCGATCGCCTGAGTGCGAGGGTCTTTGCTATCAAGAATCCGCAGTGGGTTGCGATGCAATCGCTCCTGGGAGTCGCGGTCTAGCTCCGCGACGTAGGGCGTAAAGTAGGCCACTAGTTTTTCCCGGTAGCGCTGCCGGTCTTCCAGATCGCCAACGGAGTTAAGGTCTAACTTCCAGCGAGACAGGCCCAGGGTTTTCAATAGATCACTGGCGATCGCAATCACCTCAGCGTCGGCCCTGGGGTCCGCGCTGCCCAAAACTTCCACCCCCAACTGGTGGAACTGCCGCTGCCGTCCAGCCTGGGGCCGCTCGTAGCGAAACATCGGGCCAGTGTACCACAGGCGTTGAATGCCGCCTTGAGTATAAAGTTTATGCTCAAGAAAGGCTCGCACCACCCCGGCAGTCCCTTCAGGCCGGAGGGTAATCCATCGTTCTCCCCGGTCTTGAAAGCTGTACATTTCCTTACCCACAATATCGGTAGCCTCACCGATACCGCGTTCAAACAGATCAGTCTGTTCAAACAGAGGGGTGCGGATCTCTTGGTAGCCAGCTCGCGCCAGAAGTGTTCGGGCTGCAGCCTCGACCCGCTGCCAGTCGCTGCTCTCTCCCGGCAAAATATCCCGTGTTCCCCGTACAGCCTGAATTAAACTCATGCCTCTTTAACTTAGAAGGACGTTAGCGTGGCCTAGTCAGTTACGCTTTCCCAGGCAACCTAGCGATCGCCATAGTACGCTAAAATCGCCTCTCCTTGGTGTTGACCTGCAAGATCACAGGTCTGCAGCAAGACTGGATGCAAAGACTACCTGCCTGGCTTTGCCTATAGCCACGTTGAACAGTCTGCGGCGTTAACCCAGCTTCTGCCACCCCTACCTGCTGTATGGTAGCTACTTCTCGCTCTGCCAAGGACCTCCTAGGGAATTGCAGTCGGCAGCCCTACAACCAATTAGATATTCCCTGCCTGTGGCTGATTGGTGCCTAGGAAACAGCACTATCTCTAGAGGTTGGCAGTACGCAACAGTTG
>JAUJON010000156.1 GCA_030447595.1 Thermosynechococcaceae cyanobacterium YX3bin19
CCAGGACTTAAAGATGCCAAGTCGTGAAGGGTTAGAACTGTGTTGCCTAGCGTCTGGGGCATTACTGTTTCCTTGGGGCTGACCCGGGGCAGCGAGCAGATAAAAGTAATCAAGCAGAAAGGGTAGTGCCGACCTGACTGCGGTAGTGAGGAGAAATTTGAGCCCGTCATAGAAGGAAGGTTTGTTACTCTCGACGGGAGCCGGAGTGTCGATCAGCGCCAGCAGAGCCACCTGATGCCCCGCCCTTTGTAGCTGTTGGGCCATCTCAAACGCGACTAAACCCCCAAAAGACCATCCGCCCAGCAAATAGGGACCGTGCGGCTGAACTGCGAATAAAGCTTTGATGTACTGCTCAGCCATGTCCTCAATGCGAGTGTAGGGAGGCTGTTCCCCATCAAGCCCAAAGGGTTGCAATCCGTAGAACGGCTGGTCTACAAGTTGGCACGCTAATTCGTAGTAGGGGAAAACAACCCCAAAAATAGGATGAACGCAAAAGAACGGTCGCTTTGAGCCAGCAGACTGCAGGGGAACTAACGGAGACCAAGCCAAAGCCGCTGCCTGGCTACCGGTGTTCCGATCGCGCCTGTCTAAAAGCGCTGGTTCGGGCGTCAGAGAAGACCGTAACCTGCGGTGAGCCGCCCGATCAAGGGGCACAATCGGGGGAGCTTGCTTTTTAGCATTGCTCGTTTTCAGTTCTTCGATCAGTGTTGCCAGTTGAGCGATCGTCGGTGCTTTAAATAAACTGTGCAACGGCACCTCTACCCCGCAAGCGTCTCGCACCCGGGAGGCCATCTGAGTTGCCAGTAGAGAATGACCACCCAGTTCAAAGAAGTGATCATGAATACCCACCTGCTCTAATCGCAGCAGTTCAGCCCAAATTTTGACTAGCGTTCCCTCCACAGGTAATCGCGGGGCTACGGGCACTCCTGCCAACTTAACCCCATCCGGCGCCGGAAGGGCGCGACGGTCTACTTTGCCATTCGCCGTCAGGGGCAAGGACTCTAGGGCCATAAAGGTAGAAGGGACCATATACCCAGGCAACTTCTGTTCCAGGTAACGCCGCAATTGAGGCAGGAGCTGACGCGCAAATTGGGCCTGTAGGGGCTGGTTGGCGTAGGTTCGCAAGGGTCGCGACAGATCGACTTGTTGAGTTAAGGGCATGGAGACTCCTGCTACCCCGTGCCGCACAAAGGCGACATCATAGCAACCAGGACTGGCAGACCAGCAAATATCGACGTGATAGGGCAGTGCTTCTAAGGCCCACCAATCTTGCGGGTCTATCGCTAATTCCGGCAGGCTGAGCGCTTCTCGCAACTGGCCTGCTGTTTTGGGGCCTTCCGCGCTTGCCAGCGATTGTGCTGTTTTCACAGATGCCAGGGTGCGGGCATTAGGGACGCCAGTAATTCCCAGTATTTCTGGTTGCTCCTCGTCTAAATGCTGACGCACCGTTGATAGGGTTAACTGGTCTCTATTCCAGTCCAGCCATATCGGGTTATCTGCATCCCTAGGGCTGGCAGTTTCGATGTGAAGCAACACGTTGTAGCGAAACTGGGTCATCTCATTGTGATGGTGACCGCGTGGCAGTTGAATTTGGACATGACTAATTCTAGAAAAGCGATCGCGCAGCGTCTCTGTAGGAGAATCGCCCAGAGCCCAGAATAAGGCTGGGTCAATGACCAGTTCAGGCTCCTCAAAGATTGACTGTTGTACCCGCTGCTGCAACTGCGTTCGCTCCAGTGCCGGATCAGCTTGATAGAGATGCACTGAAGCATGGAAAGCAGAGAGTAAAGGCAGACTCCGTACATCGCCGATGAAGATAAAGCCACCGGGCGCCACGGCTTCAACTGCTCTCTCAAGGACGCACAACAGGTAATCCAAACTGGGAAAGTATTGGACAACCGAGTTGAGAATGACGGCATCAAAGGCTGCGGCCTCTATCCCCTCAAAGTCAGTCGCTGCCTTCTGGAGCAGTTTAACTTGCGGGAGTTCCTGGGCTAGCTGCCGTTGGATGGATGCGAGAGCTACTGCAGAAAAATCTGTTCCCCAGTATTGGCTGCAATAGGGCGCGATCTGGAATAGCATCAACCCTGTACCACAGCCAACTTCCAGCACGCGGCTGGGCTTTAAGGCTAGAATTTGCTGCACGCGAGCGCTGAGCCACTCGCGCATTTGCCAGGGCGGAATTGGCTGCCCTGTATAGCTACTGTTCCAACCGATGGTGTTGAAGGTTGGGTCACCATTGATCGCTTGGCTGTATGTCTGATTGTAGAGGCTCTGCCATTGGTTTACCTGCTCCTCTTCTAGTCGCGGCTCTTGCCCTGTATAGCTACTGTTCCAACCGATGGTGTTGAAGGTTGGGTCACCATTGCTCGCTTGGCAGTAGGTCTGATTGTAGAGGCTCTGCCATTGGTTTACCTGCTCCTCTTCTAGCCGCGGCTCCAACGTTAATTTCTGGGCACCTCCTTGCAGCGTTATATAGGCAATCAAGCGTTTATCCTGGGAGGCTTCTTCAGGAGCGATAACAACTGCTTCCCGTACTGCCGGATGCTGACTGAGCACTGTCTCAACTTCACCAAGCTCAATCCGGAAGCCACGGACTTTAACTTGATTGTCAAGGCGGCCAAGAAACTCAAGGTTGCCATCACCTCGATAGCGAGCCAGATCGCCGGTTTTATAAAGACGGTCTCCCACAGCCCCAAACGGATGAGGAATAAACCGCTCAGCCGTTAACTCTGGACGGTTGAGGTAGCCTCGGGCCAATCCATCTCCGCCGATATACAGCTCCCCGGGCACCCCAATCGGGACAGGCTGAAGATGGGGATCCAGAATATAAATTTGGGTGTTAGCAACGGGGCGACCAATAGTTGGCTTCCCACTATCCTGGCTTAATCGGGCCACAGTGGCCCAGATCGTGGCTTCCGTGGGTCCGTAGGCATTGAAGAACTGACGACCGCTCGCCCATTGCTCGACAATCTCGCTGGCACAGGCTTCTCCTCCAGAAATTACTGTTTGGAGTGCAGGCAGGTCTTCTGCGGGTAAAATCGCTAGCACAGCCGGGGGGAGAATCGCATGAGTGATGGCGTTGTCGCGCAGAAACCGGATCAGTGCGGTCCCCGGCAAGCGTGCTGACTGAGGAGTGAGGTAAAGAGCCCCTCCCGCCCCAAACGCCATCAGCATCTCGAAGACGGAGGCATCAAAATTCAAGGAGCTAAATTGCAGGATACGGCTCTCTTGCCCTAAGCTCAGGGCTTGGACTTGGGTAGTGGAGACATTACATAACCCTTGGTGCTGAATTAGCACCCCTTTAGGCTTGCCGGTTGAGCCAGAGGTGTAGATCACGTAAGCGAGGTTCTCAGGAGTCACTTTACTGCCAGGTGTATCCTGACTCTGGCTGGCAAATAATTCCCAGTTGTCTAAGCAGATAATCTGGGCCTGAGATGGCAGTTTTTCCACCAACCAAGACTGGGTTAGGAGGATAGGCACCTGAGTATCGGCAAGTATAAAGCTCAGCCGCTCATGCGGATACTCGGGATCAAGAGGCACATAAGCGCCACCCGCCTTGAGAATGGCCAGCACTGCCACCACCATCTCTACGCAGCGCTCAACGCAGAGACCCACCAGGACTTCTGGACCGACTCCCAGTTGTTGCAAATAATGTGCTAGCTGGTTGACGCGTTGATTCAAAGCCCAGTAGGTTAGTTGCGCGTCACCCGATACAACGGCGATCGCTGCAGAGAAGCGTTCAGCCTGAGCTTCAAACAGTTGATGAACACAGGCATCCTTTGGATACTCCGCCTGAGTGTTGTTCCATTCCCCCAATAGCTGCTGGCGCTCTGCGGTACTCAGAATTGGTAAGTCTGCCAAACGCACGTCTGGATTGGCAACAATTCCCCCTAGCAATGTTTGAAAATGCCCCAGCATCCGCATGATGGTGGCGCAATCAAATAAATCGGTGCTGTACGCCACAAAGCCGCTCAGGCCCTCCGACTGCGTTTGCCATAGGCCACTCAAGCCTTGAGCACGTTCCCACAAATGGAACTCCAGGTCGAACCGTGTCGTACCCGGATCGAACTTTACCGGCTTTAGCACGAGTCCCGGCAACTCTAACTGCTCCATCGGGGCGTTTTGCAGCGCGAACACCACTTGGAACAGTGGGTTGCGGCTCAAGTCCCGTGTGGGCTGCAGTTCCTCTACCAGCTTCTCGAAGGGTAGGTCCTGATGGGCATAGGCTTCTAAGGCAACTTCCCGCACTCGACCCAATAGCTCTCGAAACGTGGGGTTGCCGGACAAGTCACTTCGCATCACCAGGCTGTTGACGAAGAAGCCAATCAATCCCTCCAGCTCACTGTGATTACGATTGGCAATCGGAGAGCCAACCGGGATATCTTCTTGCCCGGTGTAGCGGTAGAGCAAGGTCTGGAACGCTG
>JAUJON010000157.1 GCA_030447595.1 Thermosynechococcaceae cyanobacterium YX3bin19
AGCTTAAGGAGATTAACGAAGTTCGTGCTCAGTTACGGTCCCATCGGCCCAGTTATCAACGCCATCGCTCGCCCAGACCTCAACCTTATCAGCCACAGCCTCATAGCGAACCGGAGCAAAAAAAGGAATCTAGACACAAGGCAGACAGCTTGCGTGGCGCAGATTTAAGCGGAAGAGATTTAACAGGTCGAGATCTCAGTCGTGCTGATTTGAGCCACGCCAATCTCAGCGACGCCTTTCTCCATAAAGTGAATTTCACAGAAGCTAATCTGTTTAGAGCTAACTTGTTTAGGGCAAATTTGCTACAAGCTCATTTGTTCAGAGCCAACTTAGCTGAAGCTAACCTGATCTCAGCAGACTTGAGTGGTGCTGATCTGCGGGAGGCGGATCTCACGGGGGCACGTTTGGGAGTGGCAAAGCGGTTGCTGGTCAACCTGCGGGGGGCCAACCTTAAAGGGGCGATCATGCCCGATGGCACAATTCATGGCTAGCTCGTTTTAGATGATTCAGCGGCGCTTTTTACTATTCATTGCCGTCTTGGTAATTTTGCTCTCCTGGGGAGGGATTGCCGCATCACGGGTTGGGCTGGTGGTACGTCCATTAACAAGCAGTGGGGTGCCATTGCTGTATGTTGCACCCCAAAATGCAGCAAAGAAGCTTCCGGCTGTTCTAGTAGCACACGGTTTTGCCGGGTCAAAGCAGTTGATGTTGGGCTATGCGCACGTTCTGGCGCACGGGGGATATGCCGTGATGCTTTGGGACTTTGATGGTCATGGAGCCAATCCAGCGCCGCTGGCGGCTGAACTACAGCAAGACCTCGATATTGCTTATGCATCGCTGCTAGAACAACCGGAGGTTGATCCGTCGCGCTTGGCACTTTTGGGACATTCGATGGGCAGCGGCGCAGTCATGGCAGCAGGGATTCGTCATCCTCATCGCTTTGCTGCGACTGTTGCCGTCTCCCCCACGGGTGCAGCAGTTACCCCCCAACTGCCGCGTAATCTGCTGTTACAGGCAGGCAGCTGGGAGGGAGGATTTGTCGCCAACGCCCAGCAGCTACTACGGGCCGCAGGTGGAACCAGTGACAACTCGAGTGGAGGAGAGGGAAGGGCACTGGTGATTGTACCAAAGGCGGAACACATCACTATTCTCTTTCGCAATGCCAGCCATCAAGCCGCCCTACAATGGCTCAATGCCACCTTCAATCAATCACGTCCTAGTAGCTATGTGGACCGCCGAATGCTTGGGTACGGTCTGCACCTGCTGGCGTGGCTGGGTGTGCTGGGAGCAGTAGCCCCAGCGCTTGTCCCTGCAACAAAACAGCGCGTACGGACGCCACCAAGATCCTGGGGCGGCTTAGCCTTAGCGCCACTGGTCGCTATTGCTGGACTAGCGCTAATCAACCGTGGGACTGAGCTGAAAAACCTGGGGGGCTTACTGGTGGGTGGGGCACTGGGCCTCTGGTTTCTCTTAGCAGGCTTCGTCTGGCTGGGGATGCTCTTTGACATCCCGCGGCCAACACTGCGGCAGATCAGGTTAGGCATAGCCGTGTTCGGACTGCTTTGGATTGCATTCGGGGCAATGGCGCAGGTGACTTGGCTGCAGTGGTGGTTGATTCCGGCACGCCTAAAACTTTGGCCGCTGCTATCGCTAGCTTGCTTTCCCTGGTTTTTGGCCTCTGGGGTGGCGCAACAGAGCGCTCAAGTTAGCAGGCGATTTCTTTGGTGGGTGGGGCAGAGTACCGTCCTAGTGGTAGGGTTGTTTCTGACAATTCATTTGTTGCCCCAACTGGGTTTTATCTTCCTGTTGCTGCCGATTTTTCCCCTGATTATGGCAGTTCTCTCGGTTGCCGCTGCCCAGCTTGGTGAAGCCTGGAGCTATGCGGTTGCTAGTGCCCTCTTCTTTGGCTGGATGATTGCCGCTGCTTTTCCCCTAGCATGAATCCCCACAAAATAAATCAGTTGCCTCTAGGGTAAAGCTGGCCTGTTGTTGGCCTGGTGGAAAAGGCTTGTGCATCTACTGCCAGCGCTGGAGATGAAACGGCTTTCCGCTTTGCTGCGATGGCTTGCGCTGAAACATTTGTCTGAGGGAGGGTAGGCATTTTTCTTTATTGGTAAAGCATTAAAAAGCCGCAGTTAGTCGCGCCTCTACCTACTGAATCTAAATGTGGAGTGGTTCCTAAAGCTATATAGTTTTTGTTGACTCCATAGCTATTAAAGTTTCCCTGTGAGCCAGCTAGGAAATCATTTGCAAATAACCGTAATGAGTGATTCCAGGGTTCAAAATCAAACCAGAATTAAAAGAAAAAAATTGGGATATACAGGAACATCTAGCCCACTACTGCCCACTAGAAACCCCAACAGGTGTAAAAATTCCTGTCTCATTTTGGGGTGGAGGAACGCTGCTGGACATGGGGAGGTAAGCATTAATTCTGGTGCTTGCTGCTTTAACGGTCAAAAGCAGTCCATTGCTTGTGTCATTCCCGGCTGCGTCTTTGGTACGCTCCAAAGCCATAAAATTAGCAAAAAAGCCGCTACCGGTGAATAATCCATATGTCAGGAAATTTGAAGCGCCACAGAAATAACAACTTGAGGCACCCTGAGATGCACCGTCTCCGTTCGTATCAATCAAGACTCTACTAATCAGGACGTTGTTTAGCACCCCTTCCCCATTGCTACCTTTGCCAATAGATAGCCATAAAGCCGGTGACGCTCCATTGTCATTTGCAGGCCCTGCCCCATACTCAAACTTCATAAAAACGGGGGCAGTCGATTGCAGAGAATCACTAAGTTTCTCATCTCATAGCCGCGAGAAGAATCCCCAGCAATAGGCTTGGTTACAGTTGTCCAGGTAATTTGACTTGAATCATTAGTTTTATTGAATCCTAGGGCCGTCAATTGGTTAGATATTCCAGATCCCCAAGCTCTAAAATTGGCATCAGTGGAATTATTGGGCGCTAAATTTACAAAAGCTTTTGTCATGACCCTAACTTTAAGTAAGTAACTGTTACCTGTACCGCTCCAGCGCTGGCATCTTATTCGTTACTGCTAAAGGTTGATTTACTAGCTGGAACCTCAAGGGATGCGCCAAAAGCCATAGGAGCAAATCTATAGACAAATTTCCTGTCTGGCTGACTATTTCCGCGATCAAACCATGCTCACCCACTGGATCTTGAGTGATCAGCCTGTTTGCGTCTTTTTCACGATAGGTAATGGTGCTGTAAATTCTTACCCAGGCTGGCTTTGATGTGGCTACGCTCAAAATTACATAAGCAGTTGATAAAGTGAGGGCAAGGTTTTCTGTACCTCCAAGGAGCCAAGGAAGAATTCGATCACAGAACTAGTCAAGATTACGTTGCTGGAAGCACTTTGGCTATTCCATTGAGCTTTCTTTATCGCTGACAAATCTAAAGCTGGCAGACTGAGAGATGTTAGCCGGATTACTACAATCAGGTTTGGAACGTCGCTTAAGCCGATTTGATCCAGCCACATTGTGGGGTTGCTGTTACTCCCTACGTGGGCAGCGGCAGATTTCAAATTGATAAGGAGATCTTCAAACCATTGGGCCATGCCTGTAATGGCCCTAATTCGATTGGCAAACCAGCCAAGCCACTCAGTTAGGCTCCCTGGGCCTAGATTACTGGGTTCCGCTAACTCATCAGCTAGAGAGCGAGGGCCAATTTTTTTCATCTATGACGCTTCCATCCCCTCCACCCCTCCTCAAGAAAATCCGATACTTCAATTTGTATGCGCCAACTCAAGGTTGGGAGGGAAGGCTGCCCGTTGGTCCCCGAATCCCCACCCTCCTTTGGCTAAAGTCCTTGGGGAGCAATCAGGTCTAGGATCTCACTTTTTTGTCCTTTGCTTCTATGGTCTGCAAGCCATAAATCTCAGGGTTGCGATCTGCTAGGTGCTGGTACTGGGCAATTTTGCCTCGAAAGTAAAATTGAGGCAATCCAGAGTAGGTGTGGGTAAGCCGGAAAAAGCGGCCTGTCACTGGCTGAATACTGCCACTGATTAGCGATAACATCGATGGTTGCAGTAAGTCCAGGCCATTACTGAGTGTCAATTTTGTATTCAAACGGGCAATATCGACCTTCAAGGTGAGAATTAACTCCTCGGTCGAATCCTGCTCAGGCCCAGTGTATTCCCAGATCGTTAATCCGAGCTCTTCGAGCCCTGGGGAATCTCAAAGCGGAGCTTGTAAGTAGCACTTTAGGTAAAACTACCAACTGAGTCCGGTTGAGCTGGAGATTAATCCGAGTGGCTTGAGCGTCAATGAAGTCAGTGCCTAATGCGGCTATTTGCTGGATCAAGCGGCCAGCTAGATACCAGCGCGGCTTCACCTTTGTAGAACTTGTAGCAATTGCCAGGATGTGACTGTCAAACAAGAAAGGAACCTGAGCGTCGGGTATGGGATGATAGGCGTTAGAATTGACCTCCGGCGCTGGCAGAGCGTAGAAAAACTGGTCATAGACGAGCTGCCAGTGTTCGACGCTGCTGAGTTCCCTTGTGATCTCGCTCACTGGTAGCTAATCCCTCGCTCCAGTCCTCGCGGGCTTGCATGACATCGATTCGATGCTCATCCAAACCCATCTCAAACTGATCTGGGGTGATTTCCCCGCTGATGAAGGCATCAGCCAATGGCGATCGCCGCACCATCAGCCTTAGCTCATGCTCCCATTCAGCCGGACACATCGCCGCGTGATTAATCGCCGGTGTAGCGAAAAAACTATCAAAATCAGGTGTTAATAGCATTGCTGGCTTTCTCAAAGGTGAGATAGGCCCGACCATTATTCGCTCCTAGAAGATCCGTCTTTTTTTGCCCACAGAAGAAAGTAGTAAAGGCATTTTTCTAGATCAGTGCTGGTGAACAAAGTATTAGCGCGTGAAAGAAAACGGGACGCTGTGATGGCTTTGCGTTCCCGTAGTATCGTAATAGCGAATCCAACGGGTGTTGTAGGAAGTGCGCTGGGCTGAGTGTCGCATCGCCTTTGTACTGGCTTTGGAAGGCTGAACGCCGCTGCCACGCAGGGCAAAAGCAACTTGAGCATTAGTAATTTCATCTAGCAATCCTGCCTGGGCTGAACTCATGAGCAATAGACTGGCGTTACTCACCTGGACTCTGTGAACCACTCGATCTGTGCCAACCTGCTTGGTCAAAGAGCGGTAAATTTCTCTGTTTTAGGCCGAGAATTAACAGCGGTGCTAATTGAGGGTTGGCGGTTACAGTAGTAGTTCGCTCTGGCGGTAGCTTCAGCGGCAGCGTTCGTAATACCACGCGGGTTTCATACGTCCCATAGATTTACATTGCTCCTAAGTAATTGTTGAAAGTTGCTCTTAGGAGCAATCTGGCCTAGAAAATCCCTGGTTTTTTTTGCCGCAACTACCTAGGTAGTAGTATGGTTTTTTCTAGTTCTGAAGCAAAGCTCCTTAATCATTAACCTGGAGGCAAGCATCCTTATGCCGTCCTGTTGTGTCTACCAGGCAGATATCACGAGGGAGACCATGCAATTTCAAAGTGGCGTAGCGGAGATCGCACATAGCCAATTGGACGCTTGCGAGGTTTCCGCCGACTCTTGCCATAAATAAAGTGCACTCCGGGATTGGCTGGGAAGTCGGCATCAGAGATGCTATGGGAAAAATGGTCTGCTTGATAGGGCTCGTTACCCGGATACTTGAGACCTTGCGAAACAACTCCTTGCCTTCTCTGCTTCGCTGTAGGCATAAGCCTTCAAATCATAGCCATTGTCCCGGTCATAGTATTTACAGTAAACTCGGCCACGATTCCAGCGATAAGGCGTTCCTGTGGCAATACTGTTCTGATTTGTCCGGCTAGCGTCCGGGCTTTGGCTTCTGTGTAAGTGTTACTCGTTTCCCCAACTAGCCGGAAAGTAATTTGAGAGCGCATCGGCTCGTAGTCATTTGGGGGTAGCGGATAGGTCCTGCTGAAAGTACAGCGTCACTTGAGGTAAAAATGTAACTCGCTCCTGATAGCTAGCCACCGGCTCACCATAAAGCGGCGCTTGAAAATCTTGAGCTTTCCGCAGGCAGCCGAAAAAGAACCACATACGCACTAAGGTCATGATTGCGGAATCACCGTCTTCATGGGTGCAAGCAGTTCTCAAGCTGCTGCGAGGGGTTGATGTATCTGGTTCCCAGTCATTGCCTAAATCGCTGAACTCTTGACGCACAAGACGGTTTTGCACAGATTTAACCGTGCTTTGCGGGTGTTCCCAGGGCGAAAAGTCATCCGAAATTGGCGTCCGGGCTCCGGCTTTATCTCATCGTCAATGGTGATCAAGGGTGACTGGCTAAAGTCTTTCAGCCGATCTGCTTCTTCTTTGAGCGGGGTGTTTTCGATTTGCTCTTTAGGTTTATCGGAGGCAATTGCAGTTTGCAGGTCACGGGTTTGGTTATCGAGCTGGGCGACGGAATTCTTGGGCATCAATAACGTTGGCGGTAATCTCGGTGATGTTGTCTGCAACTTCTGTTGCCCCCTGGATAGCTTGCTCGAAGCGACCAAAGCGACCGACTTTAGACATCTTTCCCGTCATCCAGCCGTAGGCACGTTCTCCCACGACGCCCCACTTTTTCAAGGCGTTGCCAATACTGACATTTTCGCCGATGATTTCCAAGACCTCTTGCAGCGACCAAAGAATTGAAGTCGTGAATAAAGCAGGTTGGAAGCAGCTTGGTAAATACGGCTGTATTTTTTCGAGAGCTTCTTTGATGCCGTCTACTTGGGCTTCTCCTAGCAGCGCTTCAAACATTTCCTCAACCGTGCCCCGACAATGGCGTTGATGTTGAGGGGTTCGCCTTCTTTGTTACGAATGCCCGGCTGCAGGGAGCCGTTGCTAACCATCTCAAACAGTGTTTGGGTCAAGGCATTAGACAGAAAGTAGGCGTTATGAACTACTGTGATGAAGGTGAGGGAGGTTCAAAATGCGATCCAGGTGTAACCAATCTTTAGCTTGTTGAGGTTTTGCCAGACGGAGGTAAGACGGCCTCCAATTCCGCCATTGGGTATCTAGGGACCGAGCTTGTATCCATTTTTGTCCAAGCGCTTGAGGATTTCGTTAATACCCGATTGATTTGCGAGAGCACCCGCACCCGTGCCCGCTAAGTTAGCACCATCAAGTAAGCGGTCAAGTTTATTGCCGTTCTCTTGAGACTTGCGTTGTATCCCGGCAAGACATGGATCAAACTCGCAGGTTGTTCCTGGCTGGGAGTAGCCGGGAGCTTTGGGCTGGCATCAGGTCTGGTAAGTCTGCCACCGGGAGTAACAGAAGGGCGAACCAAGGCCGGAATTAAGGGCAGTGTTTTTGTCAACAGTTAGTTTCCGGCTTAAAACCGCCGCTTTCTGTGTTCCCGGCGCCAGGAATTGGCTGATTCTGGTTTGGGTTTGCTTGCTAATGTTGGTAAAGCTGATCTTGCTTTTTTCTGTCAGAATCTGAGATTCACTGCCTGATACAGTTTTGGCTGGAAGTGAACTAGGAAAGGGTTCTCCAGCCCTCCAAACATGACAAAACCGGGACCATCTTTTATACCTGGGAAAGGTTCGCCATACTTCAAACCGTGAATCTGGCCCGCCTTCGGTACCAGGAGTATGGATCGCCAAACTTCCAAACAGTAAAAGCCCGGATCGCCTTTAGTACCTGGATAAGGTTCGTTACCTGTGAAAACTTTTGCACTGGGCTTGGTGCGGGTTGTTGCTCCACAGGTCCAGGTAAGAGCCCGCCAGGAAGTGAGCTCCACAGGTTTGGTTTCTCTTTCTCTGCTACCTCAGGAAAGTCATGCCTAAGTTCTGGGGAACGGTCGAGGGGTTAGGGCTGCCTTCAATCACCGTGAGGAACAGTTAGAGAATCCCGCGAGCAGACCTTCGTAGTTCTTTAAGCCTCCAGGAACCGAAGCTGCCTCTGTCCCAACAACAGCTTGGCCGCTCCTAGTAGTGCTGGGTTGAGCGGGGGATGGCGACTCGTGGATGGATTGCGTAGAAGTTCAGGAATTGGGGTTCCCGGTAGGTTGCCGTCGGTATCAGGTAGTCCATCGCGGCGTACCACATTGTCGATAGTCGCTCGGTTCGGGGTTCCAGACTCCCCATAAGCGTCAGATCCTCCCCCTTCTGTATGCCATTGGGGTTTAGGATATGGATCTCTAAATGCCCAACCCCAGCTTGAAAAAACTGCACAAGAAAAGAATCAGGCTCAGGATTAACTACCCTGACACCCTGAATTAGGCCATGCAAATCAACTTGACCTGTAAAAGCAACCCTGTTTGTTGGATGGTAGCCAGTGTAGTTAACGGTATAGGCTACAGTGCCTTGACCCCTTCAAAGGGTGGAGAGCCTTGTAACTGGTCTTGGGGTACACTTCTGGTCTTTCTCTTGGAGGTGCTGCCCGAAGTTGTACAGAGCCAATCTGGAATCGCTCCCGCAATCAGACCCCCAATTGCCCCACCGACATACATACCAAAGGGACCAGCTAAAGCCCCTACTACTCCTCCGGCCAAAGGTGCCGACAGCTGCTCCTAGTACCAACAGCAGCTTGAGTGACACTTTAACCGCTGATCACTCGCACCGGGAAATCTATCGCAGCAGTAACCCGCCTCCTATCCCGGCTGGCTTGATCGCTTGCGGGATAGCTGGCAGTAGGCTGAGGAAGTTGCAACCCAAGTCGTAGCGGCTTGGGAGGTTCGGCAACGGCAACTTGCGCAGGAGATCTCACCGGAGCAGGAGCAGTCCGAGCAGTCCTGGCGGTAGCTGGTAGTTCAGCTGCTAGGTCGTGGTATTTCTCTAGACTTAGGAGGCTCCGGTATATTTGGCTGATGAGGTTCTTAGTCACCTCATCAATGTGCTTCGCGCCCAGCCGCTTTAAGTCTGGTACAACAGGGCGCGATTGTCTTAAATGCTCTTGGATTCTCGCTGCTCTTGCCGAGTCTCCTGTTTGTATGCCTGATAGAAGTCTTCAAGCGTCAGTGCCATTAGTTAGCCCTGAATAAAGCCGGGATGACTGTACCGGATACAGGTTGGATAAAATTCCAGAGTTTTTGGCCGCCAGCAAGATAATCAGGGCTAACTTCCAGAGAGGCGCGGATCAAAGCTCTGTACTTATTGGCAGCCTGCGTAGAAAATCCCGGCGCTTGTGACTCGCTCCTCGTATCCTTGACCTTCAACCGCGGTAGTGGTGGGGTTGATATTGGCTAAAAGCTAACCTGACCAAGCATGTAGTTTTTCGAGGGTATCAATTTGGGAAGGATGTCTGTAATGTTTAATGCTGACATTTTTTGCCTTTTTTAGAGGTACTAAAAACTAGAATTTGGCAGGTGACAAACAGCTTGTAAATTTCTCAGTTTTATGTAGAAACAGGAAGTTTACTGAGGACGTGCAAGCACTGAATCAACCAGGCTTGAGCCAGTTTTACCTAATAGGAACTGTGAAAAACTTCTCAGTTTAATCTCTCAAATAGGTAAAACCAAGAAGTTGATAATGCCGAAAAATTTTGGTCATGGACAGGCAAGTTTACTGTCCCAAACACGCTAGTGCAAAGCTACGCACTTTCAGTGCGAGACTTTGGTGCTGCAACTCTACTCCAGCCTAGGCTGAACTCAAAAAGTCTATGGCTGAGAATCGACGAGGAATCACACGCTCACTCGCTTGACAGTACATATTGTCTGGGTGACAAAATATCGCTATCACGTCCTCAAGGGTGAGATTCAAAAGCGATGTCGAGAACTGCTGATCAAATCTGTGATGCTGAGGATATGCGCATTCTCAAAGGTTCTGTCAGCAAAAGATCCGTTCATATGCTCATTGAGTATCCTCCGTCCAATCTATTAGTGAGATTGTTCAACGGCTCAAAGGCCGCACTTGGGCGGCTGCAACAGGAATATCCAGAGCTTCAGAAACGATACTGAGGCAAGCATTTCTGGGCGATTGGCTATGGAGCATGGAGTACTGGAAGCATAAGTGAGCAAATGGTGCAGGAATATCTGGAGCATCATCGCCATCCGTCAATGCAGACAACGACAACTTTCTGCTGGAGTAAAAGGCTTTCAGTCTCGCTCAAACCTCTGCACTTTCAGTGCAGAGTGGTTTAGTCACTGAACAAGACTTTGCCAAGATTAGAAAACAACTGACAGATCGCCAGCATCGACTGTTTTTTGATATCGCTCGCTGGGGAGCGCTGGGGCGCGATCTGCCAACTGCAAGTGCTCGATGTCTACGCCGATGCTTACAAACGGGTACCCCATGCCTGGATTACTTTCCGCTCCAGCACTCGCAAGGCAAATCCCAGCGGCACCCGGGCAAGGCGCGCCAGGTGGCAGTTCACTCTCAACTCTCAAAGAAATCCTGGAAGCCTATAATCCACTGCTGGAGGCTTACTTGTTCCCGAGTCGAAGCGGCAGGCAGGACGACCGATTACCTGGAGTACAGCCGATAAGTTTCTTCGCAGTGCGCTGCTGCGAGCCGGGATGGACCAAAAAAGGCATCAATGCCACAGCACCCGGCGCTCGTTTATCACCAACCTCTACTTGAAGGGCGTGGATCCAGCAACACTAATGCAGGTCACAGGTCACCAGGATATTAAGAGCTTGATGAAGTATATAGAGCTAAGCCCAGACCGGGCGAAAGCGGCGATTAGTCTGCTGTAGAGGCCAGTCAATAATCCCTGCTCCAAAGCGTAGTACAGCAACTCGGTGTGGTTTTTGGTGTAAGTCTTCGCCAGCAAGCTGCTGACATGGGAATCCACTGTCCTTTTTCCAATTAATAAATGAATTGCTATCTCGGCATTCGTCAGACCTTGGTTAATGCACGCCAAAACCTCTAGCTCTCGCTTTGTCAGCTTGTTCACGGCTTCCCTCTAGAGGCTGTGCGCAGCATTCCCAGTACATAGGTACTAGTAGGCAGTGATATTCAAGCCCATGGATGAGTTGAGCCTTGCGGAACTGTGGGAAGCCTTCAACCTTGTTCGAGCCCTGAAAGCAGCCGGGTACATGATGCCAGAGCTTTCTTACAGGAGTGTGATGTGATGGTGTGGGAGATTGTAAATCAGCCACTGAGCATCGGGTGGAGCTACGGTACGAATATAACTATGCGCCGGGACATCAGTTTGTACTGATGGCCTGAAGAAGCGGATAACAAACGCGGAGACCTGTGCTAAAACCGTGGCTAATTTACGTACCTCTTAAAAAGGGCTTTATGCCAACAGGTATAAGGGCGAGCTCTCTCATCACGTTGGTACTGGGAAGATGACAAATCCAGACGATTGGAACCAGCGTAAGCTGAATCAAAGTGTCCAGCGATTGAAGGATTACCAGGACTTGGTGTGGCAAAAGGGCACAGGGGGAGGGGCACAGGCTTTTATTTGCGGTGGGACTGGCACTTTTCTTGGTGTTTAGCAGCTTGAAGGTGGACTTCCAGAGCAGCAATGGCAAAACTCACTTTGAACTGCACACTCAGCTTGTGCACTTTGACTCAATTGGTTCCCTGCCTGGTGCTGATTGCCACGGCTCTCGGGGTCAATACCGATCCACTGGCGGAGCTGCTGGGGCGATGGGTATCGAAACGCTAATGCTATAACGGTAGCAACCTTCTTATTGAGAGTTGGCGCAGGGTCGCGGCCTTTTCTTCGGTTAGGGTAGGAGTCTGCATAACTGCTTGTCAGCCAACCCCTAGCCCCTAACTAGGGTTTTCCCATGTCCTCAAGACAAATTACTTCAGCAGCAAAACAATAATCTGAGGGCCAAACCTTCTGCAATCGCGGCTTCAATCAGACTTAACTTCCTGCTTAATATGCCGGTGGTGAATCTTGGAACGCCTGACTGCCAGCAATAGCGGTGATACCAGAAGTCTTTGTTACCCCGGCACACTTTATAGGGCTCTACCCAGCCAGTGGGCCCCGAGGAATTGCAGATTTTGTTCTGGAGGACATGGGAAAACTCCAAGCTTGAAGCGACTGGGGCAAGCTGTATCATCGTTGTGTTCTGGGGCAACCATCAATCCAGACAAAAGCGATCGCGAACTTATGCAGCTACAAAGTTTGCGATCGCTCAATCAATATTTGATTTCGGGAACCCACACCCCACCCCCCCCTCAACCGCACGGAACGCATCTCCGTTACTGTCTCAGATTTATTAAGCCAATGTTTAACCTCATTCTAGGTTTAGGTCTATTTTTTGTATTGCTATCAATCTTGGCAATTGTCATAGGATTACTAGGTTTAGTTAGAGCTCCAAAACGTGGCTCAAAACAAAGATTTAATCAACCTACTGTGGGCCAAGCTGTTATGAGACGACGAGCTCCTGGACCTCTGGTAGACTCCCACTTACGTAGGGATTTGCTAGCTCTACTAGGAGGAAATCAAGATACTGCTAATCGGCTTCTATCACGAGTTGAAAGTAGTAATCCTGGTAGACCTGTAAGCTGGTACTTTGAGAAAGTGATTAACGACCTGGAACGAGACCGCCGCTAATCTTCCTCGGCCCCAGAAGCTGGCTTGGCAGTGTCGTGGATGGGTTGAGGGCCAAAGTCATCTGGTAGCTCATCAAAAGTTATCTTCAGCTCCTTGCAAAGCGTACGAACTTGAGAAACAGTCAGCAGTGGTGTTTGATGCCCGTTTTCCCATGCACTGATGGTCTGTCTTGTCACACCGAGGGCATCAGCAAGTTTTTGCTGTGATACTCGCCGTAATGTTCTTAAACGCATAAGTGGTGATTCGAACTCTTGCACCATTATATGTCAGATTGGCTTGACATGATGTCAGATTGAACTTACAGTAGAAGTGCATAAAAAGCGGACGGACACCTAGAGGTTGTCCGCCACTGCTTATCGTTCAGAATATCAGCGATTGCACCACGTTCACGCGATCGCAACTATGGGGGGCTAGCTTTGCCGTACTTAAATGTTGTTCAACTGCATTGCTCTTCTGACGATGCAAAGGAGTTTTATGCCTAAGCCGTTGCAGTACTATTGCTGATCACGCAAAGACTCACGCATTTTCCAGGCGCTGGAAGAAGAATTAGCAGTCTTGGATGAGGAAGACAAGATCATCTGTGCCGTCATTGCTCTAAGCGCCTCCTTGGAAGGCCGGGTATTCTTGTCCGTGCAAGGGGGGCTCACGACCACAAACCTCAATCCTGTTAAGCAGTTGGTAACTAAACTCACTACCAGTGGAAGGCTGGAGCTTGCCCAAGCCTTGATTGAGCAGGTGCGCTTATGAGCGAGCGAGTTCATTCGCCTCCCCAACCGGATTATCAACCTAGACGTGATCGCCTTTATAGACTTTGACGAGACGACGGCAATCTTGCATACCACTAATGGCACGCGGTTACTCATCAAAGGAGATGACGCGGCTGAACTGTTCAAGCAGTTAGAAGAGCGCTATGGGCTGATGACGGCTCCGGCTGCCCGTCTCCAAAGCGAACCTCACGTTGCTTGGTTGGAATGACAGAAATCACTAATCACTACAGCCTCTTGAGTATTGCCCTCAGGCAATCCGTCAAGGCTGACCTGCTAGTAGAAGCGATTGAACAGAGGCACACCAGCGCTGAAGTTTACAATCTGGCCTTGGAATGTGTCGAACTGGCTAGCGCGATCGCCAAGGCCAATCTTGGTGAAATCCTCAAACTCAAACCGCCTGATGAGCCATCTTGACCAGTTGGCGAAACACTCTCTCTGAGCGAGTGTCGCGGATCGGGTCCAAACCAATTCGCACGGGGTTGAGCAGTTGCTCTTAAACCCCTCACTTCGGGCCTAGAAGCAGAAGTCGGCTTTTATGCCTCTGAGAGTTCATCGGCTTAGTGAAGTGGGTTTACCCCGTTTCCCCCATGCCTGTGAGCCTACGGGCTCACTGCTGGATCTAGAGAGTGAATCAGGCTTGGCCTGTCCGTTGCAGCGGTGTCGCTGGCGGCGGCCCGACAGTCCCTAGGACAAAGCCATGAAGGTCATGGTTCATCGACGGGATGCCTATGGATGATTCGTAGGCTCTGCATGGTGGGATCTGGCGTTCACCGGAGTGAAACTCAATATGTTAGTCGTCGGACTTGACGTGTGCAAGGACCGGGTAGTCGCTTGCGCCTTGAATGAGCTACCCACTGAACCTAGACAACTTTATTATGATTTGCGGTTTCCCACGTTCCATGCCTCTGCTGGGGGGATGAAAGCACTGCTGGCACTGAATCCTGAAATCGTGGTGCTCGAACCCACGGGGGTGAACTACGCCAAACTGTGGG
>JAUJON010000004.1 GCA_030447595.1 Thermosynechococcaceae cyanobacterium YX3bin19
CTTAAACTTCCAAATGTAACCCTCTTGACTATGATTGACTCCAGCGTTGTCGTACTGATCTAGGCTAGAGATAACGGTTTCGATAGCATCCACATGGCTTTCTGTAGTTGCGTCAGTATCGCCGGTAAGGTTGTAGGTGTTCATAGGAGTTTCCCTCTATTCGCAGTGTATTCTATAACCTTTCAACTGTATCGTTACGATTGGCTAGTAGGGGCATGAGTCTGAGAGCCGTCACTTGAGAAAGCTGGGCAGAGGAAGAAAATGCTGACAATTATCGTGGTCTGCAACGTCACCATCGCTCTGTTGCTAGGAATGATTACCTGGTACATCTGGTGCTGGCGGTCTACGTTAGGGCAGATTGCTAATACCCTGGCTGCGCTAGAAAAAAGTACCTATGCAGTGCTCCTAGATGCACCGGATGTAATTTATAGAACCCAGATGGGGATTTATCAACTGCAAGAATTATCAAATTACCAGCAGCTCGAATTGCAGCTGCAACAATTGAAACAGGCGTTGAGACTATTAAGGTGGGGTCAAAGAGCTTGGCTAAAACATCTCAGCCCGTTGTCTAGGCAGTCTAGAAAGAATCTGCCGCGTCAGCGCCGCCGGGGTTCGTAGCATTTCGATAAGCTAAAGATCTAGGCAGTTCTGGTGCTCAAGTCGGTAGAATAGCGAGGTAGCCGTAGAAGAACCCTGAACCGACCGTTAAAGCTGAGTGTGACAGGCTTGTTTTGAGCATTGAGTACAGGAAACATCAAGAGGACAAATCGCTCCAGCTCATTTTTAGGAGGGCTGCTGGTAGGGGCAACCTTAGGTACAGTGGCCGGATTGCTGGCTGCACCTCGCTCTGGCCGGGAAACTCGGTATCTGTTAAAGAAGTCTGCTGACGCTCTGCCTGAGTTAGCAGAAGACCTATCAGCCAGTTTGCAGATCCAAGCGGATCGACTGTCAGAATCTGCCCTTCGAAGTTGGGATGGTACCCTCCTGCGGCTGCGAGAAGCGATCGCTGCAGGGTTAGAGGCCAGCCATCAAACCCACCAGCAGCTGAGTCAAGGGAAGGCTGCAGAAAACAATCAACCTTCTGCCCCACGCCAGTCCAGGGAAAGAGCCGGTTATCCTGTTGAAGAGCCCCTCGATTCTTCTGAGCGGGGACCCTTGAGACAGCCGGGCCGCAGGCAGGGCCGCAGTACCTCCCCATAACTTAGGAAGCTTGTGACTGAACCTATTTTCTGGCTAGGATTATCAATTCTGCTGGTTGCGGTCAGTCTCACCGCTGTTCTTGTCGTTGCCATACCTGTCTTGCAGGAACTCGCGAGGGCCGCCCGCAGCGCCGAAAAACTATTTGATACTCTCAGGCAGGAGCTACCGCCAACTTTAGAAGCAATCCGGCTAACTGGCCTGGAAATTAGTGACCTGACTGATGAGGTTAATGAAGGGGTGCAGCGAGCCAGCAATGTTGCTAAACAAGTCGACGAGGGAGTTGCGGGAGCTAAGCAACAGGTGCAGACAGTCAACACTAAAACCCGCAGCGTTTTTACAGGGGTTAAAGTTGCTTGGAAAACACTGACCAAGAAGCCAAAGCGGAACCCTGACAAAGGAGATTCTCAGCTCCCTCGCTTGCCGTCTAATGAACAAGAAGTAGTGGGCCTCGCCCAGCCCAAGCGTGAGCGTCAGAACAATCGTTACAGGCAATTTTCTCCAGTCAACTCCTTAGAGCAGGCAGGACTAGACGATGCCTTGGAAAACCCTGCAAACTCAGCCCAGCAAACCGATGAGGAATTCCGCTCTGGATAATCTTCTTCATGAACACAGAGGGTCAGTTGGACCGCGAAAGTTCTGGCCTATGACTGATCCAGTCTTGACCAAGCTGAATGGTCACATCAGAGCCGAGTATGCCAGTATTCTCCACGTGAACTTCTCCTAACCCAAGCTGTTGATGCAAAGCTTTAGCACTGGCCATATCGCCTTGCTGAGCGACAATACGAGTGACCGGCAGCGGTTCCCCCCAGGGAGGCGCTAGATACACATTTTCATACCCAGCTTGGTTTAAGGTATCAACCAGATTCTTGACGGTGTTAGGCTGAGCTGTACGGTGGTGAATGGCCACCCGAAGCGGGGCCGGATTGGCGGTTTTTCGGTTTTTAGCTCAGGTGCCGGCTGGCCAAAGCCGAAATACCGGGCTGTCATGGTTTGGATGCGATCGCGATCAGGTAGCCAGTAGCTGGCCTTGTACTCTTCTGGGCTACTAAAGCGGCCTGGCACCATCAACATTTGCACATTCGAGCGCTTCGCTTTTCCGGCAAACCCAGCTAAGGACATCAGTTCTTCTACCGTTAAATTAGTATCGAGGTGAGCCTGCAAGACCGCCAGGAGTTCCGGCAATCGAGTCACCGTAGTGGGGTTTAAAGTTTGCTCCACTAGGGCACGCATGAGCAGCTGCTGGCGCTGAATCCGGCCAATATCTCCCCAGGCGTCGTAACGAAAACGCAAAAACTGGAGCACCTGCTCGCCATTTAGGTGCTGCTTGCCAGCCTTCAAATCGATATACAGGTGTTGGCTATCGTCACGGTACTTCATATCCTTGGGCACATAAACCGTGACTCCGCCCAGAGCATCAATTAATTTTTCAATCCCTTGTACATTAACCCGGACATAACGATCAATAGCAACGCCACCGAGAAGCCCACTGGTTGACTGAGCACTCAGCGCAGGTCCTCCTACAGCGTTTGCTTCATTGATCTTTGTTTCACCATAGCCCTCGACCCAAGTGCGGGTGTCTCGCGGAATTGAAAGCGCCGTCACCTGCCCAGTTTCTGGATCAAACCGCAGCAACAGCATCGTATCAGAAAGCCCATCTAAGGAGTTGACCAAGGCCTGGTAGCCTGGATCTGCCCCAACAGGTTCGCCTGGTACGTCTGAGGTTAACACTTTCATCCCCAACACCAAGACGTGGACAGGTCGAGTTAACCTGGGCAAGGGTCCAATACCTAACCCGGTAAAAATGCGGCTTCGGGAACCAAACACAGCGGCCTCGGCAGCACTCAATTGGCGCTGCAGCAGAGGTGTACTGCTAAGTGACACAGCTAAAAAAGCTCCGGCACTCGCTGAGAGTAAGCCAATGCCTAATAAGCCCAGTAACCAACGAAGTTTATTTTTGGATGAAGTAAGTTTTAGCAAGGAATACTAGCAAGGAAGATTCTATTGGGTACAAGCTTTACCAAGCCGCCAGAAACAAGCGTAGTGACTAAAGTTGAGGATAGGGAATAACCAGCTACAAATAGCTTTTCTTATGCTGGAATGGGTCTATTGAATTACTTTATTGAGCAAAATTGTTCAAGTCAGAACCTGGCCTAGATGTACCTTATGCAATGAGCGGTTTTTTATGCTGGATTAACCCAACAAGTTTAAAGATCCTTCGTTTGAAATAAGTAATTCAAAAATAGTTCAGCGGCTAAGAGTTCTAGTTCAAGTGCTGAAGACTTGGCCTTGAGTTGGCTAAGATGCTTAGACAGGCCCAAGAAATTATGCCATGCAAGAGCTATACAAGGTTTGGGAATCTAAATAAATTGTGTCAAAGGTTAAAGAATAATGAAACGGCTAGCCTGTATACACAACTACCCGCATTACTTTACGTGATTTTACGTAATTCAGTACTATTACGGTTTCTGAATCAATTCAGGCAATGCCACTGTTTAAAGACGCTTTATCTGCCTTGCTATATCAATCTAAGCTTAAGACTAAGGTTAAAATTAGATTATGGCCTCAACACTCTCTCCTCTCAAGTCAAACGAATCTGAGCAAATTCTCTGTGGCTACATTAATGCTACTAATCACATTCAAGTTGCTCGGATTAGTAATATTTCCAATTGGTACTTTGAACGAGTACTGTTTCCTGGACAGCGGCTTATGTTTGAAGCACCTCAAGACGCTCAGTTAGAAATTCATACAGGCAACATTGCTAGCGCCATTCTGTCTGATACGATCCCTTGCGATCGCCTGCAGGTTATGAAGAGAGGCGTTCCCTCCAAATTTGCTTAAGCTGCAGGCAATCTTAGGAGTTCAAATGATAGGGATTCAAGATCCTGAATCCCTATCCTTGACCTAGCTTTTGCTCCAGTAGCTGATTAGTTGACTTAGGGTCAGCACGACCATTAGTTTTCTTCATCACTTGACCGACAAAAAAGCCTTTGAGTTTTGTTTTACCGCTACGGTACTGCTCTAGCTCCTGTGGATGAGCTTGCAAGACTTCGTCAATCATTACCTCTATAGCTGCCGGATCAGAAATCTGCGTTAAACCTTTGCCTTCCACCAGTTGTTTAACAGAACCGCCCTGACTAAGCAACTCTGGCAGTAAGTCTTTGGCAATCTTGTTGCTAATCGTACCGTCTTCGATCAGCGAGATTAACTTTGCCAACTCGATCGCCTGGAAGGGAATCTGATCAATGCTGCACTTGCGAGTATTCAGGTAGCCAGTAATGTCTCCCATAATCCAGTTGGCTGCCTGTTTCGGATTTGCTTGAGCAGCAACAGTTGCTTCAAAGTACTTAGCGACCCTTGGATCATCCGTGAGAACCCGGGCATCGTAGGTAGACAACCCGAAATCCGTTTCGTAGCGGTGTCGCTTCTGTGCCGGTAATTCCGGTAACTCTGCTTGCCATTGCGCTAGCTGCTGCGCAGACAATTCAATAGCAGATAAATCAGGTTCTGGAAAGTAGCGATAGTCACTAGAACCCTCTTTCACCCGCATACTAATAGTTTTTTGTGTCCCCTCCTCCCACAGGCGGGTCTCCTGGATAATTTGATTCCCGGCTGTCAACATTGCAGTTTGCCGCTCAATCTCGTAGTCAATCGCCCGTTGGATGGCATTGAAGGAGTTCATGTTTTTGATCTCTACCTTGGTACCAAACTGAGTTTGACCCACAGGACGCACAGAGATATTCACATCACACCGCAGGGAACCTTCCTGCATGTTGCCATCACAGACATCGAGATATCGTAAAATCCGCCGTAGCTCTTGCGCATACTCTGCCGCTTCTGCACCAGAACGTAGATCCGGTTCAGAGACAATCTCGCATAAGGGAACACCCGCTCGGTTGAAGTCAGCTAAGGAATAAGTCGAGCCAGAAAGACGCTCACTCCCCCCGTGCACTAACTTACCAGCATCTTCTTCCATATGCAGCCGCGTGATCCCTACACGCTTGCGTGAGTTACCCTTAGCATTCACCAGCTCAATTTCTAGCCAACCTTGCTGGGCAATTGGCAAATCATACTGGGAAATTTGGTAGTCTTTCGGCAAATCTGGATAGAAGTATTGCTTGCGGTCAAACTTGCTGTAGTCAGCGATCTGGCAATTCAAGGCTAGCCCTGCTTTAACCGCATACTCCAGGACCCTCTGATTCAAAACAGGCAATACTCCCGGCATACCCATACACACGGGGCACACCTGATGATTGGGTGATGCACCAAACTCTGTAGAACAGTTACAGAAGATTTTAGTATTAGTCTTAAGTTGACAGTGAGTTTCAAGACCAATAATTGCTTCGTACTGAGTCTTGACAGGTACAGCAGTAGTCATGGTATGCAGCTCGTGAGCTTCTATCGGTTGGCCAATCTCTATTTTAGCTTTGGCGGAACTTCCTATTAGATCTACAAAGTTTTAATCTGGGCTCAGGACTTATGACTAGTAGGACGTGAGCGATTGGACTTGGTAGCTTGGCGATTGACCGATGGCAAGTCTCGCTTAACGATTGGCTCTGGTTGTGAAATTGTAGGACAGCTTTGGTCGAAAGCTAGCTGCAGAGGCAGAACTTCCTATTAGATCTACTTTAATCCGGGCTCAGGACTTGTGACTGGTAGGACGTGAGCGATTGGACTTGGTAGCTTGGCGATTGACCAATGGCAAGTCTCGCTTAACGATTGGCTCTGGTTGTGAATTTGCAGGACAGCTTTGGTCGAAAGCTAGCTGCAGAGCTGCCGCCGCGATCGCATGAAGATCGTACTCCTGATTCAATTGAGCTACCATTGGCAGAAAAGAGGCCAATCGCTCTCCAGTTAATGCTTCCTGCACATGCTGCTGCAGCCGTTCGAAGTGGCGGGCCTCGATTTGCCTGCGGGTGGGAGCAGACTGGACCATTAGCTTTTGCTGAATATAACGCTCAATGCCACGAAGCTTGTGATGATCAAGGGGTTGAATCAAAGAAATTGCTGTACCAGATTGGCCCGCTCGTCCTGTCCTGCCAATCCGGTGCACGTAGCTCTCAGCACTATCGGGTAGGTCGTAGTTGATGACGTGAGTCATATGCTCGACATGTAGGCCCCGAGCAGCAACGTCGGTAGCAACTACCCAACGAACTTGTTTTTTCTGAAAACGGTTCATCAACCGCTCCCGCTGCGCTTGATTAAGGTCTCCATGATACTCATCGACACTATACCCAGAGGCTTGGAGCTGACTCGTTAATTCAGCCGCTGTCCGGCGGGTGCGCACAAAAATTAGGGCGGATTCAGGATCTTCCAACTCTAAAATTGGCTGTAGCGCTTCAATTTTAGAACGGCCCGGTGGTACCTTGTAGGCCATTTGGCGAATCTGCGTAGGAGCTGCTTTGGGTTGTTCTACAGTAATGGTCACAGGCGATCGCAAAAACTGACGGGTAAGCTGGCGAATCTCCGACGCCATAGTAGCTGAGAAAAAAGCAGTCTGACGTTCACTCGGTGCTTGACTAAGAATTTCCTTGACGTCTTTGATAAATCCCATATTCAGCATCTCATCCGCTTCATCTAGAACTAACCAGCGGAGTTGAGCCAAATTGAGATTGCCCCGACCTAGCAAATCCAAAATACGTCCTGGAGTTCCCACCAGTATCTGCACTCCTCGCTCAAGTTGAGAAATTTGGCGGTGAATGGCTTGACCACCATAAACTGCCAGCATTCGTAAACGAGAACTGTAGCTCAGGCGGTGGATGGCTTGACTAACCTGCATTGCCAACTCTCGGGTAGGCGTCAGTATTAGAGCTTGAACACTTGTACAATCATTGTCGATTTGCTCTAGAATCGGTAGCGCAAAGGCAGCTGTTTTGCCAGTACCCGTTTGAGCCTGGCCCACCACATCTTGGCCTGATAAAAGTGGGGGAATCGCTTGAACCTGAATTGCTGTAGGTGTACTAAACCCCTGTGCTTCAAGATGATGCACACAAGCTGAAGAAAGACCAAGATCACTGAAAGAAAGGGACATCCAATCTCCTAAAATATACGGAATAGTTAAGTTTCGCTGCTGTTCAAAGTTCCAGCTTTTGAAACTACTTAAAGTTAAGTAGTATTCACAAACCTAGCACTACTTGACAGAATACGGTTGGTTCCTGCGTCAAGCCAGTACTTTCGCTCAAGGTGACTCCCTTGGGGCAAAAAGCTTAATCAAAGTACTTTCAATTGCTGGCGGCAGCCGACGCAGAACTTTACCTTGCTGAGAATCCACGGCAACCAAAGTCACCTGGGCAGTCACATAGGACACCTGCCCATCAAGGGATTGAATTTGGTGATCCCAGTGCATGCGTACACCTGTTTGAGCGTTGATACGAGTCCTGACCACTGCCCGCATCCCCATCCAGAGAGACTGATGGTATTTGATAGCCAGTTCGACAACAGGCAGGTTACACCCCATAGCAACAAGGTCGGCAAAACTAACCCCAACAGAATCCAAGCACTCCACCCGTGCTTCTTCCATCCAAGCAATATAAGAACCATGCCAGACTACACCTGAATAGTCCGTGTGGTGAGGCTGAGCTCGCACTGGATACTCAAACGAGTCTCCTGCCTGCCAGGAAGCATTGACTATTGCTTCTCTTGAGTTAAGGCTCGGAGCGATTTCAAAGTAAGGTTGGGATTCAGGTGACATATCAGAATCGGGCTTAAACCTTCGATAGCTCTTCTGAGGAAACGTCCTTAGGAGAGCTAGTGGATAGAGTCTGGACAGCAGGGGCCGGAGTGATAATGCGTGATCGGACTGCCACGAGTGCTGTCTTAACCACAACTGCCGTGGGAAGAGCAACAACCACCCCAAGCAGACCGCCGACCTTTGCCCCTGTCAGAATTGCGATAAAGGCCCAGACTGGGTTTAAGCCAGTAACACTACCAAAGACTCGGGGAGCAACGAGGTTATCTACAACCTGCTGCACAATTAGCGCCCCAATTAAAACTTTAAGCCCTAACCAGGCGTTTTGCAACGCTACCAGTAGGGTGACTAGGGCAATCCCCACAGTACCCCCAAGGGGAATAACAGCCATTGTACCAATAGTTAAGCCAAATAATAACCCAAATGGCACTCTGAGCAATAAGAAGGTGGGAATTAAGGCTGCGGCCCAGCAAGTTCCGACAATCAGTTGACCGATGAAGTAGTTTTGAAAGCTTAGCCGCAGAGTTCGAGAAAACGGCTGCTGGATGCCGTCAGGCAGCCACTCGATTAGGCTCCCCCAAATTTCATCGCCATGCAAGAGGAGGTAGAAAGTCAAGACGACGGTAATGACGACACTGACAAGCACGTCTAGCACACTGCTGACAGTCCCCACAGCTAAACCAATCACTTGCCGGGTTAAAGCTTGCAATTGCCCCTTCAAGCGATCAATCACTTGAGCTGTTATGGCGTCTAGGTCTAAGGGAAAACCTCTGTCGTTTGCCTGCTGGCTCAAAACGATTAACTGTTGCCGTGCAGATTCAATCCAGTCTGGTAGTCGGACCCCTAACTGTTGAGCCTGGGCGATCGCGTTAGGAATTAAAGTAATGCCTAGGGCAAGTAAAAGCGATAGTGCTAGCAAAAAGACCACAATTGAGGCAACCCCTCTCTTGGCACCATGCTCCTCTGCCCAGCTCACAGGATAATTCAGCAAGAAAGCTAACAGGGACGCTACGACAAGAATGGAGACCAGTACCCCAAAGTAGCGAAAAATTGAAGAAAAGGCCCAAAAGTTAAGTACTAGGAGTGGAGCTGCTAGTCCAATAATCAACAGCCTGGTAAAGGGGGAAAGGGTATCCCACCACTTAAAATATTTCAACTCATTCATGTACCAGCTCCGGCACAGAACCTACCTTAATTAAGAACACACACTACTATTTCTAGATTATTTAACGGCTCTTTTGTTTATCTAAACTTTGTAGACACCACTGTACCCTACGTTACTAATAGTCATTTGATATTCAGCTTACGCTGCCGGGGCTAATTTCAACAGAGCGCTAGGGAACACTACTGTTTTAGTTTGAGCAGAGCAGTCACTAAAACCCTCAGCCTTAGGTATTGAATTCGTAAAATTTGTCCTATGGAACGTAATGCCTTCGAGAATACTCACCTCAATCGCCTGTTGCTTTTTCTCTACCTTGTACCCGTGTTTGGTTTTTTTCCGGCTTGCTGGACCCTCTATCGGCGGCGAGGCAGTGATCAACAGCGAGTTGCTAGTCGTTTAGCAATTACCCTTAGCCTTGCTTGGATCTTGGGCTATAGCCTGCTTAAGGTGGGGGGAGAGGTAATGATTGAAGGTAATGTAGAGTTTTTAGGGGTGTCGCTACTGGTAACCGACAGTTTGCTCTCTTCTAGTTATTTTCTCGTGAACCTTTGGCTAATGGTGCAGCTATGGCAACACAAGCCCTTGAAGCTACCTGGGGTCAGCCAAGTTGCCAAGCACCTACCTTAATCATACAGGCTTAGGGCTAGTTAGCAGCTGAGCGCAACTAGAGTTTAGACCCACTAAGATTAGAACCAGAACTCAACTGCTTTCATGCCTTTATCGCGCTTACTGCCGCTGCTGCTGGGTCTCATCCTAGTTCTGGGGCTGATGATCTGGCTTGTCTATACCATCTCCCGTCTTTACACATGGGTTTCATTTTCCTCACCGCTGCTGGCTAACGTTCTGCTCATCCTGCTGGCTGCCCTTCTCGTCATTTTAATTGGGGCTGTAATCTACTACTTGCTTCTGTTTCAGGGGACACGACGGCGGTCACCACAACGGAAGAAACAACGGCCCAAAGTTTCAACGCTCAAACCCGAGGCGGCGGAAGAAACCCTGCAAGCGGTACGCCAGCAGGTGGATCAAATTCAGGACCAAGTCGCACGGCAGGCCCTAATAGCCCGTTCTCAGGAAATCGCCGAGAATCTCGCCCGACGGGAACTGCGAGTGGTTGTATTTGGTACCGGATCAGCGGGTAAAACTTCAATTGTGAACGCGCTGATGGGTCGCATGGTGGGTCAAATCGGTGCGCCAATGGGGACTACTGAGGTAGGAGAAACTTATAGTCTCAAACTCAAGGGCCTAGAGCGAGAGATCTGGATCACTGACACCCCTGGCATCTTGGAAGCCGGAGTAGCGGGTACCGAACGCGAACAAGTAGCCCGCCAGTTGGCAACCGAAGCAGATTTACTCTTGTTTGTGCTGGATGATGACTTGCGCCAGTCGGAGTTTAAGCCCTTACGAGCTTTAGCCAAAATTGGCAAGCGATCGCTGCTAGTGCTCAACAAAATTGACCGCTACACCGAAGCGGATCGCGAAGTAATCTTGGGCCGTTTACGGGACCGAGTGCAGGAGTTTATTGCACCTGGAGATGTGGTGGCGATCGCAGCTCGGCCCCAGGCTGTCCGGCTGGAAACCGGCGAGATCCTTGAACCTGATCCTCAGATCATGCCGTTGATTCGGCGGATAGCAGCCGTACTGCGGGCGGAAGGAGAGGAGCTAGTAGCCGACAACATCTTGCTACAGTCACAACGGCTGGGAGAAGAAGCCCGGCAGCTCATCGATGTTCAGCGGATCTCCTTGGCTAAAACTCTCGCTGGGCTAGGCATTGTCCGAGGCGTAGTTCAAATTGTTACTTCAGCATTACGACTCAGCATTAGTGGCTTTTTAGTGGGGACAGCCATTCAAAGCGTGAGTGCCGCTTATCTAACTCGCATTGCCGGTAAAAGCTTCATCGAGTACTTCCGCAATAACCAAGATTGGGGAGACGGGGGTATTACAGAAGTGGTCCAGCAGCAGTTTCAACTCAACCGCCGAGATGAATTTATCAAAACTTTTGTCCAGGAAGCACTGTCTCAGCTTCCTAAAAAACTAGGGCGAGATGTTGAATTTCCTCCATCAGATCAACCAGGTCGTCCCTTCTCTCAAGGATACGACAGCGAACAAAAATGATCAGGCATGAAGCAAGTTCTGTTCGTTTACTCGTTTAAAAGACAAAACCCTGGGTAATGTAAATAACCCAAGGTCAAATTTCAACCTAAGAAACTAGCCAAGACCTGTAAACGATGACACCTAAGACCGCTCTGATGAAGGATTGCGCCTTCCCTCGGTAGCCACGAAATGGAGGAAGCGACAAAAACTCCATACCGCCCAGGTCAAACTAGCCGTTATTCTATTTGCATTTCATCTACACTGTCTACACATCTGGCGTCGCTCTCCTTCGATGTATAGCAATGGGCCACAGCGGTATAACACCCAGCCAGTGCATCAATGCTTTCTATACCTATTGAGTTTACCAGTAGAAAACCTAGTTTTTATCAGCCTTTGGTGAGAAAGAAGACCAGTGTCTAATCAGTCTGTGGGTATAGATTCAGCAAGCTGGTCCCGAACCAACTCACAGTTCATTGCGCCTAAACCACTCCCTATGTGCTAAAAATGCTGAAGCCAGTTGAAGCCGAAGCTTGTACCCCTCATTGACCCTACCCAACGAATCCACCTTGATGAAATCTGAAGCTCAGCGTCGGTCTGCTGAAATTCCTACTTGTGCTTGGCAGCGACCCATTGGGCTGGGGTGGAATAAACCTTACACGGTTCGCTACGTCAGTAACCTAGACGATGGCCCCTGGCATGGTATGCCTTTAGGTGGGTTTGGGGCAGGCTGTATCGGTCGTTCCTCAAGGGGAGATTTTAACCTGTGGCACCTTGATGGCGGTGAACACACATTTGGGGCAATTCCAGCTTGTCAGTTTAGTGTGTTTGAGTCAGCAGCATTGACTCAAGCCTATGCCCTCTGTACTGAACCTACAGCGGATGGTGCTTTAAGCCAGTGGCAGTGGTATCCGGCTAGCTCAGCTACACGCTCTACAGGCAGCTACCATGCTCTTTATCCTCGCAGTTGGTTTGTCTATACAGGGGTACTGCAAGCACAGCTAACCTGTGAACAGTTTTCTCCCATCTGGGCTGAGAACTATCAAGAGACCAGCTACCCTGTCGCTGTATTCCAGTGGACAGCTTACAATCCGACTGAGCGACCCCTTACCCTCAGCCTGATGCTGAGCTGGCAGAACGTTGTCGGTTGGTTTACCAATGCGATCGCCAATCCGCAGGTTTATGTTCGCGATGATGGTAGTCCTGAATACAACTATCAACCCCGGCTTGGAGAAAGCACTGGTAATTTTAACCAGCTGATGCAGGACCAGGATATCGTGGGTTGCATCATGGACCGGGCTGGCCTAGGCTCTCAGCACCCCCAGGAAGGCCAAGGACAGTGGGCCATCGCCACAATGGGTAAGGGGTTAGAAGTCTTCTATCACAGCCGCTGGAATCCGGTTGGTGATGGCGCAGACCTTTGGCAAAGCTTTGCCCAGGACGGATCTTTAACGAACCAGGAGGGTACAACCCCTGCAGTTGAGAAGGAACAGGTGGCGGCAGCGATCGCGGTTCGCTTTACCCTAGCTCCAGGAGAGGCCCGGGAAATCCCGTTTGTACTGGCCTGGGACTTTCCAGTTACAGAATTTGCTAAGGGTATTGAGAATTACCGCCGCTATGCCGACTTTTTTGACCGCAGTGGTAAAAATGCCTGGGCAATCGCTTGCACAGCTCTAGAAAACCACACAAACTGGCGACACCAGATTCAAGCCTGGCAACAGCCCATTTTAGATCGGCAGGACTTGCCAGACTGGTTCAAGATGGCATTGTTCAACGAACTTTATGACCTCACCAGCGGCGGCACCCTCTGGAGTACAGCAGATGAGCAAAACCCTGTGGGCCAGTTTGCCGTGCTGGAATGCCTCGACTACCGCTGGTATGAGAGTTTAGACGTGCGGCTCTATGGTTCCTTTGGCCTGCTGATGCTCTGGCCGGAGCTAGAAAAATCTGTAATGCGGGCGTTTAGTAAGGCAATTCCCACGGCTGATGATACCTCGCGGCAGATTGGCTATAACCAGTCTTGGGCACCGCGTAAGGTTGCAGATGCAGTACCCCATGATTTGGGTGCCCCCAACGAGCATCCTTGGGAGAAAACCAACTACACTAGCTACCAAGACTGCAACTTGTGGAAAGACCTACCCTCTGACTTTGTGCTGCTCGTATACCGGGACTTTCTGTTAACAGGTGCAGTGGATTACGATTTCTTAGCAGATTGTTGGCCTTCAATTCAGTTAGCCCTAAATCACCTCAAAACCTTTGACCTCAATGGTGACGGTATTCCTGAAAATTCTGGTGCTCCCGACCAGACCTTCGATGACTGGCGGCTACAGGGGATCAGCGCCTACTGCGGCGGACTCTGGATTGCTGCCTTAGAAGCTGCGATCGCCATTGGCAAAATTCTGATTGAGCAGCCGCAGCAAGAGGCATGGCACGAAAAGCCCTTACAAGATACCCTAACCACCTACCAAACCTGGCTTGGTCAATCCCGTGGTGTTTACCAGGAAACGCTCTGGAACGGACAGTACTACCGCCTCGACAGCAACAGTGGCTCTGATGTTGTGATGGCTGACCAACTTTGTGGGCAGTTCTATGCCCGATTGCTGGAACTCCCAGACGTAGTCCCAGAGGATCGGGCTCAGTCCGCCCTGAATACAATCTATGAAACCTGCTTCTTAAAGTTCCAAAACGGTCGACTTGGAGCCGCTAATGGGCTGCGGCCTGAGGGTATACCAGAGAAACCAGATGCTACTCATCCTTTAGAGGTCTGGACCGGAATTAACTTCGGCTTAGCTGCCTTTCTGCTACAGATGGGAATGAACTCAAAAGCATTCCGATTAGCAGAAGCAGTTGTGCATCAGATTTATGAGAATGGCCTCCAGTTCCGTACCCCAGAAGCAATTACCGCCCAAAGAACGTTCAGGGCCTGCATGTACCTCAGACCCGCAGCTATCTGGGCAATCTATGGAACGCTAAATGGGTTTACTAAGACCAAGCAGATAAACTCAAGGCGATAGGTGATCGGCAGCTAAGGTTTGAACTTAGGTGGCGACACAATCTATACAGCCTCTTGATTATTCCAAGAGCTGAGAATTTGCTAAGACTTGCTCCGCAGACGCTAGAACTAGGTTAATCGCCTTACCACTGCTTTTATCTTGCTAAGCGGTCAGGGAAGCCGATTGCTTTAAAGGCACTCTAGTTATTAGCCGATTGCACACCCTCATTATGAGCAAAAGGAGATTTTACTTTCCAGTGCCACTGGCCATCCTCACCTTGTTCATAGTCATTTTTCACCGTGTTCCAGGCAACGCTGTGGGCTTCATCACTGTTGCCACTGTTTTCTTCAAAGGTATTAAAGGCAGCCATGAAAACCTGCTGCGCAGCCGCAGGCAGTTGTCTGACATCTTCTGGTAATTCTTCAAGCTGCTTGAAAGCCATAAGTTAACTCCTGGTAATACTATTTTTTCAGGCTTTTACCTGCTTAGCTCTATACTAAGCAGTAGCAAGTGTCAGCTCATCTTTCTAATGGGGTAGCAACGATAATAAAAACGTTGCTAAATGATCGAAGGAAGCGCTCCCGTAGGAATACCTAGCACCGGACAGGGAAAATCACAGTTCAATTGTTGGACAACTAAATCTGCCGCTGAATAACAGCCTAAACAGAGCAAAGCCGCTGCTTCTGTCTCAACAATTTTCCTCAGTTCCGTTGCAACTAGTCCGAAGCGGAGATGGGCTTTGAGCGAACCCCGCCATTCATCAGCGAGGCAGCGAGCTTGCCATAAAATTCTGGTTCGCTCAAATGGGTCACCCTGGAAAAGCTGGGTTTCCCTTTGGAAGAGCTGGGTTTCCGTGGATGGCATTAGCAGGCTAGCTGTCGAAGCTGAGGGCTGGCAAGTTAAAACAGGTCCACTCGGTCTATTTCCAGGCTGCAGCGACTCTTTGAGTTCTTGATAAGACAGCTGAACGGGGCTGATACTGGTGAGGCCAAAGCAATCAGGGCTACAGCTACTTTGACTGTTGTCTACAACATAGACAACTTGAACAATCACCTGCTTACGAGTTACTAACCGGGTTTGATGGGCAATCCACAAGGTCAAATCTAAGGCAGCATGACTTTTAGGAGAGCCGTTGTAGCCAACTACTAAATTGATAACTTGTTTAGACTGAGTCCAATCTGTAGGTGTGGTATCTGGACCCGGCAGTAACACCACTTCCTCAGTTAAATCAGGGCAATCCGACGTACCCTGCAGGCGTAGCAACATCGACTTAATGCTCACAATTTTGCCTCTCAATAGACCCATTTAGATGAGAGATGGGTCAAGAACGAACAGCCACTGTTCCTGATACTTACAGTGAAATCCGCAAGGAGACTCAAGCAAATGCTATAGAAAAGCTGGAAGCTTGGGACTCCTTCCAACGCCGACGGAGTTAGCTGACGGGCTAAGACTGGAAGGTGTCTTTCTCATGATTGAGATTAGCCCCATTAATTGGTTCCTCCGCTTCAAAACCAGTTGTGCAAGGATACAGTTATCAATACCGGCTTTGGATTAGGCTACCCACTAGTAACCGCTAAATAATTGTACTGGATTTCTTTGAACGGTATTACAGTTTGTATTTTTTTTTAATCAAAATAGTGGTCTAGGAAATTCATTGACTGGTTGCGAAGTTCCTGATACTCAGGAAGCTCACGCAGTGAAGCGCGATCGGGGTGAGGAAACGGGACCTCTAGTATTTCGCCAATGGTTGCATTAGGACCATTAGTCATCATGACAATCCGGTCTGACATATAAAGCGCTTCATCCACGTCGTGAGTAATCATCATCACCGCATGACGATGGTGCTCCCAGATATCTAGTACTTGTTGCTGTAGTCGACCACGGGTCAGGGCGTCTAAGGCTCCAAAGGGCTCATCCATCAGCAACATCTTCGGCCGGACTGCCAGGGCACGGGCAATTCCTACCCGCTGTTTCATGCCGCCAGAGAGTTCATCGGGGTACTTATTTGCTGCTTCGGTTAAGTTCACCATTGCTAGGTGTTCATTGACAATCCGTTTTCTGTCACTTGCAGAGGCATGGATCAGCACTTCATCCACAGCCAGCCGCACGTTCTCGCGCACCGTCAGCCAGGGCAACAACGAGTAGTGTTGAAATACCACCATCCGCTCGGCTCCAGGCTTGCGGATCTTCCGTCCCTCTAGCTGCACAGAGCCGGAAGTCGCTGGTTCCAGACCGGCCACAATTTTAAGTAGGGTTGACTTACCGCAACCAGAGTGACCAATGACGGAAATATATTCATCTGCTGCGATAGCCAGATTAATATCTTTGAGAACAACAAACTCACTACCATCCGCAGCAGGATAGGACTTGCTGAGGTTTTCAATGACGAGGAAATCAGATGAGCTAGACCTTTTAGGGACATTGGTGGAACGTCGGGTAAATTGAGCCATGGTTAACGCCTGTAAAAATAGAAGATGAAATGCACCAGTTAAGACATAAAAAAGCGACTGGGGCGATTTGCCCGGATTTCAAAGCTGTTAAGGTAACCAACTGGATCGCTGGGGTCAAAAGCCTTGTGGTCAATAAAAACTTCTGCAGGTTCGACGACAAAATCTTCTTTAGGGCATTCAATTCCCATTTCCGCAGCGATTTCTCGATAGAGGCCAGTTCGCCAGCCTTTACGGGCCAACTCCTCAGCATTTTTGGGAATTTCCGGAATCTGTCCCCAACGTGCTGCTTGCGTCATTAACCAAATACTGTGAGACTGCCGGAGAAACGTGGAGTGGTTACCAGGTTCTTTGGCAAGATCAGGTGGCAAATCAAAGAAAATTGTGGTTTCCAGCGCCTTAGAGATGCGATCTTTACCATCAAATCCCCCATAGTTGTATTCACCCACAATTGCTGGCCGGGTTAACTGGGGTTTTGCCCCAGTAAAAGATTTAGCTGCAATGATTTTGGCAACCTCTTCCCGGTTTTCTGGTTTACTGCAGTACTGGCAGGCTTCAATCATGGCTTTAACCAGAGAACGATAGGTTTTAGGGTTCTCATTGATGAAAGATTCCATCACCCCTAATAGGCGATCCGGGTGCCCACGCCAGATTTCTCTGCCTTGGGCAAACGTAAAACCAATGCCCTCATTACCGCTGATAGCCCGTGTATTCCACGGTTCTGCCACCATGTAAGCTTGCATAGCGCCAATTCGCATATTGGTTACCATCTGAGGTGGCGGGATAATAATGACCCGGAACTCTTTAATCGGATCAACTCCAGCCGCAGCAGATAAGTAGCGCACAAAGTATTCATAGATAGCGGAGCTGAGGACGACAGCCCAGATACGCTGCTCAGATGGGAGTCCATCAAAATAACGTCGGAAGTCGCGGCCAAACGCCTCTAGATCTCCGTTGTACTCTCGCCAGGGACGCAGACCGGCCTCCCACATCGCCCGGTTCATCGTCATAGCGTTACCGTGGCGGTGGATGGTCATTGCTGCACACAGAGGGGCATGGGGAGCTCCCTCTGCGCCTGCACGAGCATTCGTAACCGAACCGGAGACAACTGGAGAAGCATCTAGGCGGCCAAAAATGATGCCATCGCGAGAGGTGGCCCAACTCGCTTCCCGACTGAGCTTGACGTTCAGGCCGTACTTGCGGAAAAACCCTTTCTCCCAGGCGATCGCAAAGGGAGCACAGTCATTTACCGGCACATATCCAACGATAAGATTGGGCTTCTCCAAGGTCTTAGGGTTAACGACAGGCTCCACTGCCAGAGCAGCCTCAGATAGTTCTTTAGGGGCCTTACTCGTATTGATCGCACAGGAAGAGAGGGCAATCCCAGCGGCTGTCCCTCCCAGCCCTTGAAGAAAAGTACGGCGGGTGTAACGTTGTGAAGCGTTGCTCATGGATTTATCCCACTTAAACTCTTATAGCTAGACTCTCGAAGTCAGCCAATTTTCCTCGCCTTGTTGGACAGAAGCATAAAATCCCTACTGGCTAGCTCGTTAAGCTTGAAGAGATTAGGGTTAGACCTTGATGGAGCGGGCTGGCCGGTGCGTGACCCACTCTTGAACTTTACCGACAGCGTAGTCCAGCACCAGCCCCGTCAGGCCAATCACAAAAATAGCTAGGAAAACAGAACTCAAGTTGAGGCGGCTCCATTCATCCCAAACAAAAAAGCCAATGCCAACGCCACCCGTTAACATTTCTACTGCCACAATTACAAGCCAGGCAATCCCTAGGCTAATTCGTAAGCCCGTAAAGATATAGGGTAAACTGGCAGGCCAGATAACTTTGGTGATTTGACGCCAGCGAGGCATTTCTAGCACTCGTGCCACGTCTAAGTAGTCCTGGGAGACACTGGAAACACCTAGGGCTGTATTAATGATCGTGGGCCACAAAGACGTAATAAAGATGACAAAAATTGCTGAAGGGTCTGCCAAGTTGAAGATTGCCAGCGCGACGGGAAGCCACGCTAGTGGAGATACAGGTTTAAATATCTGGACGAGCGGGTTGAGTATCATCAGAGCTTTTCTGGACATGCCAATCAGGAACCCAACTGGAATTGCCACCAGTGCACCCAGTAAAAACCCAATCAACACCCGGCGAATACTTGATAAGAGCAACCAGCCAATTCCCAGGTCCCCCGGCCCCCGCCGATAGAACGGGTGGAGAATATAGTCTAAGTTCTCTCCCAGTGCTTGCATCGGAGTTGGCATCAGTTCGGTAAAAAACGTTGCAACAATCCACCACAGCAAGACAACGCCGATAAATCCAAGTGCAGGAAGTAAGACAGTATCCCTAATCAGGATAGGTCGGGCACGCTTCCAGGTTGCCTGTCCAGCCACAGCAATTATGTTAAGACTTGACCTATATGCCATTTCAATTTCCTCAGAATCTACTTAGGTACAGCAAAAGAAGCTGTAGCGAAACAGCTGAGGAGACCGATGAAATCAGAACACTAAAAAACGTTAGATCTTCAGTCTCCTCTCAACACCAACGCAGTTAGCTAACGGGCTAGGGCTGAGGGATACCCTTCTCTACTTCTCTGCTAACCATAGATAAAGCTAGAAAGAAGCCCCAAAACCTGATTCTCCCACTCCAGCTGCACCTCCAGGCCAGGATTTTCCTGAGGTTACACACTGACATTAGTCAGAGGTTTTAACTAATAGAGAGGACTAGCACAATCAGATGTTTAAGCCAGTAATCCTCTAGAGAGTTCAGTCATGGGTTGTCCCATCAGGCATTGTCGCCCCGCTGAGGTCCGCCTCGTGAAGATTAGCGCCACTCAAGTCCGTTTCTCCTAGATACGCACTCCGTAAATTGGCCTCATTAAGATCTGCTTGACTCAGGTCTGCATCGCCCAAGTAGGTTGCACTCAGGTCAGCCTCACTTAAATTAGCTCCACTGAGATCGGCCTCACTCAGGTTAGCTCCAAAGAGCTTAGCTCCGCTCAAGTCTGCCTCGCGGAGGTCTGCCTCACTTAAGTTAGCTGCAAATAAGTTAGCTCCCCTAAGGTCTGCCCCGCGAAGGTTAGCTTCAATGAGTTCAGTCTCGCTTAGGTCCGCCCCTCGCAAATCTGCCTGGTTCAAATCGGCTTTGCTTAGGTCTGCCTGGCTCAAATTGGCACCACTCAAGTCTTCGCCTTGTAGATTGAACTTACTTGCTTCCATCTAAGTTGCCTCTATACTGTCGTCAAGAGTCGTCGATCTGTTGAGAATCGCGGTTCGCTTAGTCTAAAATTTTCTTGCTAGCCTTTCTGGTGTCTAAACTTACTCAGCAGAAATCTTAAGTTGTAAGAATTTCAAGCGGCTGGCTGGACTTCTGAGGTATTGAAGTGTTTTGGGAAAGAAGCTGGGCATAAAGCTCACTTAATCTCGCAGCAACGCCAGTCCAGCTAAACATTGCTTTTACCCGACGTCGCCCCAGCTCACCCAGATGATCCCGCCAGGCGGGAAGAGCCAAAATCCGGTCAATGGCTGTCGCAAAGGCAACTTCATCTTGAGGCGGCACCAAAAATCCGGTTACCCCTGGCACAACGGTATACCGGAGCCCTCCCACCTGACTTGCTACAACCGGAGTACGACTTGCCATCGCCTCAATTGCAACTAAACCAAATGGCTCGTAGTGACTGGGTACGACACAGACATCAGCCGCAGCGTAGTAGAGCGGTAAATCTGCATGCTCAATTCGGCCTGGAAAAGTTGTCAGATCAGCCAGATCTAAATCTGCGACAAGCTGTTCAATTCGCTCTCGCTCAATGCCATCGCTCTTGCCGGGACGACTGCCACCGCCAATAATTAGCCTTAAGTCATCTCCCCTCCGCCCTCGGTGCTCAGACAGGGCAACGGCTCGCACTAAAGTTTCAATTCCCTTCCGTTGATCAAAGCGACCGACGTAGAAAACAACTTTTGTCTCTGGGGCAATCCCTAGCTGTTGCCGTGCTGCTAACCGGCGCACGGTACCAAATTGCTCGATATCAGTACCACAGGGAATCATCTCAATTGCACCCTGGCTAGAAACTAGGGTTCGCATATGCTCTGCTTCTTGCGGGCTGGTTGCTACAATACGCTCCGCCGTTTCTAAGCAAGCTTTTTCAACAGCCAGTCGCTTCGTTGCAATGATTGGAACATCCGGAACAGTCTGATACTTAACAGCTCCCAGTGAATGATAAGTATGCACCTGAACCAGGGGTTGGCGCTGCTTAAGCTCCATTCCCACCCAAGCGGACAGCCAGTAGTTGGTGTGAACTAAAGGATATTGGCAGCCCTCTCGCTGCTGGAAGTCCTGGAAGGCACAAACAAATTCTGGTAGATGCTCGAAAAGCTGATTGCGAGGCATAAATTCCAATGGTCCTGCTTCTAGCCGAATCGTTCGACAGCAGGGGTTATGTTGAACGATGGTAGGCTGCTCAACACTACTGCGGCGAGTGAACATATCAACCTGCCAGCCTAGATTAGCGAGTGCTTCACCCACTTGCCGGACGTAGACATTCTGACCACCTGCTTCCTCTTGACCAATGGCAATAGCAGGGTCCCCATCTATAGAAATTAGGGCAATCCGGTTCTCTGGAGTTACAAACATCGGTTAATTTTTACCTCATGGTTAACTTGACTGCCTCCGGCTCCATGAGGAAACTATCGAGTTATCACTCATCAGAGCCAGGAGCGGGATTAACGAAGCGTACCCTAGCCAAGGACACTGACGAGATCAAACCATTACGTAAAATGGTCACCCTTCAGTCTCCTCTCAATGCCGACGGAGTTAGCTGACGGGCTAGGACTGAGAGATGTCCTTCTCTACTTAATCTCCCCACAAACGGAATGGAGACGTCAGTTAGAGATAAGCCCCACAAATTGGTTCCTCCGCTCCAGCTCTACCTTAAAAGGGAGTAATACTGGATTAGGCTGACTTATATTTTTGTTTCCAAATATCCTAGCAGCAGACTTTGAATTCAGCAAATACCTCTTAAGGTATACAACTTTAGCGAGCAACTCAGCCCTCGTCTTTCAAAGTGCTTGGGGAAAGCATAAGAGTCATGGCTTTAACCTTGCCTAGCTTTACGCTCCTTTAGCTTCAACAAGATTCTGGCATGGACCTCGCGGGTAATAGGATAGAAGTAGGCTAGGACAATTCCAGCAATTAGCACTAAGGTTGGCAAAGGACCAATTGCTAGGCGGATTGCCAAGAGCGCCGACGGGGGTTGAATCGGCGCTGTGCGATCGCTTAGTACCCCAACGATAGGATCGTTTACCGCATCCCAAATCTTGCCAATCAGCAAAATCGTACCCGCCAGCCCTGCATTTAAGCCCGCCACACTGGTGAAAAAGAACAGCAGGAAAAAGGCCATGACGTTTGCAGTGATTGCAGGCCCTAAATCTCCGGCTCCGTAAGCCAACTTGGTACTGAAGCTCAGTTTTTTAGCAGCAGGCGGTGATTCAGTCATGGCAATGCAATCATACAGGGACTCTGTGATTGTCCCTCTCTTGGTGCAATCATTCCCTACTGTTGTAAAAAAACTCTGCTTTTTAAAAAGTCGAATCGTCTGCCAGACTCTCAATCAGCAGCTCCACCTGTTGCTGTCGTTGCCTGAGGAATGCTTCACAGTGACGCAAATGCTCAACCGCGGCGGCAAACTGGTCAAATACTGCCGCTAAATCCAATTCACCAGCCTCAATTTCCGCAATCATGGCTTCCACTTCCGCCACGGCTGCTTCATAATTCCACTCTGGGGGGAGGCTGAGGGAGGCGGGAGTAAACTCTTGACTATTTCCCTCACTTGCACTCATCAATCTACTTTAGTTGTACCAGTATTATCGAGGATTTCCGTTACCTTGACTTTGATACGACCCTCACTCAGTTGAATCGTCAGATCCTGCTCAAGGCGAAGGGTATTGGACGAGCGAACAATATTATCATTATTCTGGCGCACCACAGCGTAACCCCGTTTGAGCACAGCCTGCGGATCAAGGGCTACGAGTTTCTCGGCAAGAAACTGCTGTTTTAGCAGGGCCTGCTGCACTCGACCTTGAGTCACTTGGCTCAACTGTTGCTGTAACCGAGCGAGCGCCCCTTGTTCCTGTTCGAGTTGTCGATTGAGTTGCAGCCGCTGCAGCCGCAGTTTTAGTTGCTGGAGTTGAGCCTGGACAGTTTCCAAATGCTGGCTCATGGCAACCTGGAGGGCTGCCACGCGCTCCTGATGTTCCTCCCAAAGCTGCATGAACAGCGGTACGACCTGTGCGGCAGCAGCAGTGGGGGTGTGCGCACAGGCATCAGCTACCAGATCGGCGAGGGATTCGTCCCGCTGGTGACCAATCCCACTAATCACCGGCATCGAGCACTCCGCGATCGCTCGCACCACGCGCTCGTCATTAAAGCAGGCGAGGTCTTCTGTGGCTCCCCCGCCTCGCGCCAGGATCAGGACTTCAGCGCGACCGTCCCGTTCCACGCGCTGCATCGCTGTCACAATCGACTCAGGGGCTTGCTCCCCCTGAACGATAGCCGGAGAAAAGAGCACCTGCAGTCCGGGATAGCGCTGCTTTAAGGTGCGTTGGATGTCTCCCCAGGCAGCAGCCTGGGCAGAAGTGACTACGGCAATCGTTTGCGGATGGGGAGGCAGGGCTCGCTTGCGCTCCCCGTCAAACAATCCTTCTGCTTCTAGGCGATCGCGAAGCTGGCGATAGCGGAGTGCCCGTAAGCCTTCCCCCGCTGGTAAAGTTTGCCAAACCATCAACTGGTACTGCCCCCGCTGGGGATACAGTCGCAGGCGGCCCAGTACAATTACTTTTTCCCCGGTTGCGGGCAGTTGTGCGAGTGCCTTTAGTTGAGCGCTCCAAACCACGCAGCTAATTGCTGCTGAAGCATCTGGATCTTGCAAGGTAAAGAAGAGACCGCTGCAATGGGCCTGGGTGCTGGTCACCTCACCCGTGACCCAAACCTGCGTCAGTTGTTCGTCGTACTCCAGCAGAGTTTGGATGTAGTTGGTTAATCCTGCTACTGATAAAACAGTTGTGGAGGTGAAGCGATCGCTGAGGTTAGTAGACCTCTTGCGTGAATCAGGAAGAGAGCGCAAGTTCGAAGTTGATAATTGCAGCAATCAAATTGAACCGCAAGCCAAAGCGCCTACGCCGGTTCCGATAACGCTCACTCAATATCCGAAATATCTTCAACTTGCGGTTGACATGCTCAGCTACTACTCGCAATCGTGCTAAGTTTCGGTTGTGCTGCCGCTCCCCTTTGTCTAGCTGACACTTGCGCCGCTTCTTGGTTGGAGTACAACTGCTGGGATGGAGCTTGACAATGCCCTGATAACCTTTGTCCGCTAAACACAACTGCTCTGGTAGCAGCGGGACTCGATGCACCTTGAACAAGCCAAAGTCATGGACGCGGCCTTTACTAAAGGCAGTGCAGATGATCGACTTGATTGACCACTACTTGTGCTTTTAAGGTGTGCCGCCTTTTCGCCACTATAGTAGCCTCGTTGGTTTTTTTGGGGCGCTCAATTCGGTGACGACGACCAGCACACTAGTCCATCAGCAACTTTTCAACCTTATAATCAATCGACGACCGCAAACAAAGCTGCTTTTGCTGCCAGAGTCCATCAGCAACTTTTCAACCTTTTGAATCAATCGACACACTGCTGACTCACTCAATCCCCAACTGGTAGCAATGTGGAACTGAGTGCGATATTCCCGCCAGTATTCGAGTACCAAGAGCAATTGGTCTTCGACGCTTAGTTTGCATTGTCCACCGCGTTTGCCACTCCGGTCGAGATGAGGCTGAAGGGTCTGCACCATCTGCTCAAAGGTTTCAGGGTGAACACCGCACCTGCGTTTGAAAGCACCGGACTTTAGATGTTTGAGTTGTTTGTAGGTCATAGGTGTTTCCTCCTTGACCCACTTGTACTTGCCCTTACACTATTCATGCAAGAGATCTAGTCACTTGGCTCAACTGTTGCTGTAACCGAGCGAGCGCCCCTTGTTCCTGATCGATTTGTCGATTGAATTGCAGCCGCTGCAGCCGCAGTTTTAGTTGCTGGAGTTGAGCCTGGGCAGTTTCCAAATGCTGGCTCATGGCAAACTGGAGGGCTGCCAGGCGCTCCTGATGTTCCTCCCAAAGCTGCATGAACAGCGGTACGACCTGTGCGGCAGCAGCAGTGGGAGTGTGCGCACAGGCATCCGCTACCAGATCGGCGAGGGATTCGTCCCGCTGGTGACCAATCCCACTAATCACCGGCATCGAGCACTCCGCAATCGCTCGCACCACGCGCTCGTCATTGAAGCAGGCGAGGTCTTCTGTAGCTCCCCCGCCCCGCGCTAGAATCAGGACTTCAGCGCGACCGTCCCGTTCCACGCGCTGCATCGCTGTCACAATCGACTCAGGGGCTTGCTCCCCCTGAACGATAGCCGGAGAAAAGAGCACCTGCAGTCCGGGATAACGCTGCTTCAAGGTCCGTTGGATGTCTCCCCAGGCAGCAGCCTGGGCAGAGGTAACTACGGCAATCGTTTGCGGATGGGGAGGCAGGGCTCGCTTGCGCTCCACGTCAAACAATCCTTCTGCTTCTAGGCGATCGCGAAGCTGGCGATAGCGGAGTGCCCGTAAGCCTTCCCCCGCTGGTAAAGTCTGCCAAACCATCAACTGGTACTGCCCCCGCTGGGGATACAGTCGCAGGCGGCCCAGTACAATTACTTGTTCTCCGGTTGCGGGCAGTTGTGCGAGTGCTTTTAGTTGAGCGCTCCAAACCACGCAGCTAATCGCTGCTGGGGCATCTGGGTCTTGCAAGGTAAAGAACAGGCCGCTGCGATGGGACTGGGTGCTGGTCACCTCGCCAGTGACCCAAACCTGCATCAGTTGTTCGTCGTACTCCAGCAGAGTTTGGATGTAGCTGGTTAATCCTGCCACTGATAAGACTGTTGTGGGGTGAAGCCACTGAGGTTAGTCATGGTTGGTCCCGTTAACTGGGCCGATGGCGTTCTTCCCGGTAAAGACGCATTGCATGGGCTCCCGCAGGTGTTTGCCGCAGTTGCTTGACTTGGGCCAGCATATCCTGGGGCAGTTCATGAGACTGCAAGGCTTTGACACCATAATTCTCCGGCCGCAGAGCCGGCGCAGCCAGAGCCGCAAAGGTCAGGTCTGCTGCTGAGAAGCAGTCTCCCACCAGGTACGGACATCCTGCAAGCAGTCCGTTTACTGTCTCAAAGACACGCTGAATGTCCTTGTAGGCAGCTACTCCCGAAGTGGCTGAAATCCTATAGCGCTGACGCAGGAGTTGGCGAAGCAAGGGAAAGACAATCGGCAGCAAGGCCTGTTCAACGGGCGGGGCACCTTGTCGCCAGAGTTTCAAGAGCAGGGTACGGTCATCCGGTAGGCAAGAGTAAGCCCATTGCCGGGTAGCTGGACCCAACTGGGTATCAAATAACTCTTCCAGTTGCTCAACTTGTTGCCGCAGCGCTGGTTCAGTTGGATAAAGCTGTTTGTTGTTCTGAGCTAAACCATCTAGGTAGTGCAGGATATCCGTTGAATCACTGAGCGTTCCAGCGGGAGTGACTAGAACCGGAACTGCATTTTTACCGCCTCTGCTACGAGTGGCAATCCGGTGAAATAGAGGTGCATGGGATTCCTCAATGTAGGCTACCTCGAGCCTGTCCAAAGCCCAGCGGGCCTTTTCACAATAATGGCTGATCGAGATGGTAATCAGGCGTAAGGGTTCTGTTTTTAGATTCTGCATCAGTTATCGGCAGCTCCAAACCTTCTAGGGAGGCTCATCCCGATTGTTCAACCAACCGCTTGAGCTGGTGGTAGGCTTCTTCTGGAGTTAGGGGATCTGCTTGCTCATTTGGCACATAGAATTCCCAAACATCTGGAAAATAACGGATCACAAAGCTAGGAATCAGTCCCAGTTCCATCGCCTTTTTACCGAATTCTTCTGCTCTTTCTTCTAAGCTGAGCTGGTCGTGGTAAGGGTGTTCACTCATGGATCGCATTGCCTCCTAAAGTTAGATGTTAGTTGCTTAACGTCTCAGGCCCTTGAAGGTATGTTTTGATTGAGAATGACACATTACTTAGATTGCTGCCACTTCCTAAGAGAATTTTGTCAACCCCCTAGACTAAAGTTCAACAAATTCTTCCGACTGTGCTGACCCCAAAAAGTTAGGAGAAAACCCTTAAATCATAGTCTGGCGGGATTGACCTGTCTAGTCGATTCGGAGTTTGATTGCCCGCTCAACCTAACCTTTATACAGAACCAACCCTGAGATGGCTAATGTTGTCAAACAGCCCTGTGATGAGGGAGTGATCCGGTCAGCACCCTGCACAGATCCCTGCCCTAGGGATGACAGGCCGTGGATTCTGGCAGCAACAATTATTGGCTCCAGCATGGTGTTTATTGATAGCACTGTGGTCAATGTTGCCCTGCCGGTACTGCAACGGGAGCTCCAGGCAACGGTTGCTGAGGTCCAATGGATTGTGGAAGCCTACGCGCTACTGCTTGCGGCTTTGATCCTGGTCGGTGGGTCCTTGGGCGATCGCCGGGCGGCGGCGCATCTTTGCCTATGGAGTGGTGCTTTTTGCCTTAGCTTCCATCTGGTGTGGTCTAGCAGCAAACGTGAATCAATTGATTTTGGCACGGGCGGCTCAAGGGTTAGGCGGCGCACTCCTGACTCCAGGTAGCCTGGCGATTATCAGTGCCTCCTTCAGTCAGCAGCAGCGGGGGCAAGCCATTGGCACCTGGTCAGGCTTTACCGGCATCACCTCAGCCTTAGGCCCGGTACTGGGGGTTGGCTGGTGGAGCAGGCTTCCTGGCGCTGGATCTTCTTTCTCTCAACCTACCGTTAGCAGTGTTGGTCTTGGGAATTTGCTTCTGGCGAGTGCCGGAGAGCCGCGACGAAGGTGCACAGCGACTGGACTTGTGGGGGCACTGTTTGCTACTCTCGGGTTGGGAGCTCTGGTGTATGGTCTTGTTGAATCATCCACCTTGAGCCTAAGTCATCCCAGGGTCTTAAGTACCTTAATGATTGGCCTGATTGGGCTCAGCGCCTTTATCTTTGTCGAAGGCCACAGCTGCTCGCCGATGATGCCCCTGACCCTGTTCCGCTCCCGGACCTTCAGCGGGGCAAATTTGTTAACGCTGCTGTTGTACGCCGCCTTGGGCGGCGCGCTGTTCTTCTTCCCGTTTAACCTCATTCAAGTGCAGGGTTATTCGGCAACCGCTGCCGGGGCTGCCTTTTTGCCGCTTATCCTCATAATGTTTTTGCTCTCACGCTGGGCGGGGGGGTTAGTCAGCCAATACGGGGCCAAACGTCCCCTGGTTGTTGGACCGGCGATCGCGGCCATCGGTTTTGCCCTATTTGCGGTTCCAGGAATTGGCGGCAGCTACTGGACCACGTTTTTCCCGGCAGTGTTGGTGCTGGGGCTGGGGATGGCAATCAGTGTCGCACCCCTGACCACGACCGTGATGGGTGCTGTGAAGGAGCGCCAGGCCGGAATTGCTTCCGGAATAAACAACGCGGCATCCCGGGTAGCCGGACTGCTCTCGATTGCAATACTGAGTATTGTTGTCTCGAACGTTTTTAACAACGGCCTGGATCAGCGTCTAGCTACTCTGGGGCTTTCGCCTCAGGTGCAACAAGCACTGAATCAGCAGCGCGTCAAGCTGGCTGCTGCAGAGGTGCCTCCCGGCCTTGGCAATACCCTCAGTGCTGCTTTAGACCAAGCGATCGCGGAATCCTTTGTGGATGGGTTTCGCTGGGTGATGCTAATTGCCGCTGGACTAGCCCTGGCCAGTGCCCTGGTGGCATTCTTAATGATTCAGGGTCAGCGAGCGCAGCCTCAACGTTGAATCAGGTAATGCTTGGGCGTCAAGCTCGTCCTTCGTTCATCGTCCACTACAGTATTCTCTTGAATCAAGAGGCCAATCAATCACCACCACAGATCTTTTTTGTTGCTGAGCCTGGAGGGATAATGTTACGCAAAAGGCTACCGTTAAGAAGCAGAATCCGTCGTCGCTTCGCACCTATTCGCCTCATTCTTGACCGGAATGGCCAGATTCAGGGGATGGGGGCATGGCATTCATACTGGCGTGACCCCTACCATTTGCTGTTGACGATTCCCTGGTCGGGATTCCTGTTGCTACTCATTTTATCCTATGTCGCGGCTAACGCCGTGTTTGCCCTGGCCTATATGGTGGGCGGAGGTGTTGAGAATGCCCGCCCTGGCTCCTTCGCTGATGCTTTTTTCTTCAGCGTTCAAACGATGGCCTCTATCGGCTATGGCTTCATGCATCCGAGCACAACCTACGCTAACATCGTCGTCACCATCGAATCATTGAGCGGTCTCCTAGGGCTTGCCATTACTACTGGGCTATGCTTTGCCCGCTTTGCTAAACCCACCGCACGGGTACTCTTCAGCCGGGTGGCGATCATCATGCCCTCGAATGGCGTACCCACCTTGATGTTCCGAGCAGCCAACAAGCGCGGCAACCAGATCTTGGAAGCGCAGCTTCAGGTCACGCTGCTGCGTGATGAAATCACTGCTGAGGGAGAATTCATGCGCCGGTTCTACGATCTCAACCTCATTCGCAGCCGCACCTCATTCTTTGCCCTATCCTGGACGGTCATGCATGCCATTGACGAAACTAGTCCCCTGTACGGAGCGACAACGGACTCCCTGGAGGAGGAGGAAGCGATCATTACCGTCTCGCTCACGGGGCTGGATGAAACTGTCTCTCAGCCTATCCACGCCCGCTATACCTATACAGCAAGGGAGATTCTCTGGAACATGCGGTTTGTGGATATTGTGAAGTGGACTCCGGACGGGCAGCGCTACATTGACTACACGCACATTCACGATGTTATGCCTTGTGGTAGGCAGTAGTACTTCCTGCATCCCCCATGCTTAGATTTGCCGAGACAATTTAGGGAAGGGAAGCTGTATACGCTGCTAGACCCAAATCGGTGAGGGAACCTAGATGTCTACGGAATTAACGCTCATTGTCGAGTTGGTGACCGTCCTTGGCGCTGCTGCCACCGGAGGCTATCTAGTTAGCCGCCTGGGCCAGCCAGTGCTGCTGGGTTACTTGTTCAGTGGGTTGGTTGTTGGCCCAGCCGGGTTCGGGCTTGTCAATGTCGAGGGCGATATTAAAGTCCTGACCGAGATTGGTGTTGCCCTACTCTTGTTTGCCCTAGGGATTGAATTTTCACTTAAAGAGCTGCTAAAGGTTCGAATCATTGCCTTGGGTGGTGGTACCCTGCAAATTCTGTTGACGACCCTGTTGGGAGGAGGGTTAGCTTTACGCCACTGGCTGGGTGGATACCCTGCCTAAGGCGATTTTTTCTGGGAGCGGTTCTGTCGCTTTCTTCCACAGCAGTTGTCCTCAAGAGTTTGATTGAACGCAACGAGGTCCAGACGGCTCATGGTCAGATCATGCTAGCGATCCTGATTGTTCAGGATATTGGCTTGGGAGTGATGCTAGCAGTGCTGCCTGCTTTGATCCAGCCTCCGGAGGTCATGGGTGGAGTCTTCCTGGGATCTGTCCTCAAGGCGTTTCTCTTCTTTATGGGGCGGGGGTGGCAGGGTGTGGGTGATACCTCCCCTGATGCAGCGGGTCGCCCGGACGGGGTCCCAAGAACTGTTTGTTCTCAGCGTCTTCGCCCTTTGTTTAGGGGTGGCGTTACTCACCGCAACGGTTGGCCTGGGTATTGAGATGGGGGCGTTTGTCGCCGGACTGATGATCTCGGAAGTTGAATATGCTGACCAGGCCCTCCACAGTGTCCTACCGATGCGGGACGTGTTTGCCACGCTATTTTTTGCTTCAATTGGCATGCTCATTGATCCTGGTTTTCTCCAGGGGAATCTCGGGATACTGGTGGGGCTGGTCGCCATTGTGATGCTTGGCAAAGCTCTCATCGTCACACCCCTTGTGACCCTCTTTGGTTACCCCCTCAAAACGGCCCTAATTGTTGGTCTGGGAATTAACCAGATTGGGGAGTTCTCTTTTGTCTTAGCAGGAGCAGCCCAAGAATTAGAGCTTTTTTCTCCCCAATTGTATGGACTGACAACGGGAACAACGGCAGTCACTCTGGTGATCACTCCGTTTCTCTTGAAGGCATCACCCCAGATTTTCAGTAGGTTGGAAAGATTGCCCTGGGTGGGATCAATACTGAGGGCAAGTCAGGCTCCCCGCACTATCGCAGTTGAAGAAAGTATTTCCGGGCACATTGTCGTAGCAGGTTTTGGACGAGTAGGCCAGACGCTCGTGCGCCTGCTGCGCTCCCAAGGTCACAAGGTCCTGGTGATTGACAACAACGAAGCCACGATGCAGACGTTGAGGGAGCAAAAAATTTCTTACCTGTATGGGGACGCATCGAGCGAACTGGTCCTCCAGAAAGCCTACCTGTCAAGAGCAAAGGCCCTCGCCATTGCCCTACCAGACCCGTCAGCGACCCGCCTGACTCTGAAGCGAGCCCTCAGCCTGGCTCCCGAACTGGATGTCACGGTACGAGCCCATGTCAATCAAGAAATTGATACACTCTACCACCTGGGAGCTCAAGAAGTGGTTCAACCGGAGTTCGAGGCGTCTCTGGAGATGGGAGCCCATATGTTGTTAAGTCTGGGAGGAGCAACCTCCCAAGTCCAGCAGCTAGTGAAGACTTACCGAGCTGGACGGTACCGGGCGATCTTGCCTGAAGGTCAGGATCATCTAGCGCCTGCCCAACTAGAGACCGCAGTGGAAGGACTAGAGGGGGAATGGTTCAACCTGAAGGCTAACTCGCCGCTCGTAGGACTCACCCTCGCCCAGGCAGACATTCGCCGCCTGACCGGGGGAACCGTCATGGCGAATCGTCGCAGCAAACGGGTCAACCGCTATCCAAGCCCTCAGACGGTGCTTGAGGCTGGCGATCAGCTCCTTTTAATTGGTAACGTAGCAGAACGTAATGCTTTCAGAGAGTTGCTGATGGGTAAAGCTCAGCCGAGTGCTGGAAGACCGGAGCACTGGTTGGAAGTCAGGGAAGGCTCACCCATTGCTGGCCAAACTCTGGCTCAGGCAAATCTCCTTCACCAGTATGGGGTTATGGTACAGGCAATAGAGCACAACAAGCACCTGAGCCGCTTTCCTGACGCTGATTCTGTTATGCAGGTTGGCGATCGCCTGCTAGTCTGCGGCAAGGCTGAGGATATTAAACAGGTTAGGAAGCTACTGGAGCCAATTGATCAGTCAAAGCAGTAGTGTTTTGAGGAAGGACAGCCACCGTTAGCAACAAAGATGGGCCATAGCAAGGTAGGCTCCAACGAGCCTATAGCAAGGAAGAGGCGTAACTACACCCTGGACCCTAGTTAATGATGGGCCTGCACACCTACCTGTTGACACATGTCCAGTACTGGGCAGGTGGAGCAGCGCGGTAGATTGCCGGTACAGATATGCTTGCCAAAGGGAACCAACAGGCGGTTAATTTCTACCCAGTAATGTTGGGGCAGCTTGGCCTCTAGAGCTGCCATTGTCTTCTCCGGTGTGCGGGCGAGTACATAGCCCCAGCGATTTGTCACCCGGTGAACGTGAATATCGACGCCAATGCGAGGCTGGTTACCAGTAATGCCCAAGACAAGATTGGCACATTTAGGGCCTACACCTGCAAAAGAAAGCAGTACCTCTGCGTCGCAAGGCAGTTTGCCTTCGTACTCGTTAACGATGCGGCGGGCGATCGCATGAATCTGTCGTGCCTTTGCTTCGTGGAAGGTGCAGGCGTTAATTAAATTGTCAATATTATCTGGGGCTAGGCAGCTGACTGCAGCAGGTGTGCGAGCCTGGGCGAACAGACGCTGGGCAACGGGAGTTGTGGTTTCATCGCGGGTGCGAATCGAAATGATACAGGCGACCAGTACCTCGAAGGATGAATTGTACCCCGCATCGGCTAGCTCAAACAAGGCTGCTTTGGGAAAGGGCTGTACTGCAGTACGAAGGCGCTGCATTGCTACATCAATATCAAAATCCCGCTTTGTGGTCGCTTCCATTTCCTACAACTGTCTTAACCCTCTGGCATTGCTTAACACCAATTACAACCTCGCTAATAGAGCTGTATTCACTGGCTTAGTGCGCTGGCAGCAGCTAGTCGGCACTCAATGCTTTTTGACTCAGCAGGTGGGCAACAGGTACCAGCCATCCGGTACACCAGATATCTCAGTTGATAGTTCTAGAAATATTTCATTACTTAATTGACCTCGGGTGATCGCACCTAATACATCATGATCCCACGGTCATGTAAGCTTTTGATCATGAAAAGTTTTTTTAATTCCCAGTTCCACCAGCACGAGGAGGGATGGACTTGAATGCTAGCTTGATCATATCCAATATCCTGAATCCGCCAGTCCTGTTTTTCTTTCTAGGGATGACTGCTGTTTTTGTCAGGTCTGATCTGGAAATTCCGGCACCGGTGCCCAAACTCCTCTCGCTGTATCTGCTGTTTGCGATCGGATTTAAAGGTGGAGTAGAACTCATTAAAAGTGGGATCACTCAAGAGGTCGTCCTGACGCTCTTAGCGGCAATCTCAATGGCGTGTATTGTGCCAATCTATACCTTCTTCATTCTGAAGCTGAAGCTGGATAATTACGACGCAGCGGCGATCGCTGCCACCTACGGCTCGATTAGTGCGGTTACCTTTATTACAGCGAGTGCCTTTCTAACTGAGCTGGGCATTGATTTTGATGGCTACATGGTCGCAGCACTGGCGCTGATGGAATCTCCGGCCATCATTGTCGGTCTGATCTTGGTGAATCTCTTCACAACGGATGGCAAGCGGGACTTCTCCTGGTCCGAAGTGTTGCAAGAAGCGTTTCTCAACAGTTCAGTTTTTCTACTGGTCGGTAGTCTGCTGATTGGCGTCTTGACTGGGGAACATGGCTGGCAGGTGATGGAACCCTTTGCTCAGGGGATGTTCTATGGTGTTCTCACCTTCTTTTTGCTGGATATGGGCCTAGTTGCCGCCCGAAGAATTAAAGACTTGCAAAAAACCGGAATTTTCCTGATTGCATTTGCCATACTAATTCCTATATTCAATGCAGGTATTGGGTTATTGATCGCCAGATTTATTGGTATGCCTCAAGGCAATGCACTTCTGTTCGCTGTGCTGTGTGCCAGTGCCTCTTACATCGCTGTTCCGGCGGCGATGCGGATGACCGTTCCAGAAGCCAACCCCAGCCTGTACGTTTCTACTGCTCTAGCAGTGACATTCCCATTCAATATTATCGTGGGAATTCCGCTCTATCTATACGGAATTGAGCTGTTGTGGAGATGATGGTATGCATATCGTTAAAAGGATAGAAATTATTGCTAACTCAATTGAGTTGGGCAAAATTTTAGATGGTTTAGATAAAGCAGGCGTCCACAGCCACGCGGTGATTCGCAACGTCGCTGGCAAAGGTTTGAGAGAAGACTTAGACATGACGATGTTGGACAACGTTTACATCATTGCTTTCTGTATGCCAGAGCTACTCAAGACGGTTGTGGAGAATATCAGACCCCTGTTGAACAAGTTTGGGGGTGCCTGTTATATCTCGGATTCGATGGAAATTCGCTCTGTCAGGTGTGTAGCGTCGCTCTAAGAGAACTATAAACCCAGTACAACCTATGGAACGTCGTCACTTTCTGAAATTGGGAGCGACTGGAGCAGTGGGTTTGACGGTAACTGCCGGCAATTTATGGTGGGCTGAACGGGCCCAAGCTGCCGAATTACCACCCTCAACGGCTCTTCACGCCCTTAGCCCCGATGCAGCGCTGCAAACGCTGATGGCGGGAAACCAGCGATTTGTCCAGCATCAACCCCAATATCCCGATCAATCCCAGGCACGAGTGCAAGAAGTCGCTCAAGCTCAATATCCATTTGCCACCATTCTGAGCTGTGCGGATTCACGAGTGCCTGCAGAACTTATTTTTGATCAGGGTATTGGCGACATCTTTGATGTCCGAATTGCCGGAAATATTGCTACGCCTGAGGCGATCGGCAGTATTGAGTATGCGGTTGTCCTGTTAGGCACACCGCTACTGATGGTGCTAGGGCATGAGCGATGCGGCGCAGTCACCGCCGCTGTCCAAAACAAATCGCTGCCCGGTGAGATTAGTACCTTCGTCCAGGCAATTCAGCCGGCGGTGGAACGAGTCAAGGATCAGCCAGGGGATGCCGTGGATAACGCGGTGATTGCCAATGTGCAATATCAAATTGAGAAATTGAAGCGATCGCCACTCTTATCAGAGCGGCTGCAGTCTGGCAAATTCAACATTGTTGGCGGTCGTTATGACCTCGATACAGGGAGAGTAACTCTGACCAGCTAATTGGGCAAGCGTCCTGAGATATTCAAGGCTTCCAAACCCTTCCTTTCTCTCAAGACAGACGCTAGATGAGGCAGGTCCTTTTATGGTGGGTTTGGCGTTTAATCTCAACAAGCTGCTATACGATCGCGCCCAGCCCTGAATCCTGCTCTCATTGATTGTTCTGGTTAGTTTCCTGGCCTATCGGATCGAGATTGCCTTACCGGGAACACCAGATATCAACAACACTCTGACACCGCTGACCCAACCGGCACCCTCGGGAATTGGCTTCTATAACGTGTTAGGTCATCCGGTTAGCTCGGCAGAGGCAGAAAGGTTACTGCGGACTGAAGCAGGGCGGCAATTATCCCCGGACAATGGCGCGATCGTTATCACCGAGGACCTGCTGAGTTTAGGTCGTAAAGCATTTTACTCAGGAAACTTTCAAAGACGAAATTTTTCAGACTGAGGTGGCGGGCGCCCTCAACGGCCCCCTGAATCCAGTTAGCCTGACAAAGGCGATCGCCCGACTCGGGGGCAAGCCTACGACAAATCTTCAGGTGCCGCTGGATCAGGATGTCACGCTTGCTGGACGGACCTTCAGGGCAGACGACTTGTTGAATACGGTTTCTACACTGTCGTCAAGTCTGCTCAGCTGGGTATGACTGGAACCTTGTTACAAAACGTTTTACCGGATGCTAACGCCAGTCTGCGGGTGCTGCTAGACCGCAACCGGCGTCAACCGACAGTCGCGTCCAATCGCAATAATTCCAGCTTGCAACAGGCCAATGTAGATGGCAGTGGTCACGTCTACTGGGTGGATGAAGCGGCTGGTTTTACAGCTCAAGATCAAAATGACCTGATCCAATTTCTGCTCTCATTAGACGACGCTCCAGCGGTACTCCCGTCTCCAGGCTCCTAGAAAGGCTCTGCCGCTACAATAACGACGGTAATATTATCGTGCCCACCGTGATCGTTGGCTGCCTTGACCAGAGCCGCCGCCGCCTTATCGCAGGTTTTGCTAGATTCCAAATAAGCAGCGATTAAGGAATCCGAGAGTTCTTCCGTCAGGCCATCGCTACAAAGCAGTAAGCGATCGCCAGCCTGTACCTCTATCGGTCGGATTTCTATTTTTTCTAAGTCCCCACGCCCCAAGCACTGAGACAGGATATGTCGCCAAGGATGAACCCGTGCTTGTTCTAGGTCCAGGCGGCCTGTCCTGACTGCTTGCGCCACCCAAGTATGGTCTACCGTGACCTGTTCTAGTCCGGAGCCTTGCAGCCGGTAGAGACGGGAATCACCAACATGAGCGCACCAAGGCTGTTCTCGGAAAATTACAGTAACAGCAGTGGTCCCCATTTCCGCACACTCTGGATGAGCCTGCTGGCCTTGTAAGATTGCTTGATTCGCTTCTGAGAACGCGACTTGCAGGAGTGCCTGATTCGTTAAGGTAGAATCCCAGTGGTCATTCAAGTAAGCCTGAATTGCTTGAGTGGCAATTTGGCTCGCTTCCTGACCCCCAGTATGACCCCCCATGCCGTCAGCGACTATAACAAAGCGACCGCTGGGGTCAATCAAGTACGCATCTTGATTTGCAGAGCGGTGCAGCCCTTGATCAGACAGACCGGCATAAAAGTATTTCATATCAGAGCTACAAGAGCGTCAGAGCATGCGCTCGTGACGATCCAGCCGGATCAGAACCCGGATGAAAGCACTGGCTAGGACCACTGCGGGAATTGCAGTTACAATCGCCAGCCAGACGTACTCATTCACGAGCAGAATCGTAGCCGAGATGATAAAAGCACCTGCGAGCAACGCATAGTTCGTTCCGAGATTTACGCTGCTCAGTCGCCGGAGGACGCGCTCAGTTTCAATCGAGCGCACCCGCACCCGCACATCCCCTCGTTCTAACTGATCCAGAGTATGCTCAATCCGGCGAGGCAGGCTTAGGGCAGTACCACCCACTTGAGCAGCTTGGCGGCCAAGCTCACCTAATATACTGCCATTTTCTTTATTTGAAGCGTTTCCATTGGTCATAAGCTCTGTTGCATAAGGTCTTGCAACCTCCATAAAGTTGAACTCTGGATCTAGCCCCTTACCTACCCCTTCAAGCGTGGAAAAGGCTCTCATCACAAACGTAAAGGTTGCTGGAAAGCGAAAGGGCTGATTGTAACTAATTTCATACAAGTCTTCACTGATTTGAGCGATCGACTGGTTCTCAAAGGGCTGGTCCATAAAGTGATCCAGCATGTACTGAATAGAACGCCGCACAGGTCCCATATCGTCAGCCGGAGCAAGTGCTCCTAGATCCACCAGGGAGCTGACAACCTGGTCAGCATCTTTTTGAGCAATTCCAAAAAAGGTCTGGAGCAGCTTCTGACGAGTCAGAGGTTGCACCTGCCCCATCATGCCAAAGTCATAGAAGATCAATGCCCCAGAGGGACTCACCGCGATGTTGCCAGGGTGGGGGTCTGCATGGAAAAAACCACTTTCAAGTAGTTGGTGCAGGTAAGCTTTAGCCCCTAAACGGGCTAAAGCTTTACGGTCCAGTCCTGCTGCCTCTAGAGCCTCATAGTGACTAATCTTGATGCCGGGAACATACTCTAGGGTCAAAACTCGCGGGGAGGCAAACCGCCAGTAAACTCGAGGCGTATACACCCAGTCGTGGTCGCGAAAGTTACGCCGGAAGGTGTCGGCGTTACGACCCTCATGCAGGTAGTCAATCTCCTCGTACAGTGTCCGACAGCACTCTTCGTAAATCCCTGCCCAGTCGCGACCGCGGCCCCAATCTGGGTGGCTCTGAAAGTAGCGAGTAATGCCCTTGAGAATATCTAAATCGATCGCAAACAGCTTCTTTAAAGCGGGCCGTTGCACCTTGACCACCACCGACTCCCCAGTGTGGAGCTGAGCCCGATGGACTTGCCCTAAACTGGCTGCAGCCAGCGGAATCGGGTCAAAGCTGCGAAAAAGCTCAGGAATTGGTTTGCCAAAATCCTGTTTAATAATCGCTTCTACCTTGGCGTAGCTAAAAGCCGGTACTTTATCTTGAAGTTTAGAGAATTCTTCTACGTATTCACTGGGAAACAGATCAGCACGGGTAGAGAAGAATTGTCCAACTTTAATAAAGGTTGGGCCCAAATTCAGTAAAGTCTCACGAATCCAAATTGCTTGAGATCTGTGCCTACGAGATTTCTTAGTTTCAGTTAAGCCCCCTCGATAGCTCCACGCTTGCTTATTCAACCAAGTCGATGCTAAAAACTTTAAAACAAAGCTCCAAATATCTAGGAACCGCCGATTGTGGGAGTAGTTTTCCCGGCTCCAGCGATAAGCTTTCTTTGTTTGTTGCTGTACAACCGAGTCAGTAGAAGGGGCAGACACTCGCGTTCCTAGATCAATTTTCTTTTAGTTATTTCTTCCATTATTATCTAATTTGGGAAGAGTCAAAAATTTAAGTGGAACGGCTTCGGTAGGTTTGCAGCTCCGAGCGGAGTTGGGCAATTTCTGCTCTGAGTTCGTCAATATTTGCCTGTAAGTCGGTCGGCTGTGAGTCTATAGGAACAATAGCAGTGGAGGTCCGCCCTTGAGCAGCCATTTCCTCAGCTCTTTTTGCCCGCTCATTAACTTGCTCTGTAAACTGGCGTAAGCGCTCCCGTTGTTCGGCGTCAAACTTGCCTAACTCACTCATCGCATCTGTTAAGGCAGCCTCTAACTCTTCATAGAGTTTTTCAGCTGTGGCTCTACCTAGAAAGAATGCATGGATTAGGGGGTCACTCATCAGACTAAAACCTTTATAGTATCCGCAAAAATTATAACTTGCTTCCAGAAGTTTGTACGAAGACTACGGCTTGGGGCACCCATTGGTGCCTCTAGAATTGGCTGTCGTGGCTGGAAGATCGCTTCAGCGTCAGTGTAAAGAGTCCAGGAGAATGCTATCACCCCTGACTGCAGCAGTGTAGACCCAGACTTGTCAAGGGATCTACGGGGATAAAGGCTGGGAAGGAGCCGGTTCAGAGCCGGCAGGTACCTCAGGCACCAGCGGTAGATCAGGAGTCTGTGCAGGCGCGGGAGCGTTTGCCGGAAGTTCCGCCGCCGGAGGGACAGGCTCTACCTTGGGGCTGGTAGACGGTGAGGCTTTAGGGGGTAAGGGAATGACTGATGGTTGCACAGACGGGTTAGTGGGGCTATCCTGCGGCACGGCATCCTCGCTGGGGAGGGCTAAGTCGGGGGCTGGTTCAACTGCAGGAGCATTGGTTTGCTCCACTGGTTCCTCAGGTGCTTGCTCCTCAACCGGGTAGGAGCCTGAATTGCCAGTAGGGAGAGGGGAAGAACCGCCAGAAGACTTACCCAATGCATCTTCAGTGTCTCCTGGTGCTGGAGTGATGAGGTTTGGCTCAGGAGCTTGTCGAGCTGCTTGCTGCGAACGGATACTCAAGCCAAGACCAACCCCAGCGATCGCAGCAATGATTGAAGTAGCCAATAAGGCCCGCAGGAGTAGGGGTTGCTGGGAGGCCCGTCCTTGTACTTTTGCTGGGTTACGCTGCTGGTAGGGGGGAGTAGCAATGGAATTCAATGCGCCACTGGCGTGGGCTCTCCGCCGTTCGGATAAAGGCTGGCTAGCGGGATAAGCAGGCTGCGTCCGTTGAGTTGAGTGGTCAGACGACATCACTGGTTCACACCAGGGTGCCGCCGGGGTTGGACTGGCTGAAACTGCTGCCGAGGGCCAGGACGGATGATGCGAGGGCCGCACGGGTATCGTCGCACTAGTCAGAGTTGCTGCTGAGGCTGCAGCCCCAGTAGCATCACTTTCAGGGATGAGCGCTAGCCAGTCTGTAACCGTTTGCGGACGCTGGTGGGCTTCTAGCGCCATTCCCCTGAGGATTGCCTGTTCAACTGTTGGATTCAGGTGAGGTTGCAGTTGGCGGAGTAGCCGAAACGAGGCGTGCGGGTTTCCAGCCAGTCTGGGGCTGTCTCGCAGGATTGATGCGATCGGAGGTTGACCCGTTAAGAGGGCATAGAGTGTTGCGGCTAGGGCATAGACATCGGTCGCTGGAGTCCAGCTATATTTGGGTAAGTACTGTTCTATAGGAGCATAGCCAGCCGATAGTAGGCCTGTATTAGTTTGCGTTACTCCTGCGGTGAACTCTCTGGCAATCCCGAAGTCGATCAGCACCACAGAGTGAGTTCCTTGGCGGAGAATAATGTTCTCAGGTTTAACGTCTCGGTGAAGGAGATTGTTCGCGTGCATCACACTCAGCGCTGCTCCGACCTGACGGATATAGTGAATAGCTTCAGACTCATTGAGTGGACCGTGCATCAGCTCAGCGAGAGTTTGTCCCGGCACATAGTCCATGACAATAAAAGGCAGGCCTGATTCCTCAAAGCAGTCGCTAACCCGAACAATGTGAGGGTGCTGAAATCTGGCAAGACGACGCGCTTCGTTGATAAACCGCTGCTGAAACTGGTGAAAGTCTGCCCGACGGCGTAGCTCCTCATTCAGGGTTTTCACTACAACCACCTGATTTAAGTAGGTATGGGTTGCCCGATAGGTAATCCCAAATCCTCCTTGGCTCAAAGCGGCGTCCAGACTATACTTACCGTTTTGTAAAGTTTTACCCACTGTCAGCTTCATCATACTTATCCCTGCCAGGATCTAAACTATCCTAGCCCAGTGAGTGAGATTACTTAGATGCCGGTGCACTTGATTAAGGCGGTGAAAACAGGGCTGGGGGCCGTTCTAAATTGGGGGAGGTTGGTGTGACTGGACTACTGCGAACTTTCGTTAGGGTCATTACCACCAAAGAGTAGCCCAAGTAAGCAGGAAGAACCAGCGCGGCCACGAAGGTAAGTCCGCCTAGCCAAACGATCAGATTGAAGCTAGAGCCGTAATGACAGCGGTAGGGGTCAATTTTTAGCGTCTCGGGCTTCATCAGTTCCCGGAGGACCATTGGCCGCTTAAATCTTAGCCGGCGCTCGTCTAGCTTTTCCAACAAAATCCAGCCTGCTTTCGCCTCTTCATCGCACACTCGCTGTAAAACAGCTGAATTTTTAAATAGGTTTCGGTTCGCTCGTACAATCTTAAACTCCCAACCGAGTTGACGGGGGTCCCGGCGGAACTCAGTCTTTGAGCTTGGGGGTACAGGTTCGTCGGGGAAGGCCTTTTCTTTTGATTCGTACGGAGTCAAAACCTCTTCTTCCTCTTGCTGTTGCTCTAAAGAATCTTGTTGCCAACCTATCCATGACGCTGTGGTAAGCGCTAAGAAGCCTAGACTGCCTGTGAGTAGGCTCAGTACTGTAATTTCTAGCATGTCGTTACAGCCTCGTAGGCTCCCAAAGCCTGCGGGGTAAATAACCTTCTATCAAGCAATCTGCGCCAATGGTGTGCCATTGAACCTGCTCTAAGCTCAAGGCGTTAGTCATTGTCGTTAATCCTAACTCGCCAACTGGAGTTGGAGCGGTATCTCCGCCAACAATTTTTGGGGCAATAAAAGCCATAACCTTTTGCACTGCCCCTTGCGCGATCGCCGGGGCTGCTAGGGTACCCCCACACTCCCACAGCACAGAGAGCAATCCTCGCTCGTACAGGTAAGACATGACGACTGCTGGGGTTAAAGCCTCAAAGTTGATCACTTCAATCCCTTGTTGAATCAGGTACTGCTGAAATTCCGGGTTTCTGCTTTCGGTTAGCACTAAAGTAGGGGCCTCTACGGTTTGCCAAAGACGGGCCTGTAGCGGCAACTGGAGCGATCGACTCATGATAATCCGCAAGGGATTGCGGGCTGGCTTCTCTGCTGGCAAGTCACGGTGTAGGGTTAATCGAGGATTATCGCGCCGGACTGTATTCCCACCCACAATAATGGCGTCACAAACTGCCCGCAGACGATGAACTGTTGCTAGCGAAGCTGGGTCGGTCACCCAAGCACTGTGCCCACTCGTTGTAGCGATTTTGCCATCTAAAGTCATGGCGTACTTCAGGATGCCAAAAGGACGTCGATAGCGCACCCGATGGATAAATGCTTCATTCAGCCGTTGGCAAGCTGCTTCCTCAATCCCTACCACAACCTCAACCCCAGCCGAACGGAGTTGGGCAATTCCCCTACCAGATACGCGGGGATCAGGGTCAACCATACCGACGACAACCTGAACAATTCCAGCTTTGATCAGGGCCTCAGAACAAGGAGGCGTACGTCCGTAATGATTGCATGGCTCCAGGTTAACGTAGAGCGTTGCCCCTCTAGCCAACTCCCCTGCGGCTCGGAGGGCAAAAACTTCTGCATGAGGCTCCCCTGCCTTTGGATGAAAACCTTCCCCGACAATCTGCCCATCTTGAACAATGACACAACCTACTAAAGGGTTTGGTGCAGTTGCTCCTAAGGCGCGGCGAGCTAAAGCTATACACCGCTGCATCATCGACTGATGCTGTACCTCCTGAAAGTTTGGCCCGCTAGGTGAGCTGGGAACAGTGTCAGAAGCCATCGTATTCTTTTGATCAAATCCCCCTAACTCTGAAGGCACCGGCTCAGATGCTCCCCCTGGGTTATGCTGCATACCCATGGCAAGATATTCTTTTAGATTTGGACAGTGTCGGATCTACCCTTTAGTGTACTGGGCTCTGCTAGAGTAGCCACCCCTGGCAATATCAGGCTTGGGATAGCTACAAATCTTGACTAGATAGGGTAGCTGGGATAATCGAAGGTTAGCAAACCCTATCTATAGTGCTACCGAGGCAACGTCAACCATGAGATCAAGACTTTATGAAAGCTGAATTTTTAAATAAAATTCCCTGGCTCTCTCTGGGACTAGTTGGGTTGACCTATGTCCTGCTCGGATGGCATCTATCTGCCTACCACTATCTATGGTCAGTTTGTCTTTTAATTGGGTCGGTTGCCTTAACTTTGATTTTGCTGAGGGGTGGCAGTTTAGTTGTATGGTTTAATCGGATTCGGGCTCAAGGCTACTTTTTTCTTCTGACCTTCACTGCAATAGCCTGCTTAGCAGCTACTTGGTCGAGTCTGTTCGCTTTGCTTTTAATCGGCGTTGCTGCTGAGTTTTTGGGGAGAGTTGAACTGCGAGCAGCTAACTTCAGCAAAGTAGAGATTTTCTGGATCCGAACGATAATTGCTAGTTGCGGCTTGGGCTTAGGTTGGGCCTTAGGAACTGTGCTGCTACCCAGCAGCAAGTATTGGTTAAGTTTTGCTCTAGAATTTGCTTTCGGGCTAGGCTAAAGCTCCATAAAAAGGGCAGCCGGTTCAAGCGACGGCTACCCTCTCTGTTAATGACCTAGGTAATAGTTGTCACCAGTCTTGAAAAAATGCCCTAGCTTACTTGAAACCGACTGCTGCTTGCCAGACAAAGGCAAGCAGCAAGAAAAAGACTGGAATTACCGGCAGAACGTCTACAAGCGGGTCAAAAACGGAATACGCCTCAGGTAGTTTTGCGAACAGCATGGCTGCTTCCATGAACAATTCCTTTTTAAAGCGGCATTTAGAATCGCCATTGATTCTATCACAATTTGGAGGCTAGCTGAACCCTGATAGAACTTGCAGCTTAGGCGCATCAGCCTCACTTCCCTGAAACTGAAGGCGGTGTTAGCCACCGAGCAAACTCCGTTGTAAAGCGATCGCCCATGATTGCCGCTCGAATCCGCTGGGTAAAGCCAATCAGCTCGGTAATATTATGAATCGCTAACAGGGTGTAACCCAACTGCTCCTGTGAGCGGAGTAAATGACTTAAATAGGCGCGAGTGAAGGTCTGACACGTATAACAAGCACAAAGCGGATCTAAAGGAGTAAAGTCCTGCTGGAACCGGGCATTCTTGAGATTCCACCGTTCGCCCTGGACCAGGGCATTTCCGTGGCGAGCTAAGCGTGTAGGAATCACGCAGTCGAATAAATCTACTCCGGCAGCGATCGCCTGAGCTAGCTCCCGATGGGTGCCAATTCCCATCAAGTAACGGGGTTTATCTTTTGGGAGCAGGGGGGTGGTCACTTTGACAATCTGCTCAATCAGTTCTACTGGCTCCCCCACACTGACACCGCCAATCGCGTAGCCAGGTAAGCCAAAGCTTCTTAGGGCTTCAGCGGAGGTGCGCCGGAGGTCTGAGTAGACGCCTCCCTGGACAATGCCAAATAGCGCCTGCTCCGGCTGTCTGTGAGTCTGCACACAGCGCTCTAGCCAGCGGGTCGTCCGGTCTGTGGCGATCGCGACCTGTTCTCGGGTAGCGGGATAGGGGGGACACTCATCAAAAGCCATAATTACATCTGCCCCCAGGGTATTCTGGATGGCAATGGATTTTTCCGGTGTCAGATGAATGGTTCGCCCATCGCGGGGAGAGCGAAACGTCACCCCCTCTTCATCAAGCACACGCATCGAGCTGAGGCTAAATACTTGGAAGCCACCAGAGTCTGTCAGAATTGGTCCTGACCATCCCATAAAACGGTGCAGCCCCCCAGCTCCGGCTACAATGGCTTCTCCCGGCTGCAGGTGCAGATGGTAGGTATTCGCCAAAACCATCTGGGCTCCGGTTGCCCGCAACTGCTCTGGAGTGAGGGTTTTGACATTTGCCAGCGTTCCTACAGGCATAAAACGGGGAGTTTCTACCGGCCCGTGAGGGGTAAAAAAAGTTCCGGCCCGTGCCTGGGTATGGCGACAGTGAGCCTGGCATTGAAAAGAAAAGTGATTACCCAAGGCTAACTTAACCTGATTCCGATTTACCTATTGTAGGGAAACCAAAGGGGCAAAAATGGCACGGTAAGCTATCCAGGCAGGCTAGGATATTAGCTGAAATGGTTATAGCCCGTGCTTCAACTCTGGCAGCAAACATACCGATTGGCCTGTCAGCTTGGCGGGGCGATCGCCTTTTACACCTGTTTACCGATCCCGCTGTCTTGGCCGCTGGAGTTTACCCGCATTGCTCGCTGGGCACCTTTGATCGGTTTGGCGATTGGGGCAGGACTGGGACTTGGGGATGGGTTGCTCCAGTTTCTCGGATGCCCAAATTTAACTCGTAGTGCCTTGGTCGTCGGCCTTTGGATTGCTGTTACAGGGGGGCTTCACTTTGACGGAGCAATGGATACCGCTGATGGTTTAGCTGTAACCGAGCCGCAGCGGCGGCTGACAGTGATGGCAGATAGTCATGCTGGTGCCTTTGGAATCATGTGCGCGATCGCTCTATTTACCTTGAAGACCAGTGCTCTCAGCGAACTGGCATCCCATCAAACCATTGCTCTAATGACTGCAGCAGGTTGGGGGCGTTGGGGACAGCTGCTGGCGATCGCCTGCTACCCCTATCTCAAGCCAGTGGGGAAAGGTGCTTTTCACAAGGCAACGATTGTGGTTCCTGGGGATCCGCTTTTTGGACTTCTATTTCTGCTGGGCTTCAGCGGACTTCAACTAGTGTTGGGATTTCCCGGTCTCTTGGTTGTTAGAATGATAGCCAGCGGCGGTGTGATTGCCTGGATAATGGGTGCTTGGCTGAACTTTAAACTGGGTGGTCATACCGGGGATACCTATGGGGCGATCGTGGAGTGGACTGAAACCCTAATCTTATGTGGCTTAGTATTGGTTCACCCCTTTAAAGCCGCATAAAGATTACTGAGATTTCGGGATGGCAGAATTGATACTCCGCGCTATAATGCTTCTCAATAGAAGCGGTTGTAGATGAGAGACTCTTAGGGTTACCGCTAAGTAAACCAGTTAAGACGTGTTGAGTGCAGCTTGCTTCTGCTAGACTTTCTGCCGATCTATAAATTAACGATTTAGCTTGAATAAACGCTCAAAGCCTTAACTCTTGACGAGCAGAAGCTGTTGGTTTAACCCCTACAGCTATTCCCAGACTTATCCATAGTCGTGAAATACTTGAGGTTCTTATAGCGCAAGACAACCCATAGTTCTTCCCAAGAGAATATTTGTGGTACTTGCAACTCAAGAAATTGCTTCAAATCGCTACAAAAGTTTTAGAAAGGCAGAACGCTCCGTCACGGTTTACCGAAATCAGCTTCAGCACAAGCAGCAGATTCTCGCGCTTCTATTGCTGAAAAATCTTGAGGAAACTGAATGCCAAAGCAAATTATTATTGCCGAGCAGCATCGAATTGCTGCAGTCTTTTCAGAGGATCAGATTCAAGAACTTATTGTGGCGACTGGTAGCCATCAAGTCGGTGACATCTATTTAGGGGTGGTTGAAAACGTGCTCCCTGGAATTGATGCTGCCTTCGTCAATATTGGCGATACCGAGCGAAATGGCTTTATTCATGTTACCGACCTAGGTCCTTTACGGTTGAAGCGTGCAGCCGGAGCCATTACCGAATTGCTAGCTCCCCAGCAGAAGGTCCTGATTCAAATCATGAAGGAGCCAACTGGCAACAAAGGACCCCGACTCACAGGTAATATTACACTGCCAGGCCGGTATTTGGTTTTGATGCCGTTTGGGCGAGGGGTGAACCTATCCCGGCGCATTAAAAATGAAGATGAACGCAGTCGCTTAAGGGCACTAGCCATCTTAATTAAACCCGCAGGTATGGGTCTGCTGGTTCGCACGGAAGCGGAAGACGTTGCGGAGGAAGCAATTATTGAAGATCTTGAGGTGCTGCAAAAACAGTGGGAGGCAATTCAACAGAAAGCTAGCTCAACCCGGGCTCCCGCTCTTCTGAACCGGGATGATGACTTTATTCAACGGGTTCTCCGAGACGTTTATACAGCAGACGTAAACAGAATTGTTGCAGATTCTCAGCATGGATTAAAGCGAGTCAGGCAACAGCTAATCAACTGGACTGGTGGCAAACTACCTCAAGGGGTTTTGCTAGACCACCACACGGAGCCAACCTCAATCCTAAACTACTTCCGAGTCAACGCTGCGATTCGAGAAGCGCTGAAGCCCAGAGTCGATTTACCCTCCGGTGGTTACATCATCATTGAACGCACTGAAGCGTTAACGGTTATCGATGTTAACTCTGGCTCTTTCACCCGCTCGGCAACTGCTCGGGAGACGGTACTGTGGACCAACTCTGAGGCAGCAACTGAAATTGCTCGGCAACTGCGGTTCCGTAATATAGCGGGAGTCATTATTATTGATTTTATTGACATGGACTCGCGGCGAGATCAGCTGCAGGTTCTGGAGCATTTTAATAAAGCGCTTAAGGCAGATAAGGCGAGACCTCAGATTGCCCAACTGTCTGAACTAGGACTGGTAGAACTTACCCGGAAGCGGCAAGGACAAAAACATTTACGAATTATTCGGGCGTACTTGTTCCACCTGTGGTGGATTAGGACACCTGGTTCATCTCCTGGAGAGTCCTTTGACTCTGAAGGAGAAATTGTTGGGCGTTCTGCAATTCCTAAAACCCAAAGTTATCTCAACAGCATTGAGGCTCGTAGTTCAGAGCGCCGGGAAGCTCTAGAAACCGTTGCAGAAGAGTTTAGCCTAGACTCTCCAGATGATCTTGCAACCTTAGATTTAACTAACCATCCCAGCTATCAAGGACGGGAGAAGTACCTGCTAGCCGCCGTCGTCGCCGTCGGATTGGTGAAATGCCAAAGGCCCAATTATCACGAAGTCTCTAGAAGAACCAGCGCCCTTACCATTTAATGTTAGGGATCCCAAATCTGCAGTTTTTGAAGAATCTAACCCAACTGCTAACGAAGAGAGGCCAGAGCTAGGGCAGCGGACTAAACCAGTTCAGCGGGAAGTTCTAAACCAACTCAGGAACCGCCAGAGGTAATTACGGTAGAAATGACTCCTGCGGAGCAGAAATGTATGCGCTAATGGGAATTTCTCCTCTAGTACTCTTCAATGGCACAGTAAAAAAATCCTAAGTCTGCTGCCATTATTTCAGTGACAGCTCCTAATGGCTCTATTCGTTCAACCAATTTACCCGTAGAGGAACCTGCCCAAATTGACATTTCACCAGTAGAACTCCTGGTCCTGAGATACCCAGTGAACCTGTGGAGGTCTCTATTACAGATTCAGCAGAAGTCCAGGAAGAACCAAAGAACCCTAGGTCTGCAACCCGGCGGCGGCGGCGACGTTCCTCTACTGCAGAAACGCAGCTTTCCCTAGAGGCCGAGACTTAGTGAACAAGCAGAGCTACGGGGTATCTCCGAGGTATCACTGCGCTTCAAATTGATCTTTAGTTGCTCCCACAAAACTGGACAAACCCAATCTTCGGGTATGTCCTCGAAGGTACGTACTGTCTAATCCCAGAATCTGGGTCCCCTGCCTCTGGATCGTATACATAGTCGCAGACTGTGCAAAGATATTGCATACTGGCTTACTCCATGGGTAGGCTACCTGCGCTGTACTAGCCATCAGAACAAAAGTTCAGCTGTCTATCTGCAGTGGCAAATGTTATCTAACATAATGTTCGAGCCACTTCTGCCCGGGGAATGGTTCAGGCTAGGAGTGATGTTCATCAGAGCGCCGAGGAGCCGTCAAAGGCATCCCAAGCGGCTTTGCGGGCATCCAGCCAGGCGATCGCCAATCACTAAAACCTCATCTAAAACGGACTGCCAATTCCTTTCTGCTTCCTTCTGAACCAGCCAGAATGAGTATTCGAGCCGCTCTGGGTCAAATAGTTTATTTTGCTCAATTGCTTCCCTGGCTTGGCGGACAGCATTGAGATAGGCATCACGGGTCAGATCGCCTGCACCCTTAGCCTCCGCCTGAGCCCGCTTTTTTGATGGCATCAACCAATGCTTTCGTTTCCTGCTTCAGATCGGCATCAGCGTCCGGCATTTCGCCTTCAACTAGAGCGTTGGTTTCGGGGCTAACCTCAACACGATCGCGGATGCATTCGGTGCGTTTGGGGAGTTGTTGGCTCTGTCATGGCTATCCTCCTGTCTTCTAATCAGATTTAGGTAAGTCTTGGTGCGTAACACTTATAGTCTAGTCTTTCTATTCCTGAGCCGCCCTTGGGGAGAGACGCGGAGTTGCTGATAAATTTCCAGTTCTGCCTACCCGAGCAGTGTATCGACCAGCTTCGTTGATTTCTGTTTATCCCTGCAGCAGGGTCAACTTAATCCATAGCCATCATGACGTTGCTGGACTTAATGACGGCATAGGCTTCTTTTCCCTCAGCTAAGCCTAGCTGCTCTGCGGACGCTCTCGTAATGATTGAAGTAATTTCGATTCCAGGCGCAATCTCTAGGGTAACCTCTGTATTGACGGCTCCCGTTACCAATTGCTTAACGGTTCCCTTGAGAATATTGCGGGCACTCAGTTTCATCGGTTTATCCTTTAGTGGCTGGCTTAAAAGTTCCATTTCAAGAGGATCTAAGTAGGTGCGCAGAATTAATGACACATAACAGAGGGAGGGGGGTAGCTAGACTCAAAAGCAGAAGCATCGTTGTGAGAGCTTTGATGAGATTTATTCAAGACCTCAGTCCAGAAACCATCTGCTTACTCGAACGGATTTATCGACAAAGTCGCCATCATCAAGTCCGACAACGCGCTCATTGTATTGTGCTAAGTTTTCAGGTTTTACGCTGGCTCAATTAATGAGCATCTTTGGGGTCAGTCGCAAGACCCTTCATAACTGGTTGAGGGCATGGGAAACGGAGAAATTCGTCGGTTTGTATGATCAACCGGGCCGAGGCAGAAAGCCGACGTTCACGGTAAAGCAAAAGGAGCAGATTCAAGAGTGGGTGAAACAAGACCCCAAGAATCTCAAGCAAGTGTTAGCGAAAGTGAAAAAAGCGTGGGGCATCAGCGTGAGTAAAGACACGATTAAGCGAGTCTTGAAAGCGTTGAATATGAGTTGGCATCGGATGAGACGAGTTGTGAATCGACAACCGAGTGCACAAGACGATCAACAAAAGCAGCAGCACAGCTTGAACAGTTGAAACGACTGAATGAACAGGGCGAAATTGATTTGAGATATTTCGACGAGACCGGCTTTTGTTTAACGCCCTATGTCCCTTATGCGTGGCAGGACAAAGGCACAACGACTTGCTTAAACAGTGCTCAAAGCAAACGATTAAATATCTTGGGATTGATGAACCGCAGCAATGATTTATCGCCTTACCTCTTTGAAGGCAAGAAGTCACCAGTGAGGTCGTCATTGCTTGCTTAGATCACTTTCGTCAAACATTAGCTAAACGAACGGTCGTGGTGATGGATCAAGCGTCAATTCATACCAGTATGCCATGTCTCAAAAGCTGGCTGAGTGGCAGGAGAAGCAGTTAAGATTTTCTGGCTGCCGACCTATTCTCCGCACCTGAATCTCATTGAGATCCTCTGGCGCTTTATGAAATATGAGTGGATGGAAGTTGAGGCCTACGCGGACTGGACGAGCCTGGTCAAATACGTCGAAAAAGTGCTAGTTAATTTTGGCAGCAAATACGTAATTAATTTTGTAGGTACTTACAGGATCTTGAACCCTCTGTTGGCTTGGGGGTTTGAATGAACTGGGTAGTGGTTGACTAAGGCTCCGCACTAGCTCCCTCAGAACCTCAGTTTTAGAGCGTTGAGATTGCTGACAGTGCTGCTCTAGCATTTGTCGTTCTTCTTCTGAAGACTGAAAGGTAATCCATCCTTGCTGTTTTCTCGGCATTAAAATATACCAACCTTGTTGGTAATCCGATTCGTTCTTGGTACGATTCTAACAACCGATTGCAGCCTCAACGGAAGTGAGTGCCCCAGCCAAAGGTTCGAAAAATTTCAAGATAGTTCCAATGAATAGAAGGCTTGCTCTTACCTGGATGTTTACTGCCCTTTTGGTAGCAGTTGGCTGCGATCGCTCCACAATCCCAGCTGCCTCTCCACCTGCCGCCTCAACTGTCCAGGTAGAGCCTGTGGCCCTGACGATATCGGCCGCTGCCAGCCTGCAAGATGCGATGCAAGAAATTCAATCCCTGTACCGTCGGGAACAGCCCAACGCTACCTTGACCTACAATTTTGGCAGTTCCGGCTCTCTGCAGCAGCAGATTGAACAGGGAGCCCCTGTGGATATTTTCATCTCAGCAGCCCCGAAACAGATGGATGCTTTAGAGAAGAAGAACCTTTTACTCTCAGATACTCGACAGGACATCTTGAGCAATGAGGTTGTCTTGATCACGTCCAAAAATGCGGCAAACATCTCCGGCTTCAAAGACTTAACCAGCGATACCGTGAATCAAGTCTCTATTGGCAACCCGGAAAGCGTCCCTGCCGGACAGTACGGGCAGGAAGTCTTAACCGCTCTGAAGCTGTTTGACCCGCTCAAACGAAAGCTTGTCTTGGCCAAAGATGTCCGCCAGGTTCTCAGCTATGTGGAAACAGGCAACGTCGATGCAGGTATTGTCTATGCTTCAGACAGCAAGGCATCGGAGCAAATTAGGATTGCGGCAACTGCACCAGCAGGTTCCCATTCCCCGATTATCTATCCAGTAGCTGTATTGAAAGACAGCAAGAATGCTGATGCTGCTCGGGAGTTTGTCCAATTTTTGTCCGCTGACCAGGCCAAGGCCACTTTTAAGAGATACGGCTTTATTCCCGTTGCCCAGTAGTTTACAGGCTTGTGCTCGGATCAGTATCCTATGGATTTTGATGGCTCTCCCCTATGGATCTCGCTCAAAACTGCTTTTGCGGCCACTTTCTTGACGTTTTTCACGGGGATCGCGGTAGCTCACTGGATGTTTAGGTATCAAGGTAAGGGGAAAGGTTGGCTCGATGGCATCTTCACCCTGCCCCTGGTGCTGCCGCCAACCGTGGTTGGCTTCCTACTGCTGCTGCTATTGGGGAGAAATAGTCCGATTGGACAGTTGTTACTGCAATTAGGAATTGCGATCATCTTCTCCTGGCCTGCTACGGTGATTGCAGCTACAGTCGTTGCCTTTCCTTTGATGTATAAGACAGTCTTTGGGGCCTTTCAACAGGTCGATGCCAACCTTCTCCAGGCTGCTCGAACCTTGGGTGCTGCTGAAGGACGGATCTTTTGGCAAATTCTGCTGCCCTTGGCCTGGCCTGGAGTGGTAGCTGGAACCATTCTGGCCTTTGCTAGAGCCTTGGGGGAGTTTGGAGCGACGCTGATGCTGGCAGGTAGTATTCCGGGCAGAACCCAAACTATTCCGATCGCCATCTTCTTTGCAGCGGAAGCGGGGCAAATGGGGCAAGCCTTTAACTGGGTAATTATCATGGTCGCGATCGCCCTGGCTGTGATTGCGGCACTGAACTATTGGTCGAGTTCCCAACGGCCCTCGCCAGCCGGGGGTAGAACCAGTAGTTTGATCAAAGGACTGTTTGACTGGCTGCTGCTGGGACATGGGGGTATAGTTCCTTCAGGTAATACGTCACTGGGACCCCCCTCTGTCCCTTTTAATCAGGTCAATGGGCGGAGTTTCCCCGGTCGAAAAGCACTTTTTATTAACCTGCAAAAGCATCTTCCCGGCTTTACTCTCGAGGAAAACTTTACCGTAGGCCGTGACCCTTTAGGACTACTAGGAGCTTCCGGGAGTGGCAAGAGTATGACCCTACGCTGCATTGCAGGGCTAGAATCTCCAAACCAGGGTCGGATCATCCTGAATGGACGAGTCCTCTTCGATTCAAAACAAGGCATCAGTATTCCCAGTTGCCAGCGGCGGATTTGGCTTTTGTCTTTCAAAACTACGCCCTCTTTCCCCACCTGAGCGTGGTTCAAAATATCGCCTTTGGTCTCCAGGGCATGCCTCAAATTGAACGGACCCAGCAGGTAGCAAAGTACCTGGCACTGATGCAATTGCAGGGTCTAGAAAACCGTTATCCCCACCAGCTTTCGGGCGGCCAGCAGCAGCGCGTTGCCTTGGCGAGAGCTTTAGCGATTGAACCAGAAGCATTACTCCTAGATGAACCTCTTTCAGCGTTAGATACCTATTTACGGAGCCAAATTGAACAATTGCTCACTGAGGTTCTCGCTACCTACCAGGGTGTGACACTATTCATCACCCACAAATTAGAAGCCTACCGAGTCTGTAGCAATCTCTTGATTCTTGCAGAAGGAAAGGTGATTGCCTACGGTCCCAAAGCAGAGATCTTTGAGCGACCTACCTTTAAGTTGCTCAACTGACAGAATGCAAGAACTTTTCCCAGGCCCAAGTGGTTGAACCGGGACGAGTGGAGGCAGCTGATTGGCACTGCACTCTCAGCGTTCTTGAACCTATTCCCCCATCGCTAGCCTGCGTGGGATTCGTGCCCATCACCTGGCCTTCACTCAAGACTTAAACCAAGAGAATGTATTTCCCTGCTGGCTGGCTCGAACAAGCGAAACCCAACACCCGAATGACCCTATATCTCAAGCTTCACACACCGCCTACCCATTCCCAGGACTATCACCTGCAGGCAGAAGTTTTGCAGGAAAAATGGGCAGAGTTGAAAGAGCACCCTTTCCGTGGGCTGTCCACTTAGCACCGCTGCGGCTAATCTTGATGGAGATCTAAGTCTATCCAAGCTATTGAGATCTTGACTTTTCCGAGATCAGAATTTCTGCTTACGGGCTTAGGGGTTTAAGTTAAAGATAAAGCTGTCCCAGAGGTGAGCAATGGAAGTTGGGGTTCCTAAAAGAGCCAAGGATCAGGAGTTTCGTGTGGGCTTGAGCCCTAGTAGCGTTCAAACTTTGCAGAACGGTCATCAGGTTTTTGTAGAAATGAGTGCGGGAGTAGGGGCTGGCTTTACGGATCAAGACTATCTACAAACGGGGGCCAAGATTGTCCCCCAACCCCAAGATGGCAGGAATCAGACTTAGTCATTAAAGTCAAAGAACCTTTACCCTCAGAGTACAGTTTTCTCCAGAAGGGCCAACTGCTGTTCACCTACCTTCACCTAGCAGCGAGTCGTGATCTGACCGAGCATTTGATGGGTTCGGGGGTGTGCGCGATCGCCTACGAAACCGTTGAACTGCCGGACGGCAGACTGCCCTTACTGATGCCGATGAGTATCATTGCGGGTCGATTGTCCGTACAGTTTGGCGCCCACTTTCTCGAACGCCAGCAGGGAGGGCGCGGCATCCTGCTAGGGGGAATTCCCGGAGTGTACCCAGGAAACGTCGTTGTTCTAGGCGGTGGCGTCGTCGGTACAGAAGCAGCCCGGATGGCAATTGGCATGGGAGCCCAAGTGGCAATCCTAGATGTTAATGTAGACCGTTTAGCGTACCTAGAAACACTCTTTGGGTCGAGGGTTATCCTGCTTTACAGCAATTCCCAGCATATTGCCGAAGTTGTTGCAGCGGCAGACTTGGTCATTGGTGCTGTGTTAATTCCGGGTCGCAGAGCTCCAGTCCTGGTGCCACGTTCACTAGTCCAACGTATGAACCCAGGCTCTGTAATTGTAGATGTTGCTGTCGATCAGGGGGGCTGTATAGAAACATTACGCTCGACTTCTCACTCCCATCCGACCTACATGGAGGAGGGAGTGGTTCATTATGGAGTGCCTAACATGCCAGGAGCCGTACCCTGGACTGCAACTCAGGCACTCAACAACAGTACCTTGCCCTATGTACTCAAACTTGCTGATCACGGGATCAAGGCGCTGGACGCAGATTTTGCTTTAGCTAAGGGCCTGAATATTCAAGACCATTGCCTGGTCCACCCAGCCGTACAAGCGGTTTTTCCTGATTTAGCTCACTAAAACGCTACGCTTTGCGACTGCGGGAGCTGGATGAAGTGCCTTTCTTTGTGCTGCGACTAGAGCTTTTAGTCGCACGACTGGTTGACTGGCTAGCGCGTTTAGTTGTCTGGGTTGAGCTCCCCCCAGATTTCTTGGTGGACTCTTTTGTCGCCAGTAACTCTAAGGCAGCCTCAAGGGTTAAATCTTCAGCCGGCTGGCCTTCCGGTAAGGAGACATTCGTCTTACCGTGCTTAACGTAGGGGCCATAAGGACCATCGTAAATGTTGACAGGCTCGGCATCTTGGGGATGGGCTCCCAGTTCCCGCAGGGGCTGCTTCGATTTGCTTGCCCTGCCCCGGCGACTTTTGGGTTCAGCCAACAATTCCAACGCTCGTTCTAGGGAAACAGTAAACAGATCATCGCTAGCCTTGAGCGATCGGTAGTCCTTACCGGCCTGCCCTTGGTTGTGAACCACATAGGGACCAAAGCGACCTAGACCGACTTGAACCTTGCTACCTGTTTCCGGATGTACCCCTAGTAGACGCGGTAGTGAGAGCAGGCTAACCGCCATATCCAGAGTAACGTTCTCGATCGCCACTCCCTTCGGTAAGGAGGTGCGTTTGGGCTTCGGATTGTCATCTGAAACATCACCGAGCTGGACGTAAGGGCCGTAGGTACCGATTAGTAGGTAAATTGGCTCCCCAGTTTCTGGGTGGAGGCCCAGCTTTTCGGGTCCTTCCGTTTTCTGCCGCAGCAGGATTTCAATCTGTTCTGGATCTAGATCGCCAGGGTTAACGTCTTTGGGAAGTGAGGCCGTAACTGGACCCGCTTCGTCTTCCGCTTCAATATAGGGGCCAAAGCGACCAATGCGAACTCTCGCGGTTAAGTTTGCCAGTTCTACCGTCCGGGCTTCACCAGGATCGATCTGACTGTCTTGTTCCCTCACCTGAGTTTCTAAGCCCGATTCTCCCAGGTAGAAATCCCGCAAGTAGGGCAACCAGTTAACCTCCCCGGTCGAGATTTCGTCCAGGGTCTGTTCCATGCGAGCGGTGAAGCCAGTATCCACCAAGTCAGGAAAATGTTTTTCCAGCAAGGTTGTGACGGCAAAGGCTGTAAATGTTGGTGCTAGGGCGTTGCCAACCATCTGGGCGTACCCTCGGTCGATGATGGTGCCAATAATGCTGGCGTAGGTACTGGGACGACCAATGCCTTCACTTTCTAAGGTTTTAACTAAAGAGGCTTCTGTGTAGCGAGCCGGTGGTTGCGTCTCATGACCGATTGCCTCTAGCGCCCGGCAGGTCGGTGTGTCCCCTACTTTCAAAGGCGGTAGAATCACTTCCTGGTTCTCAATTGCGGCTTCTGGGTCGTCCGATCCTTCTACATAGGCACGGAAAAACCCAGCAAAATCAATGCGCTTGCCCGTGGCGCGGAAGCCAGCATCTTCCACTTGGAGCTGCACCGTGATTTGGGTCTGCCGTGCTTCTGCCATTTGGGTGGCAACAGTTCGCTTCCAGATCAAGTCATAAAGGGCAAGTTCTCGCCCCTGGAGCCCAGTATGTTGCGGGGTGCGAAAGGTACTGCCCGCTGGACGAATGGCTTCGTGAGCCTCCTGTGCTCCTTTGCTTTTAGTTGTGTACTGGCGTGGCTGGGGGCTGAGGTAGTCTTTGCCATACTTCTGCTCCACGCAGGTACGTGCCGCTGTGATCGCCTGCTGGGACAGGTGTACAGAATCTGTCCGCATGTAGGTAATAAAGCCCTGCTCATATAGATTCTGCGCGGTTCGCATGGTTTCTCGCGCCGAGAGCCGCAGCTTGCGATTGGCCTCCTGCTGTAGGGTTGAGGTAGTAAAAGGCGCTGAAGGTTTACGCGTTACAGGCCGCTCATCCAAAGCGGTGACATTCCAGGGTTTATCCGTCAGCCGGTTCTGCAGCTCCCGAGCTTCAGCCTCGTTTAAGAGAACCAGATTTCGACCGGCGATGATTTGGCCTGTGGCTTCATCAAAGTCACTACCAGTAGCAAGCCGCTTTTCGGCCAAACTCACCAGCCGCGCCTCAAAGGGATGCTGAGCCTGTTCTAAGGCTGCTTTGAGATCCCAGTAGGAGCCTTTACGAAAGGCCCGTCGCTGCCGTTCTCGACTGACTAGGAGCCTTACTGCCACTGACTGCACTCGGCCCGCGGACAGCCCAAAGGCAATTTTCTTCCACAGCAGCGGGGAGAGGGTGTAGCCCACTAGGCGGTCGAGAATTCGGCGAGTTTCCTGGGCCCGTACGAGCTGTTGATCAACGTCTCGGCGCTGGTGCAATGCCTCCTGGATTGCTTCTTTGGTAATTTCATGAAACACCATTCGCTTAGCGGGTACCTTTGGGTCCAAAACCTGCAGGAGATGCCAGCTGATGCTTTCTCCCTCGCGGTCCTCGTCTGTAGCCAAAACTAGCTCACTAGCCTGCTTGAGTGCAGCTTTTAGGTCTTTGACGACTTTTTTCTTGTCCTTGGGTACCACGTAGAGTGGCTCAAAGTTAGCCTCGACGTTAACCCCAAGTTGAGACCATTTTTCTCCTTTAACCTGAGCCGGGATTTCACTGGCTGATTGAGGCAGGTCCCGAATGTGCCCCATTGACGCCTCGACCTGATAGTCCGCAGGTAAGTAGTTGCGAATGGTGCGTGCTTTGGTAGGAGATTCAACAATAACCAGGGTTGGCATAATGGCGGATCGCTATTGACTAAGATGACAGGACAAAAGCTATTTCGAGGGGTCACTCGGACAAAATCCCAGTGTTGCTAGAGCGAATTGGTACTTATTTTTTCCCTATAGCCTGTAATTAAATTTTGCAAACTGCTCCCTGTGAACAAATTCGACAGGTTGATTGGGTTCATCCCTGCCTTTTTGAGTGGTACGATGACCGCTGAAAGCTGGAGGAATGCGCGGTAAGATCCACGCTAGAGTCTCTATTTGTAGCAGTCTTGCTCAAGCAGTTTATCTTGTCCGCTCTCAAGTCACTTACATATTTAACTTAACGCTATGGACTTTGCCAATCTTGCTGCTCAACTCAACGCGGGTAAAATCCTGCCAGAAGGAATTATTATTTCCACCTTACTCGCAGTCCTGGTAGGGGACTTAATTGAGGGTCGAACTTCTTCTCGTTGGACCCCCTATCTTGCGATCGCTGGCTTGCTATCAGCAGTGGCCGCCCTCTCCTTCCAGTGGGACCAGACAAATCCAGTTGCGTTCTTGGGTAGTTTTAATAGTGACAACCTCAGTCTAGTCTTTCGAGGCATTATTGCCCTGTCTAGCGCAGTCACCATCCTAATGTCAATCCGTTACATTGAGCAGTCCGGAACTTCTTTGGCAGAGTTCATTACCATCCTACTCACAGCAACGGTTGGCGGCATGTTTCTGTCTGGGTCGCAGGAGTTAGTGATGATCTTTGTCTCACTGGAGACGCTCAATATCGCTTCCTATCTCATGACCGGCTATACCAAGCGGGATCCCCGCTCGAATGAGGCGGCTCTGAAATATTTACTGATTGGCGCAGCCAACTCAGCAATTTTCCTCTACGGTATGTCTTTGCTGTATGGTTTGTCGGGCGGACAGACCCAGTTGAGCGAGATCGCAGCAACCCTAACGAGTGGCAAACAGTCCTTCGTTCTCGTGATTGCTCTAGTGTTCGTGATTGCGGAACTTGCTTTTAAGGTGGCGGCGGTACCCTTCCACCAGTGGACTCCCGATGTCTATGAAGGTTCCCCAACACCAGTCATTGCTTTTTTATCGGTTGGTTCCAAAGCTGCCGGGTTTGCCTTAGCAATTCGCTTCCTCGCTGTAGCTTTTCCAGTTTTGGCACCTCAGTGGCAGTTTATCTTCACAGCCCTAGCGGCGCTTAGCATGGTCTTGGGTAATGCTGTCGCGATCGCCCAAACGAGCATGAAGCGAATGCTGGCCTACTCCTCCATTGGTCAAGTAGGCTTTGTCTTAATTGGCTTAATTGTGGGCACCGATGCCGGCTATGCCAGTTTAGTGTTTTACCTACTGGCTTACCTGTTTATGAACCTGGGAGCCTTTACCTGTGTCATTATCTTTTCCCTAAGAACGGGCACAGATCAGATTAGTGAGTATTCAGGTCTGTATCAAAAAGATCCCCTGTTAACTCTAGGGCTGAGTATCTGCCTTCTGTCTCTAGGCGGGATCCCGCCACTGGTTGGTTTTTTTGGTAAGCTCTACCTGTTCTGGGCAGGCT
>JAUJON010000158.1 GCA_030447595.1 Thermosynechococcaceae cyanobacterium YX3bin19
TGAGGATGTTTACGTACGTCTATGTAAAGCTCTTGAGCCGAGATTTCCCGACCAAGTTACTTTAACAACCTCAGAATTCGCTCTTGACTACGGTTTCGTTGAGCTTCCATAATGATCCTCAAGTTAATCTGTTTTTTCCCCACAACAGTTTTGGTCGCATAGGCTTAAAGTCAAATCAATTGGCTTCAAGTCAGCAGTCACTTGTACTCCCTTGTCCTGGTCGGAGCCATGTCGCTAGGTAAGTTCCTCCTACCTAACCTAAGAGAATTTAATCCAAAGTTTTATAATAATGATTATCGTTATCATAGCTTAAAAGCCTACTAGAGCTGCGTTCTCAGCGTAAGAAACCTTTGCCAGCTTCCGGTAGTGTTGGACCAACGGCAGAAGAGACCCGCAGCTTTGCAGATAGGGCTTCTCTCACAGCGTACACCCTGGTCCCCAAAGCTGAATTAAAGCAAAACTTAACGTGATGACTCAAATGCTTGATTCTTTACCTTCTCAGTATGACCGCCGCATTTGCTGTGGTTACATTAATGCCACTAGCCAGATCCAAATTATTCGAATTGCCAATATACCCAGTTGGTACTTTGAGCGTGTTGTTTTCCCTAGACAGCGCCTTTTATTTGAAGCATTGCCAGAATCTCAGCTAGAAATTCATACAGCTACCTTTCCCAGCGCAATACTCACAGATAAAATTTCCTGCGATCGCCTGCAGGTCAATGAGGGGGATTAATTTCTCCTCTATCACAACTGAGCTCGATTGGAATTAAAATAATAATAATCATTATCGTTTGTTATGTAATGTTCCAACCCGCTGCCCTTGCTGCTATTGTGCAGCGCTTTGCCCGCCAATCTGATTCAAAGCGGCGCTATGAGCAGCTAATTTGGTATGCTAAGCGGCTCAAGGAGTTCCCGCACTCTGATAAAGTTTGGCAAAACAAAGTCCCTGGCTGTGCTTCCCAGGTTTATATTATTGCCACCCTAGCTGATGGAAGAGTTTGGTTTCAGGGCGATTCCGATTCCCAGCTGACCAAAGGGCTCGTCTCGTTCTTAATTGAAGGACTAAGTGGACTGACACCCGCAGAGGTTTTGCAAGTCTCTCCCAACTTCATTCAAGATACAGGACTCAATGTTAGCCTGACGCCTTCCCGCGCCAATGGCTTTTATAACATCTTCAAAACTATGCAGCAAAAAGCACTGGAACACCAGTTAGCCTTATCCGCTCAATCACTCCCCTAAACCCTTCATTAAGTTTTCGCGTTATGTCTGCCCTCTCGCCCTTACAACCCACTTCAACTGCGGCTGCTTTTGGCCTGGCTGGTAACGTCAATGAATATGTCTGGGCTTGGGCCGGGCAGCAGCTACCGGTTATTTATGAAACTTTGGGGCAAGGGCCGCCAGTATTATTGCTACCCGCCTTTAGCACTGTTTCTACCCGGGCTGAAATGCGGGGATTGGCAGAGCGTTTAGCCTCACAATTTCAGGTCACTGCCCTGGACTGGCCTGGTTTTGGCCAGTCACCCCGACCGCCTCTAGACTACCGACCAGCGCTATATCATCAATTTCTGAAGCAGTTTGTCAAGGCAGTCTTTGATATCCCGATCGGGGTCGTTGCCGCCGGTCACGCTGCCGGTTACGTAATGCATCTGGCCCAGCAGGCACCCCAGGCTTTATCACGGATCGTCCTAGTCGCTCCTACCTGGCGGGGCCCCCTAACCACAATGGGCGAGCATCGACAGCTCTATAAAATTTTGAGAAACCTGGTGAGAACACCACTGGTCGGACAAGCTCTCTACAAACTGAATACAACACCGTCTTTCTTGAGCTTGATGTATCGTCGCCATGTTTACGCCGATGCTGCTAAGGTGACGCCTGGATTTATTCAACCCAAGTATCACACTACGCAGCAGCCCGGAGCACGTTTTGCTCCCGCAGCGTTTGTCACCGGAGCCCTAGATCCCGTAAGAGATCGCTCAGAGCTTCTGAGCTGGTTTCAGTCCGTATCGATGCCTTTGATGGTAGTTGTTGGGGAACAATCCCCGGCAAAATCAAAGGCAGAAATGGAGGCATTGGCTGAACTGCCGGGAGTAGAATTTCGGAGACTTCCTGGCTCTCTAGGGTTGCACGAGGAATACGCTGCTGAGGTAGCAGAGGGTAACTCTACCTTTTTTAAAACCTAAATAGAGTTACTTGGGAATTACAGCGAATCCGTGCTGTCTCAGGTCAGGGCGAAACGGCGATCGCCTTGGCGTAATGTAGCGGTAGCCAGCACTTTATGTACTTGTCTCTGTAGCCGTAATTAACGATTATCGTTTTCATGAAGCTAGAGCATTTGTCATATAGTCGCTGCCAGAATAGAGAATTCTGTCCCTGTGCCATTTTGACAGGCTATTTAGGGCCAGGCAAAACAGTAACGCTACACACCTATGACCGCATCTTGACCCACGAACATGGCAAGAAGGTCGCTGTGGTAATCCCAATGAGTTTGGGGAAGTTAGGATTGACAATCCCAGCTCGTAATTGACACCGACGAAGAATTTTAGGATGAACAATGGCTGTATCTGCTGCACGGTTCGGTGATTTGATTCGGATTATCGGCAACTGATGCGGCGACGGGATAAGTTTGATCATCTAGTCATTGAGACAGCTGGTACAGCCGATCAGCGCCATTGGTCAAACCTTCTTTATGGATGAAGATGTGCAGGCTCAGGCAAAGCTCGATGCAGTCCTCGTGACAGTGGTAGATTCTAAGCGCATTTGGCAACACTGGGACAGCAGTGAAGCCCAGAACAATCGCCTTTGCCGATGTGATTTTACTCAACAAAATTGACCTGGTTTCCCTGGAGCAGCTAGATGAACTAGGGCGCAGTTCAGACCATGAATAGAATCGCCAAAATTTATCGCACCTGCAACGTCGAGTTAGAGATGGATGCGCTTTAGGGTGGAAACCTTCGACCTCGGGCCTTAGAGTTGACCCAAATTCTGGACGAGATGCCCACGAACATGTAGTGAGTCTGTGGCTTCAACGCTGGTGAACCAGGAGCAATGGATGAAAAACGGCTGAATTATTGGTTAGGTCGTCTGCTCAAACCCAGGGACCGAATATCTTTCGCATGAAAGGCATCCTGAATTTCGCGGAAAATCCTGCTGTCTTCCAGGGTTCATGCTGTTGGACGGCACCCGCGATCGCCTGGAAACCGGATAGACACGTAGAATCAGCTGGTTTTCATTGGGCTGAGCTGGAGCAGGTCCAACCCAGAAGTTCCGCCAGTGTCTAATACAAAACCACGCCTCAGGACTTACTGGAGCCATCGCCTGGCAGAGCTCTCCGATTATGTATTCACGATCGCCCGCAAATTCGCCTAACACGGCAAAACCCTGGCTGCCAGTTCAGCGGCTGAAGTGATGCTGTGGCGCGACTGGCCCTGTGGGTAAGGCCAGTAGCCCCTCCTGCCCCTGAAGATCGGCGATAACCAATCTGTAAGACTGCCTGGCACCACGCAGGTGGTCAACTATTAGCCGCTGGGGTCAGAACGGACGGGTCAAGATCTGGCGTTTGCCTTTCGAGGGAATAGGGGCGTACGGGTGTCGGCCTGCCTACACCCTCGACAATACCCCGAAAGCAGGATTGAGCATTTGGCTTGGAGTTCAACCCCGTAACCAGTTAGCGTTTAGCTCGGGACGTCGTACGCAGAGTGTGGAACGCTGATGCTGGCAGTATGGATGCAACATCGCTTCGATACATCCTCGGTACTAAACCTAAGTTGGCGTTGCGATGGACAGCACCTAGCAGTGGGTGGTTACCAAAAGTCAGGTTGGAACAGTCAAAACTGGGATGATGACCCCTACCTATTAAATATTGCCTTCAGCAAGCAGATCGCCTGGTCGCCCGATGGCAAATACCTTGCCTCTGGCAATCTGGACGGACCCTTACCGTTCTAGAGTGGCACAATCCCCATCCGTAGGTAATGCAAACTTTCTAGTAGAATTCGTCAATTCAACGGTCGGAAGCGCTCGGACTGGTACCTAGCGTAGCATCAAGCATGGAAGCCATTAGCAGCAGGAGAAACACACGGATGAGTCTGTAGGTGGAAAGGTCAGATACTCACTAGGCATGAAGGTAGTATTGCAAGCTATAGCCTTTCATCTGGCAGCTTCCTCCTTGCTTCTGCTGCTGAAGAAGACTGGGTTTGCCTATGGCCTCAAGCCAGAACGAGTCAGGCAAATTCTCAGAAAGCTGCCCTGGTGGTTTTCCACTATCGCCTGGCACCCTCAGGACACCAGCCTTGTAGAGAGCCAAAACAGCAGGGTACTCTGGTCAAAATCTAAACGGGGTCAGGGATTTAGTCAGCGTTAATCTTTGTCTAGATGATTTCTCAGGCCAGCGCTGTACCGTGATCTATGAAAAAATAGATCGTACAAATGGTTGCTGATCTAAAGACTGGTTTGGTTAACGCAAGGACAACCGTAACCCAAATGAAATGCGCCTGTGGCTCCTACCTGTATGTGGTTGTACTGGATGAAGCCGTACAGAAGAATGGTAAGCATCACCACAGTGATACTTTTGCTAATGCCCATCCCGCTGGCCAGGGCTCTGGTCACCAAGGCTGTGAAGGCCACTAAGCAATTCTTAGTCACATCTACTGAGGGCGGCATATCCAGCCCTATAACTTACACGTGAGGCTGAGCAGCACGCTTAACCGTCATTTGGTTTGGCCGCAAAAAATGCACGAACTAGATCTAAGGCAGGCTTAACCCTCCAGGTTGAATCACTATGAGAATGGTCTTCATTCTCTTTTAAGAATTATTTTATACAAAAAAATTGCTAATATCCTTGAGAGCAACTAGCCTAAATTAACCAAGACCGATGCAAATCCATCCCACACCCACGTTTCAAAGGCGGTTTCCCCAACCGTTGGATCGGGTTGCAATTGGACTGATGCTGGGCTTGAGTGTGCTAATTGGACTGTTGTTATGGAGTGGAGACCACACAGCTCCGCGGGTGCGAGACTTTAGCTGGCAAGACAAGCAGGTAGGGGCGGAAGATAAGGCCTTTATTTTGACCTTCAACCGTCCCATGGATCAAGCCAGTGTGCAGACCCACTTACGGGTTGAGCCGCCCTTGCCAGGAAAAATCAGCTGGGCAGGACGTCGCATGGCCTATACCCTTACTCGACCCCTGCCCTATGGAATGTCTTACCAGCTCCAGCTTAAGAGTGCCCACGACCGCTTGAGTGGGGATGCGGACCCATCCCTTATCCAGCCGTTTTTGGGGCGCTTTACCACTCGCGATCGCGCCTTTATCTGTGTGGGGGTCGAAGGGGCTGATGCTGGGCGCTTAATCCTCTACAACCTGACGCAACAGCAAAAAACAGTGCTGACCCCGCCGGAACTCATGGTGGCAGAGTTTGAACCCTATCCACAGGGCGATCGCATTCTGTTTTCGGCTACAAAGCGGACCGCTCAAAACCAGAGCCCCTTCGACCCAAAACTTTACACTGTTTCGACAGGGATGGCTCTCAACTCCCCAGAACAGACGATCAAGCAAGTTCCTGCTAGCAAGGTCAAGCTGGTTTTAGATAACCAGGAGGCCCAAATTCTCAAGTTTGATCTCTCTCCAGATGGTCAAAATATTGTGGTCCAGCGGGCGGACCGCGGCAGTTTAGCTCAGTCGACCCTATGGCTGTTGCAAGAGAACAAATCCCCACAGCTCCTCAATAGCCAACCCGGTGGGGACTTTCTCATCACGCCCGATAGTAATACCTTAGTGATTGCTCAAGGCCAAGGACTGGCAGTGCTGCCTCTGCAACCAGACGTGTCATCTAGACCCCTAGACTTTCTACCCAAATTTGGCAGGGTGCTGAACTTTACCGGGGATGGCTCTGCCGCCGCAATGGTGAAGTTTAACCCCAATGAAACAGAGTCTTTGTACCTCGTTACGAATCAAGGCACTCAGCAAGAATTGCTCAGAACCACTGGCTCAATTCTCAGCGCTGAGTTTTCTCCTCTCAAGCAGACCCTTTACTGTCTATTAACCCAACTCCTACCCGGTCCAGAGTACAGAGAGCGGCCCTACATTGGTGCCATTAACCTAAAGACAGGGAAGCTTAATCCTCTCGTGATCCTACCCGAGCAGCCCGACTTACAGTTGAGGCTGGCACCCGATGGTTCTGCCCTGCTGTTTGACCAAGTTGCCGGCACCAGTCAAGCGGATGCCAAGTCTCAACCCGAGCGCGCAACGGTCACAACCAGCAAACTCTGGCTGTTGCCTCTTCAAGAATTAGCTGACTCCCTTAATCCGGGCGGGCAAATACCCCAGTCAGAGCGAACACCGCTACAGCCTCAAGCGCTCCCTATTTCTGGTGCCTATCCCCGTTGGCTTCC
>JAUJON010000159.1 GCA_030447595.1 Thermosynechococcaceae cyanobacterium YX3bin19
ATCTAAAATTTTGGGATGTTCCTCTCCCTACTTAATTCATCCCGCTATTCAGCAACGCCGCAAAACCTCGGTCGACTGGTTCTTTGGCTTCAAGTTACATCTAGTGGTCAATGAGCAGGGGGAATTGCTCAACGTGATTCTTACCCCTGGCAACACCGATGAACGTCAGCCTGTGCCTCGACTGCTGCAACGACTCTTTGGCAAGGTTTTTGGTGACCGGGGTTATGTATCCCAAAAACTCGCGCTTCAACTGTGGCAGGATTCGGGCATCCAATTGATTACCAAACTCCGACGCAACATGAAGAACCGTCTCATGCTCCTCAGCGATAAGCTGCTTCTGCGCCGACGAGCGATTATTGAGCCAGTGATTGACCAGTTGAAGAACATTTCTCAGATCGAGCATTCCCGCCATCGCTCTCCCGTCAACTTCTTAGTCAACTTGGTTTGCGGCTTGATTGCTTACTGTCACCAGCCCAAGAAGCCTTCTCTGCTCATCGATGCTGCTTTGCCTGCTTCTGTCTAACCCGAACTGACGTTAATTAAGTGTTCCTTCACCTTCAGGAACTATTTTCCCTGATTTTACAAAGTGTAGATTAACTTGGCAGTGCTGTTTGAAGCTCAGCAGCAGTTGGGTGCTCTTAGTACAACGCATGAGGAGGATGTCTCTGGGTGTGCAAGGGTGAGCGCGTTTACACCCCTACTATCACTATGTCAACAGACCTACTCCTTTCACAGATTTTTAAAGACTTTCTCATAGCCTTAAGTCTGAACTCTCAAAGTCAGACTTAAGGCTATGCCTGTTCTCAAACTTCCACCTATTTTACTCTCTTTATCGATTGGCATTTCAGGGCTATCAATGATGCCTACTAATCATGCTCCAGCAGATGTAGCCCTTGAGCAAGCAATGACATCTATGCACGCTGCAATGGCTCACGTCCATCGTACTGGCAACCCTGATAGCGATTTTGCAGCGATGATGATTGCTCACCACGAAGGGGCAATTGAGATGGCAAAAGTTGAACTGCAATATGGGACTGACCCTCGCTTGCGGCGTTTAGCCCAAGGAATCATCGTCACTCAACAATCAGAAATTGTGGCGATGCAGCTAGCACTTAAGCAACCAAAAGCAGAATTGCCAATGGCTCCAGTATCTAAATAAACAAGTAGGAACTTTTATGGGAACTCGAACAGCAGCTACCACCATACTTGCAGCTTTACTCGGCTTGGCATCACCCGCCTTTGCAGGTCAAGTGCCTGAGGCTGCCTCTGCTCAAGACATTCCAATTAGCTTACGTAATCGCGTCTACACTGCCGACCAATTTTCAAATACAGTTTCTGTTTTTAATCCTCAGACTAATAAACTTCTAGGAGTGATTCGTTTGGGTGAAACTGCTCCCAAGTACTTCAGTCCCTTGTATAAAGGCCAGTTGCTAGTGCATGGCCTAGGTTTCTCTCCTGACCGTCGCACCCTTGTAGTTGTCTCTGTCGGTTCCAACTCTGTAGCCTTTATCGATACACAGACGAATCAGGTCAAGCAGGTAACTTATGTAGGGCGATCACCCCATGAAGCATTCTTTACACCTGATGGCAAAGAAGTGTGGGTAACAATCCGGGGAGAGGATTATGTGTCCATTCTAGATGGCCAAACTTACCAAGAGAAACAGCGCATCAAGGTGAGCAACGGACCGGGAATGACCATCTTTCGTCCTGATGGCAAGTATGCATTTGTTTGCTCCAGCTTTGTTCCTGAGACAAATATAATCGAGGTCAGTAGTCACCATGTGGTAGCAACGGTGAAGCAAGCTTCTCCCTTCTGTCCCAATATCGCCGCGACACCGGATGGCAAACAGGTGTGGTTAACGCTCAAGGACATAGGAAAAACTCAGGTAATTAATGCAGAAGCGCCATTTAACGTAATCGCAACCTTGAATACTGGAGCAATTACCAATCACGTCAACATTGTCAGAAACCAGAAAGGACAATTTGCCTATGTTACAGTTGGCGGGGAAAATACAGTGAAAGTTTTCACGACTACAAATAAACCAAAACTAATTGCTACCATTCCTACAGGAGATTTACCTCACGGAATCTGGCCTTCCGGTGACGGTACGCGCATCTATGTTGCCCTAGAAAATGGGACAGGTGTGGCAGTAATTAATACCCTAACCAATAAAGTCATGGTGACCATTCCTGGTGGCCAATCCTCGCAAGCACTGACATATATTCCTAATGCAGTTCCTCAAGGAGATGGACTTGCCAATCTAGAGCCATTAGGCAAATCTGGTGAAGCAGCTCATCTGGTGATGGGTCCGCCTGGCTCATCAACTGAGCAGCCCCTTACTACTGTTGCTGTCAACAATCAGGGTGTGATTGATTTACTGCAAGCGGCAGTAACTGGACTTAATCCGAAGAGCTCATATCAGTTGGCTTTAGCAGAGCGTGCCAGCAAGCCATATGGAAAACTCCAACCTTTAGCAGAGTTTCAAACAAATCCAGCTGGAGCTGCGATTGTCACTACGAGTGGACCGATTAAACAGGTACTACAGGGTGATGCAGGGATACAATCTCGACGATATTTAGTAATTGTACCCGTGAAGAATGGAATTTCAAGGATGCCCGTGCAAGTGCAACTTCGGGCGGAGCCTAAATGAAGGACTTGCAAAAGGGCAGGACTTACGCGAGGGTCATTTGAACCGGAAGTTGTCAATAACTTTGAGACAGCTCATGACCAGAAATTAGACTTGCGTCAATGAGCGTCAGATTATCGCTCTCAAGCCTAAGCATAGACATTACCATCCTGGGTCATCGAGCTGTCCTGATTCCTGCTGGGTGCAGCACTACTGCTCAGCAATGACCAGCGCGACGGCAAAGCCATCGTACCCTTTGCTACCCACGATCTGGATTGCTGTGGCCTCACCCGGGGCTCAGCAGCAAGCAGCTCATTCAGCAGTCAATTGTGAACTAATGAATAGGATTAGTAGAGCAAGGGGATAACTTTCCAAGTTTTCTCTCTGTAAGCTCTGTATTGGTCTTGAAATGTAGCTTCCAGCATTGCTTCTTCTGCACGGATACGATAGGTTTTTGCTATCCAACTAGTTAAGGGGATAACCAGCAGCACAATCCAGTTGTTCAGTGCTAAACCCGTACCGATATCTATGATGGAGGTCGCAAGATAGCCGGGGTGTCGAAGGATACGGTAAGGACCACGCTTCACAATCTGATGGTCTTCAACAATCCGCAATGTCCGAGTGTAGAACTGGCCTAGAGTTCTCGCGGCCCAGGTCCGTAAGCTGATGCCACAAACCATCAATCCTATTCCTACCCACCCCGCTAGGGAAGATTGCCAATCGCCAAGGCCATAGGTATTGAGCAGTGGTGCTAGGAGCACCAGTAGCAGGTTCAACAAACCTATGGTCCATAGCAATCGGGAGCTGCCCTGGTCGGTTTGGCCTGCTTGCAGACTGCGAGCTGCCTCTCCCTGCCTCAATACTCGTTCTAGGACAAAGAAGCTAACGATTAACAGATAGGCCCAGAAGATCGGACTTGTCATGCTCATTGTGACTCAACGTCACTCCATGCCTAGTATAGATTGTCGCACAGACAAGTTGTCTTCATTACTAGCAAGGAGGGTTAATCCACACCTGTTGAGGCAACTGAGGAGGCTGTGGGGGCCGGTTCACGAACCGCTCCGGATACTGTTGGTAGGCAGCGCTGAGCACCTGCTGTCGATGGTTAAGCCACTGCTTTGCTTGCCCAGCATGGACAACTGCAGGGGTGAGCAGACCGATACCACTGTGATGGTGCTCCTGGTTGTACCAGTAGAAGAATTCCTTACAGAAGGCCCGCGCATCGGCAATGGAGCCAAACCGATTGGGGAAGGTGGGGTGGTACTTGAGGGTCTTGAACTGTGCTTCTGAGTAAGGGTTGTCATTGCTGACGTGAGGGCGGCTGAAGCTGTTACTCACCCCCAGGTCTGATAGAAGCAAGACTACCGATTTAGCCGTCATGGGTGACCCCCGGTCAGAGTGGATGACTAGTTGCTGAGGTGCAATCCCTTGCTTGCGGCAGGTTTTGCTCAAGAAGTGCTCAGCCAGGTCTGCGGATTCTCGGGTTGCTACCATCCACCCGACGACACAGCGGCTATAAAGGTCCAGCATCACGTACAGATAGAAGTAGCGGCTCTGTTGCAAAAATCAGACACGACACTAAATCTCCTCATCTAGCTGTTGA
>JAUJON010000160.1 GCA_030447595.1 Thermosynechococcaceae cyanobacterium YX3bin19
AAAGACTGCCAGCAAAAGAACCCTGCTACCACAAGCCTCAGCGCCATGACCAGAGGAAATTGTCTTAGAGGCTGTGCTCGTAGGCCGAAGCCGGAGACTAGGTTCCAAGTCCAGACTGTATGCAGCCAGTAGGGACAAAGGCTTAGGGCAGGAAGTGCCCTATCTGCAACAGAGTTTGGACGTCCACGGAGTGCAATCATCCCAATACAAGCTGCAAAAAACACAAGACAGTATACAACTCGCCACCGCTGCCACCGCCTCAGCCTGTATTCCGCATACCGGCAGCAATGCCATTAATCGTCAGTAGGGCTCCTCGCAGCAGCTCACCTTTACTATAGCGGGAACGAAAGGTACCGGCTGCAGCTTGATCGGAATGCTGGCGCAGGCGTTTTAACAAGGAAACCTGTAAAAACCCTAAGGGAACAATGGTGCCATTGCGGAGCTGGACCGAGCGCTGCAGGCCTGGGTCTCCATCTAAGAGACGCTGGTGGCCAGAGATCGTGAGAATTAAGTCACGAGTCAGACGATATTCTGCAGAAATCTGCTCAAATAGCTGTTCAAAGCGGGCACGATCGTCTGGCTTAGTCAGTTCCCGGACGTAGTGATGGGCAATCTGAAGGTCAACCTTCGCTAAGGTCATCTCCACTTTGGAAATCACCATTTTGAAGAAGGGCCACTTGAAGTAAAAATAGCGTAGTAGCGCCAGGTGTTTCTCGGGTTTTTCATTCAGAAAGTCTTGAAGAGCAGTACCTACACCGTACCAGGCGGGTAAGAGAAAGCGGCTTTGAGTCCAGCTAAATACCCAAGGAATGGCTCGCAACCCTGCTAAATCCTTTTTACCGCCACGGCGGGTAGGACGGGAGCTGATTTGCAGTTGGCTAATTTCTTGAATCGGCGTCACCTGGTGGAAGAACTCGACTAGGTCAGGCTGCTCATAGATTAGGGCCCGATAGTGAGTGCGCGATCGCACCGCCAGTTCTTCCATAATCTCGTGCCAGGGCTGGATCTCGGCAAAAGTAGTCCGTAACAAACTGGCTTGAATCACAGCCGTGGCAATGGTTTCTAAGTTATACAGCGATAGTTCCGGTAAGGAATACTTAGAAGCCAGGACTTCCCCTTGCTCAGTAATTTTGATCCGACCATTAATGCTATAACCTGGTTGGGCCAAAATTGCTTCATAGGCCGGTCCACCCCCGCGTCCCACAGAGCCGCCCCGCCCGTGGAAAATTCGTAGAGCCAACCCATATTTCTCAACTGTGTGTTGCAGCGCCTGCTGGGCTTTATAAATCTCCCAATTACTACTTAAAAAGCCTGAATCCTTGTTGCTGTCGGAGTAGCCGAGCATGACTTCCTGCAGTGGGGATTCACTTGCTGGCTGAGGATGAGCAGCAGGCGCTGCCGCCTGAAATTCAGCCGAGGCAGCTTCTGAGGGGGCCGCCCCTCCCGCTAGATGGGCTCGATACGCCGGCAGTTCCAAGAGCTGAGCCATCACGGTCGGAGCCCGCTTCAGATCTTCAACGGTTTCAAATAAGGGAACAACGTGCAGGCTGCCCGCACCCGTGGCTGGATCGTAGAGTCCGGCTTCTTTTGCCAAGAGTAATACCTCTAGTAGATCACTCACCTCGTGGCTCATACTGATCACATAGGTTTGGCAAACTTCTAGACCAAATTCTTGCTGGAGCCTGCGGACCATGCGGAAGGTTTCAATGATTTCCCGTGTCCGTTCAGAGAAAGGCAACTCGGCAGGAATCAGTGGGCGGCGAGTTTGAAGCTCTGTTACCAACCACCGCGATCGCTCGGCTTCCGAAAGCTCGTTGTAGGGGCGAGGCAAAATCTGCAGGTACTCAGTTACCTCATTCAAAGCCTCTGAATGACAGGAGCTTTCCTGGCGAATATCAAGCTGGACCAAGTTGAAGCCGTAAATTTCCACTTGAATAATCAAATGGTCGAGTTCCCGACAGCTCAGGCCAGTTTCCTTGAGGTTGCGCTGGATCATCCGCAGCTCTTCGAGAAACTCACTTCCGGAGTGATAAAGATTGGCGTCGCTGGCACCTGCATCCCCCTGCTCTCGCAGACAGTCGCTGTTCTGACATTGCCGGTTGCGATCGCGGGTGTTTTCCAGCCGCTTCAACAGGTAGGACAATTTTAAGCGGTAGGGTTCCCGGTGAAAGCGAACTGATAGCTGGTCATAGACCTCCGGCATCTGGCGCTGGTCTTGGTCTAGGGAATCCAGCAGTTCTGGCAGTACATCGCTCCAATGCAGGGATAAACTCAGCAGGTTGATCAGTTTCCGCACGGCCTGCATATACTTCTCTAGCACCAAGTTTCGCTGGTAGCAAGCAGTTTGCCAGGTCACCTGCGGCAGAACTGAAGGATTGCCATCTCGGTCTGCACCCACCCAAGAGCCAAACTTGCAAAAGTTGTAGCTGGGGGGCCGAAGATAAGGGAATGTAGTGTTGAGAGCTTCCTGTAGGCGCTCATACAGTTGGGGAGTCGCGTCAAATAAAACTTCTTGAAAGTAGTGCAGGCTATTCTCGACCTCATCCAAAACCGTTGGCTTGAACTGGTGCAGCTCGTCGGTGCGCCACCAAAGCAAAATCTCTTCGGTCAACTGTTGCTGTAGCTTGGAAATCTCCCGAGAGGTTTTGCTAGTTTCTTCTACATGGTCAAGCTGGCCGAGGATGCGAGCAATCCGCCGCTGCTTGTCTCGAATCGTTTGGCGGACAATTTCAGTGGGGTGGGCGGTAAAAACGAGCTTGATATCAAGCTGATCAATCAGGTTCTGGATATGCCGAGGCGGTACATTCAGGCTCTTAAGCTTGGGAAACAGCCAACGAAAGGTTCCCAAATCTCGCTCTAGGGGAGCCATCTCATACAAACTGTTTTCGATGCGTTCACTGGATCCGCTACGGGAATCGACATGATGGCTGGCAAAGTCACCGCTGTTGCTGTTGATTTCATGGCTGACTGATTGCGGTTCTGCAGGTTCACCCTGAGTGCGGGCCAGGCTCTCCCGCTGTTCATAATGCTGCTCAACGATATTGATCAGTTGAAAATAGATGGCAAAGGCACGAGCGGCACGAATTGCATCATTTAAGTCGAGCTTTTCAACCAACTTGAGTACGTCGGCTTCTGAGGAGCGCAGGGCCTGCCCCTCAGGAGAACACATAGACCGCAGCTTCCGGAGCAAGTCAACCAACTCCTGGCCGCATTCCTGCTTAAGTACTGACTCCAGCAAATCTTCCACCACTCTCATCCGGTGGCGCAGTAGCAGATCAGTTGTTGAGGTTGGGGCAACCTCCCGCTCTGATCGATTGAGCAGTGAACTCATGTCTGTACTCGTCTTAGTTTCGTGCATTCTTGACTTAGCCAGCTTCTTTCCCAATTTTATGGGGAAAACTACAGTTTTTTGACTTGAGTTATCCCAAGCTCTTTTTTGAGTGGGGAATTTTTGATTCAGTTTCTTTAGGCTCCCTTAAAAACCTGACCAATCGCTGTAGTTTAAATGGCAGACCAATGAGTTAATACCAGCAGTCTCAGCGGAATTTGTGCTCAGGGACCTACTATTATTGAAACCTGAACTGGTGGGCTGTACCGTCGTCAGGGCAGCGCTGCTCTCCGGCACCAACGAGTTCTACAATAATCTCTCGCTGGGGAGGCGACCAGTTTCCCTGGCGTGGGTCAATTTCAATCACAGTTTGGGCAGTCTCAGCATAGGCTCGACAGGTTAGGGTTGCAAACGCACCGGTGCGGTACTCAAAGCTGTGGCCATCGTCTTCATACAACGTCCATTCTCCTGTTCCCGGCCAAACCCGCAGCTGCAGCACATCCAAGGGCTGTTGGTCAGCCTATTGCATGACAGGTGCCACAGGAATAATGGCACCTGCACGCACAGATAGAGGCATCTGCTCTAGAGGAGCATGGGCCAGGAGGAGGGGGGGTCCTTCGTCGGCGGGGAGCGGTCCGGGGGGGGGGGGGGGGCCCCCCCGCGGGGGCAGCGGGCCGGGGGTTGTGGGGGGGGGGGGGGGCCGCGCGGGGGGGGGCCGGGGGGGGCCCGGGGCGGGGGGGGGGCGCGCGCCCCCCCCGGCCGGGGGGCGGGGGGGGGCGCCGGCGCGGGGGGGGGGGGGGGGGCGCGGGGGGGTGGGGGGGCCGCGGGGCGGGGGGGGGCGG
>JAUJON010000161.1 GCA_030447595.1 Thermosynechococcaceae cyanobacterium YX3bin19
AACGTATGGAAAAAGCTAAGACTGCTAAATTGGGGCGACAGGACTGGTTGGCGGCAGGTCTGAAAGTTCTGGCTAAAAGTGGCATGGAAGCCGTGCGAGTGGAATCCCTAGCAAAGTTGATGAATGTAACAAAAGGTAGCTTTTATTGGCACTTCAAAAATCGTGAAGACCTTTTAGAAGCGATGTTGCAGGAGTGGGCAACCCGCGAGACAGATAATGTTATCAATCAAGTCGAAGCTGAAGGGGGAGATGCCAAGGCGAAGTTGCTGAATCTGTTGCAAGTGTGTGCTCAGGATGATGGTCAACTAGAGAGGGCAATGCGAACTTGGGCAGCGAATGACGCCAGAGCTGCTACAGTTATTGCTCAGATTGACCAACGCCGCTTGGACTATCTCCAGAACCTATTTCTGCAAATCAGCTTCCCAGCTATAGATGCAAAGGCACGCGCTCGTTTGACATATTACTCCTGGGTCGGAGAGTTCACTGTGGGGATTCCAACCAGTCTGGCTGAACGTCTAGAAGAAGCTCAACTGAATCACGCTATTTTAACTCGACGAAACTGAAGCGGTCTCAGCTGCTAAAGTCCGTGGGCCTGCAGCCAAAGCTCCAGCAGTCCCAGATCCCAAAGTTTATTGCCATTCAGCGTGGTGCGCTCCGTGTTGGGGTTAGACAACAGCCGCTCAACGTACTGAGGCTGAAACAGACCGCGATCGCGAGCCGGCTGGGCCTGCAGAGCATCGCGCACCAGCGCTAGTAAGTCCCCCTCCAGGTGCATCAGCGCCGGGACAGGAAAGTAGCCCTTAGGCCGGTCAATCACTTCCGCTGGCACAACGCGATAGCCTGCTTGCTTGAGTACGCCCTTGCCACCGCTGCCCAGCTTGAGCTGGGGCGGGCAGGCAGCGGCTAGTTCAATCAGCTCGTGGTCCAGAAACGGAGTGCGGGCTTCTAGGCCCCACGCCATCGTCATGTTGTCTACCCGTTTCACCGGGTCATCCACTAGCATCACTTCAGTATCAATCCGCAGTGCCTGGTCAAGCGGACCCCCTACCTGCGGCTGGGAAAAATGCGCTGCGACAAAAGCGCGGCTAACATCTTCCTGGCAGGCGTACTCTGGTGTCAGGACCTCCGCCATTTCGCTATGAGGTCGATCAAAGAAGACATCAGCATAGGTGTCAACGCTATCCTCAGCTGCCGCTAATGGCGGATACCAGGAATAACCGGCGAAGACTTCGTCCGCCCCTTGGCCGGACTGAACCACTTTAACGTGCTGAACCACTTCCCTGGAGAGCAAATAAAAGGCCACTGCGTCGCGGGAGACCATGGGTTCACTCATGGCTGCCACTGCCCCATCAAGAGCAGGCAAGAGCTCCTGAGTATCAATCCGGAGCTTGTGATGATTCGTGCTGTAGTGGTTAGCGATTAGATCGGAGTAGGTGAACTCGTCCCCCTGCACACCACCGACGTCTTGGAAGCCGATGCTGAAAGTTTGTAAATTCTGTTGTCCCGCCTCAGCCAGCAGGCCGACGATCAGACTCGAGTCTAAGCCACCGGAGAGCAGAACGCCGACGGGCACATCTGCTACCATGCGGCGATTCACCGCCTGACGGAGGGCCTCTAGTACCGCCTCTTCCCAATCGTCAGCAGTCATGTCTGCGTAAGCGGGGTTGCGCTCAAAGGGCGGCTTCCAGTAGGTCTGTTGCTGGCGTGAGCCATCGGGCTCAATCACGAGCAGCGTCGCCGGGGGCAGCTTGCGGACGCCCTGGATGATGGTGCGGGGAGCCGGGACAACGGAGTGCCAGCTGAGATAGTGGTGCAGAGCCACTGGATCAATCCGGGTGTCAATATTACCACCCGCGAGCAGCGCCGGCAGCGTAGAGGCAAAGCGCAGGCTCTCGCTGGTTTCAGCTAGGTACAACGGTTTGATTCCTAGGCGATCGCGATACAGTACGGTGCGGCCGGAATCACGCTCGACAATGCAGAAGGCAAACATTCCCTGTAGCCGCTCAACAAACCGCTCTCCCCAGCAGTGGTAGCCCTTCAGCAGCACCTCGGTATCACTGGTGGAGAAAAAGTGGTAGCCGCGATCGCGCAGCTCCTGGCGCAGCTCCTGATAGTTGTAGATGCAACCGTTAAAGACAGCAGTTAGTCCCAGTTCTGGGTCTTTCATCGGCTGGGAGCCTGATTCTGAGAGATCAATGATCTTCAGGCGGCGGTGAGCAAGACCGACCCGCCCCAGGATCCAGAATCCCTGCCCATCAGGGCCTCGGTCTGACATCGTGGCGACCATCCGTTCCAGGGCATCTATGTCAACGCTACCGCGTATTCTCAACTCACCAACAAATCCGCACATATGAGTTTGACTTATGGGTTGTCAATAGGAAAAGTATCCCAGAAAACACTGTTTTCTAGGTCAAGATCTCCTTAACTTAGCGATAACCCAAGATTGAAAGCCGCTTGCCCTGGCCACATGTCATATCCTTAAGCAAGCTGAAACCTATGCCGATTAAAAGTCTGTCAGAATATTGTGTTTGGGGATACCAATCGCCGCCCTACTTGCAGTAAAATCATTTTTCTAGGTTAAAAATCTTAAAGTTAAGAGACTACCCCTCATCGGTGAATTTCCCAATGACGACAGTTGTAACGCCAATGTTTGAGTGGGTCGCAGGGGAATACGATGCAATCGCAAGGCCAACGCTTGAGTGGGTAGCCGGGGAATATGATGCGATGCATCAGTCCCTAGACACCGCCCAGAGTTCCACGGATTGGGAAGTAGCTTTGCAGTGTTGGGATGACCTCCGCCGCCGCCTGAGCACCTGGAGTGAACTCACCTACCTCCGGTTTAACCAGGACACTTTAAATGAGTCCTATCGAGTGGCCCGAGACTACTGTGATCAACTGAAGCCGCAGCTGGTTGCCCTTGAAGTCAGCATGAAGCGCCGGTTGCTTGCTAGCCCCTATCGCCTTGAGTTGGAGCAAGTGTTGGGACAACAGGCCTTTCTCTTGTGGGAGGCAGATATTACTACCTTTGATCCAGCCATTGAACTGGACCTCGTTCGGGAGTCTCAACTAACAGGAGCATACACGCAGCTCTTAGCCTCAGCTAAGTTGGAGTTTGCTGGTGATCGCGCCAGCACTACAGAAGCCGTTCACGTTAATCTCGCTGGAATTCAACGCTATACCCAGGACGTAGACCGCGAGGTGCGCTATCAAGCGGAGAAGGTTCGTTGGAACTTTTTTCAGCAGCATCAAGCTGCGCTCGACGGGATCTACCAAGAACTCGTGCAGTTGCGTCATCAGATGGCTCAAAAGCTGGGATACGACAACTACATTGGCTTGGGCTATCGGCGGATGCATCGGCTTGACTACACTCAGGCAGATGTCGAGCGCTACCGCGAGCAGGTTGTTCAGGTGGTGGTCCCCTTAGCCAACCAAATTGTCCAACGACAGGCAGAGCAGCTCAACCTGGAGGAATTGCAGTTTTGGGATGAATCAGTTTTTGACCTTCAGGGTAACCCAGTACCCTTGGGCGATCAAGATTGGATGCTGGAGCAGGCCCAAGCGATGTTTGATGCGATGAGCGAGGAATTGGGCGATTTCTTCCAGATGATGGTAAACTGCAGCCTGCTTGACTTGAAAACCCGTCCTGGCAAGGGTGGTGGTGCCTGCTGCAAGAGCTTCGCCACCCACGCATTACCCTTTATCTTTGCCAATTTCAACGGCACTAAAAGCGACGTACAAATCTTTGCCCATGAGCTGGGCCATGCCTTCCAGGTTTGGCAGAGCCGCCACACCCCGGTTTCTGACTACCTATGGCCGACTCTGGAAGCTGCTGAAATCCATTCTCTGACTCTGGAGTTTTTAACTTTTCCCTACATGGAGCGGTTCTTTGGGCCCCAGGCGGAACGTTACCGTCGCAGTTGCTTGGCGGAAGCGTTCCTGTTTCTGCCCTACGGAGTCGCGGTGGACCATTTCCAACATCGTGTTTATGCCACTCCTCCGGCAACGCCGCTAGAGGGTCATCAAATGTGGCAAGACATGGGGGCTCGCTATCTTCCTGGGCGACGTGCTGGCGATCTCTCCTGTCCTGCTGAGGGTGGCTTGTGGCAAGAAAAGCTGCACATTTATTGCTTTCCCTT
>JAUJON010000162.1 GCA_030447595.1 Thermosynechococcaceae cyanobacterium YX3bin19
GACCGGGCCCGGCCGCTGGTGCTCGGGGGGGTGGTCTTCGAGGGCGAGCGGGGGATAGAAACGCGCCTGCGAAAAAAGTGATCGCGTCAGGATTCAAACCAAACTTGAATTCTCCGAAGTTAAACACTAGCAACAGGCCAATCGCAATATTTGCCATTCCCCAAACCACGTTGATGATGGGTGATGATTCACCGACAGCAGGCGGAGAGGCAAACGGTGTTTGGAAGCGGCGTCCAGAAATGCCATTGACGAAATGGGGTACACCGTTGGTCAGGAATATTCCGGCAAAGAAATGAGCAAAATATATGGGCCAGGGCATACTGTTCTCCTTTGTGCTTGAGTGAAGCAGCTCTGGACTACTTCTCGAAATGCGATCGCGCTCCTCATATCTATTGAGGAGGTGCAGGAATAGGTCGTTCGTGCAGCGCTGTCGCGACAGCCACGAGATTTGAAGCGGCATACTCAGCCGTACTCCGCGACCAATCGTGTTTGTAATCAGTCTCTAGGTAGGACTCCCCAGGACCAGGTCCTTTGTTCCAATAGGTCCAGGCTTGTCCAGGAACAGTGAAACCGATATCTATCAGCGCACCCGTCATTTCATTGATCACATGGTGAGCACCGTCTTCGTTGCCCGTAACGACAAATCCGGCAACATGGTTGTACGCGATCGGCCGCCCTTGGTCATCCGTCTCAGACAGCATGGCATCCATGCGCTCCAGCGCCCGTTTAGCCACGCTTGACGGTTGGCCCAGCCAAGTCGGACTAGCCATAACTAGAATGTCAGATGCTAGGATTTTAGAGCGAATCTGTGGCCACTCATCTCCATTTCCTTCATCAGAAGAAACACCTGGACGCACGTCGCAATCAAGAACACGCAGGATTTCAGACTCAACGCCGCGCTTCTCTAGCGCTTGCATCAGCACCCGCGCTAGCGCCTCGGTATTGGATACCTGGGGCGAGGGTTTAAGTGTGCAGTTGAGGATTAGAGATTTCAAGCTTAATACTGCCTCCTGATTCTGGCTTGCTGTGGCGCTAACGCTTTCTTTATAAGAAAAACTACTGGGTCGTAACTCTACCATCAGAGAGAACTAGGTTTTGCCAACCCATGGCTATAGCTACTCGTCTGTTATTGGTTTGCTCTGATCCTGGCAGTGCTACCGACAGATCGAGAGCGTAGTCCACCACGACAACCGCTTGCTTCGCCTGACTCAACAGCGCTTCCGTGTCAAAGAATTCGTCAGTGACGCTGCTATAGTTAGTTACTCTCGTGACATGAGAATCCACCTGCTGTAGCAGAGGACCCGCTCTGCTGTAATCACGGTTGCAGGCAGCAAATGGCGCAGGTTTTCGCTCTCAACGGTGAGGCCTCACACTCGTTGGAATCTCCTAACGAGAATTGCTGCCTGAATAGCCCAATTGCCAGGCAGCTAGAGAAATGTGGTATAAAAACAAAGGTTTTATTGCTCCAAGTACTTTTTGCTACGGGTATTTTGACCTCAACACCTGTAACTACTGATCGCTTTCAATGAAAGTCAAGAGAGTACTGCCTGCTATGAAGTTGTTGTAGCAGGTTTTTTATGTGCCTCAGTTCTAGTTCCTCACCCTGAAGACATTTAATCTACCTATGACTCTATTGACCGCAAAGCCTAAGCACCTAGCTCCCGCTTCACTCAGCTCTGACGTTAGCCTCAAAGATATTTTGCGAACTTTGCCGCGTGAGTGTTTTCAAAGGGATCGCTTTAGGGCCTGGCTTCATCTCCTATTCAGTGTGTCAATGGTTGGCTTAAGCTACTGCGGAATTGCCCTGGCTCCTTGGTACTTATTGCCTTTTGCCTGGGTCTTTGCCGGTACAGCACTAACCGGCTTTTTTGTGGTGGCCCACGACTGCGGTCATCGTTCTTTTGCCAAGCGTCGTTGGGTTAATGACCTAGTTGGGCATGTACTGATGCTGCCGTTGATATACCCCTTCCATAGCTGGCGTCTGCTTCATGATCACCACCATACACACACGAACAAACTCGAAATAGACAATGCTTGGCAACCCTTTAAACCGGAGTTTTACACTAACCTCGGCCAGTTAGGACAGTGGGGCTACCGACTGCTACGGGGCCAGTTTTGGTGGGTCGGATCTATGGTGCACTGGGCCGCTCTTCACTTTGATTTATCCCAGTTTGAGGCTAAAGATCGGCAGAAAGTTAAGGGATCAATTGCTGCAGTGGTGATCTTCGCCGCGATCGCCTTTCCGCTGCTGATTGCCACAACTGGCGTTTGGGGTGTAATCAAATTCTGGCTGCTTCCTTGGTTGGTCTACCACTTCTGGATGAGCACGTTTACCCTGGTACACCATACTGCCCCGAATATCGCTTTTTACAACGCTGATGCCTGGAATGCAGCCGCTGTTCAGTTAACAGGAACGGTTCATTGCGACTATCCCCGCTGGGTCGAGTGGCTTTGTCACAACATTAATGTGCATGTTCCCCATCATCTTTCTACAGCTATTCCGGCCTACAACCTACCGATGGCTCACCGGAGTTTGCAGCAGAACTGGGGACCGTACTTATACGAGCGCCGGTTTTCTTGGTCGCTCTTGCAAGAAATTACCCGTCAGTGCCATTTGTATGATGAAAAGCACTGTTACCAAACGTTCAAGGATCACCACACCGGATAACAGCCGTTATTTCTAGAAGTATGTAGGGAGATAGGATGCCCAATTGCTCTCAAGCAATCTCCTATCCTCCCTACATTTCCATGTTTTTGATGCTGACAGTTCGAGAATTACTTCCCTTCTGCTAAGCGCACCTTACGAGCTAAACCTACAGCTTGCAAGCTGCGGATCATTATCCAGGTAAAGTCAATTTCCCACCATTTAAGACCATGACGTGCTGAATATTGATAGGCGTGGTGGTTGTTGTGCCAGCCTTCGCCATAGGTGAGTAAAGCTACCCACCAGCAATTCGTTGAGCGATCGTCCGATTCGTGAGCCCGATAGCCAAATTTGTGCGTGGCGCTGTTGACAAACCAAGTGCAGTGATAGACCAAGACCAACCGAACAAAAACTCCCCAAACGACAAAGGGCCAGCCACCAATGAGGTAAAGCACTGCGGCTAATGCAATTTGAATCGGTAAGAAGTAGTTGCCGAAAAACTGGTAAACTGGGTCGTTGCCAATGTCTTTAGTGTGGCGTCTGACGATTTCCGGCTTAGTGGGTAATTCGTATAACATCCAGCCCATGTGGCTCCACCAGAATCCCCGTCTTGAATTGTGGTGGTCAGGTTCTTGGTCGGAGTAGACATGATGGTGGCGATGTAAGCCAATCCACTCGATCGGACCACTTTGACAGGCTAAGGTACCGCAGAAAACGAGCAGGTATTCAAGCCACTTAGGCGTTTGAAAGCTCCGGTGAGTTACTAGGCGATGCCACCCCATCGTAATACCTACGCCACCTGTAACCCAGTGAAGAAAGATCATCAGCCCGATTGCAGGCCAGCTAAAGTTACTGGGAAACAATGCCAGGAGCGCTCCAGAATGAACGACGACCATAAAGAGAACGACGGGCCATTCAAGGCGAGATTGGGTTGAAGTTGCAATAGTCATGCAGAAATACTTTGTAGTTTATTCATTGATTGAGATTAGTCGATACGAGGCTTGTTTTCATGAACCGTAAATGGAGTAGCCTCCTAAGTTGAGAGATTTATGAACAGCCAGCAGCTACTGAAGGAAGCAGAAGAAGCACTGTCACCAGTCTTTTCTAAAATCGATGCCCAAGTCAAGGAAAACCTGTCGCGAGTTTTGGCGGCTTTCCGGCAGTATCGGGTCGGTTCCCACCACTTCACGTCAGTCACAGGCTATGGGCATGACGACCTAGGCCGTCAAACATTGGACCGAGTTTTTGCCCAAACAATCGGAGCAGAGGGCGCAGCAGTCCGAGTGCAATTTGTCTCCGGAACCCACGCGATCGCCTGTGCCCTATTTGGGATACTGCGCCCAGGGGATGAAATGCTAGCAGTCGCAGGTGCCCCATACGACACGCTAGAAGAAGTAATTGGGTTGCGGGAGAGTGGT
>JAUJON010000163.1 GCA_030447595.1 Thermosynechococcaceae cyanobacterium YX3bin19
CTTTATAACGCGATTGCCAAGCATCATCGCTTTTGGGGTCCGTTGAATATGGGGCTTTGCCGCGGCGCTAACTTGCTGCTAGGCGTCAGTGCTGTCCCCGCGATGGTGGGGGAGCGCTGGTATTTGGCGGCGATTCCGCTGCTGTACATTGCGGCAATCACCGCCATCAGTCAGGGAGAAGTTCAGGGCGGCAAAAAGACTACGGGGGCGATCGCCTTGCTGCTCGTTGGAGCTGTCCTGGGGGCAGTGTTAACCTTGGGGCTTTTGCCTGAATACGCCGTTCTTGCCGCATTGCCGTTCGCCGTTTTACTGGCTGGGCAGGTATTACCACCCTTTATCAAGGCGGCCCGTGAACCGGTACCCGATTTGATTCGCCCAGCGGTAAAGGCAGGGGTATTGTCCCTGATTGCCTTGGATGCAGCGGTTGCGGCGGGTTTCGCCGGTTGGCCCTATGGATTACTGGTCCTGGCTCTGCTGCCCCTTTCTATGGCATTTGCCCAGCTATTTGCAGTGACTTAACTATGACAACTGATATCCAGCAAAAACCTCAGCTAAAATTACCACCGATCCACCAGCAAGTTCCAGTTACCTTTCACTACAATGTTCACTTCACCACAGGTCTATTCCAGCTCGATAATCCGTTGCTGGCGCAGGTAATCACCGCAGACGGAGCCGGTCCGAAGCAAGCGATCGCCGTTGTGGATGCGGGACTGTTGCCCCATCATCGGGTGCTGGAACAGTTAGTCGCCTACAGTCAACGGTACGCTGATTGCTTCACTCTGGATGTCGCACCCGTAATTGTACCGGCGGGAGAAGCGGCTAAGAACGATCCCAGCTTGCTAGAAAAAATTCACTGGACTATCAATCAAGCTTCCTTGTGCCGCCACTCCTATGTACTGGCGATCGGGGGCGGGGCGGTCATAGACCTGGTGGGCTATGCTGCAGCCACTGCTCATCGGGGTATCCGGCTCATCCGCATTCCTACCACCGTACTGGGGCAAAATGATTCCGGCATCGGAGTGAAAAACGGCATCAATGCTTTTGGCAAGAAGAACTTCTTAGGCACCTTTGCCCCTCCCTACGCCGTATTGAATGACTTTGCTTTCTTAAGCACCCTCGATGAGCGAGACTGGCGCTCGGGCATTGCCGAGGCCCTAAAGGTCGCCCTGATTAAAGATGCAGGTTTCTTTGAGTTCATCAGCGCTCACGCAGAAGCACTGGTTCAGCGAGATAAAGATACCATGCAGCAGCTCATCTATCGCTGTGCCCAGCTGCATCTAGCCCACATTGCCAGCAGTGGCGACCCGTTTGAGATCGGTTCTTCCCGGCCCTTGGATTTCGGTCACTGGGCCGCGCATAAGTTAGAGCAGTTGACGGACTACCGCCTGCGGCATGGGGAAGCTGTGGCGATCGGCATTGCCCTAGATAGCACCTACTCGTACTTGACCGGGTTTCTGGCTGCCTCACAGTGGCAGCAGATTATCGCCACTCTGAAAGCAGTCGGCTTCAGCTTATTCGTACCGGAGATGGAGCAATCCCCGCAAGCGGCACCCCAGCCCTTGTTCCAAGGGCTCACGGAGTTCCGGGAGCACTTAGGGGGAGAGCTAACCTTGATGCTACTAGAGGACATTGGGCGGGGTAGGGAGGTTCATCAAGTGGATCTCGATTTGTATCGACAAGCAATTTCTTTATTGCGAGACAACCGGGTAGAGGATGAAAAGGGCCGATGAAAGTTGGGATTGAAAACTGCCACCTAACCTACTGCACCAACATTCATCCTGGCGAAGCATGGCAGCAGGTCTTTGCTAACCTGCAACAGTACGTTCCGGTGCTACAGGCCCGCTTGGCACCCCAGAAGCCTTTTGGGATTGGGTTACGCTTAGCTGATTTAGCAGCGCGGGAACTGCTAGCAGGAGATAGCTTGCCTCAGTTCCAGTCGTGGTTAACCCGGCAAGGCTTGTACGTGTTTACCTTGAATGGCTTTCCCTACGGAGGGTTTCATCAGCAGGGGGTGAAGGACCGTGTCTATGCTCCCGACTGGTCCCAGCAAGAACGGTTGGACTACACAATTCGTTTGGTCCGTATCCTGGCAGCCCTGTTACCAGAAGGCATGGATGGGGGAATTTCCACATTGCCGTTGTCCTATAAACCTTGGTGGCAAGACGATCAAGAGGCTGGGGAAAGGGTCCTGAAGCAGAGCTGTTTTCACCTGGCTCTCCTAACAGCGGAACTGATCCAGATCCGCAGAGCAACTGGAAAACTGCTGCATGTAGACCTGGAGCCAGAGCCGGATGGATTACTTGAAAATGCTGCTGAGGTGATTGAGTTCTTCCAGGGATGGTTGTTACCCGTGGCTGGAGCCTACCTAGCAGAACATTTGGGGATTTCCCGCGAGTCAGCCGCCGCGCAGTTACTGCATCATGTGCGAATTTGCTACGACACCTGCCATTTCGCGGTGGAATATGAAGAGCCGGCATCTGTGTTTGCCCGTTTCTCAGAGGCAGGCGTGCAAATTGGCAAGATCCAACTTAGTGCCGCCATTCAGGTAGGGGTACCGGCTGAGGCTGAAAAACGACGCCTCGTCAGCGAACGACTGCGTCCCTTTGCCGAGTCTACCTACCTGCACCAAGTGATTGAGCGCCGGGCTGACGGCAGTTTGTCCCACTATCCTGACTTAGAAACTGCATTACCCTATCTGGAGGCTTCTTCAGCTCAAGAGTGGCGGACGCACTTCCATGTGCCGATTTTCATCCATGACTACCAAATTTTGCAGTCGACTCAGGATGACCTTGTTAAGGTTCTAGAGCTCCTGCCAGATTATCCTTGTCAGCACCTGGAGATTGAGACTTATACCTGGGAGGTGTTACCGCCGGAAATGAAGCTGGATTTACTAGCCTCGATTCAGCGAGAGTACGAGTGGGTATTGGCAACCTTGACAACGAGCCGCAGTAGACAGCCTGCCGCCCCTACCATTCATTCAGTGGGTTGAGCCGATGCAAAAGACTGTTGTTCTCAATGTTGTAGGACTAACGCCTAGCTTACTAGGGGAACATACGCCCCATCTTTCTCATTGGGCGGCGCAAGGGCAAGTGGCAACAATCAAACCCCTCTTGCCTGCTGTCACCTGTGCTGTTCAAGCCACTTACTTAACTGGAAAATGGCCAGATGAGCACGGAATTGTAGCCAATGGTTGGTACTTCCGGGATGAGTGCGAAGTCAAGTTCTGGCGGCAGTCCAATCATCTGGTTCAAGCACCCAAACTGTGGGATATTGCGCGATCGCGAGACTCCACCTTTACCTGTGCCAACTTATTCTGGTGGTACAACATGTACTCCTCCGTGGACTACGCGGTTACCCCACGGCCGATGTACCCCGCTGATGGCAGAAAAATACCCGACATCTACACTCAGCCTGGGGAGCTGCGATCGCAGCTCCAGTCCGAGCTGGGCCAGTTCCCATTATTCAACTTTTGGGGGCCCAACACCTCGATTGGTGCCAGCCAGTGGATTGCCGACTCCGCCAAGTGGATCGAGCAGCGCTATAGCCCCACGCTCACCCTGGTCTACCTGCCCCATTTAGACTATTGCTTGCAGCGGTGGGGGCCTGACCCTAAACAGGTGCAAGGCGATTTACAGGAAATTGATGCCGTCTGCGGGGAGCTGATCAACTACTACGAGGCCCGCAATACCCGGGTCATTGTCTTATCTGAGTATGGGATTGCTCCAGTCGCTAGACCCGTACACCTGAACCGGATACTCCGAGAAAACGGTTTGCTGGCAGTACGCGAGGAACTGGGGAAAGAACTGCTCGACATGGGGGCTAGTAAAGCCTTTGCTGTTGCTGACCACCAGGTAGCTCATGTCTATGTCAACGATTCGGCGTACCTCGCCAAGGTTCACGCTCTACTGGAAGCAACTGAGGGTGTAGCACAGGTATTGGACGCAGCAGGCAAGCAGACTTACCATCTTGCTCATCCCAGGTCGGGGGAGCTGGTTGCCATTGCCGAGCCTAATGCCTGGTTTAGCTACTACTACTGGCT
>JAUJON010000164.1 GCA_030447595.1 Thermosynechococcaceae cyanobacterium YX3bin19
GAGCACGGCTGTCGGACCAGGAGGCTAATGCAACCACAATTGAGTACATCCAGCGCGTTGAACAGCAAGTTTACCAGTCAATTAAGCATCCTATTCATAATTACCAACAGGAGCAATTCCATGAACAACGAGAATCACACCCCAGCCGAACCCCTGACCAGCGAGAACCTACTCCTCTACCTGGCGCAGGGCTTGATCCCGCTCTTAGAGCGGATCGAGCACCTGGAGCAGTCCCAGCAGGAGCAGACAGAACACCTCCAGCAGCAGCAAGAGAACTTTCTGAAGGACTTGACACAGTTGTTGAACTCCAGGAAGTCGAGCGACTTGCAGAAGCAGTTGAATGCCTTAATCGAGACCTTGAACAACACCAGCTCTCGCATCGAGCAACAGGTAGCCTCAGACGAACGCTTGAGCAATACCATCGAGAAGTTACAGCATACCCTGGACAACCGGAAGCTGGAGATCTACTAACAGAGCTGGCAAACGCTATCGAGCTATCAGCCATTGAGTCAGCACCTCGTCTGAGTCAGGCTCTTGAAACCCTGCGTAAATACCTGGATCATCTGAGCCACTCAGATACTCAGCAGGCTGTTGAACAGCTCAGAGCCAGCATCTCTAGCTACGCTCAGGAACTTACTACCTGCTTGAGTCAATCCCAGATTGAAGCTATGGCTGATTACATTGAGCAATCAGCTATTGAGTCTGAACCAGAGCTGGCTCAAGCTCTTGAGAAGCTGACCTCTCACCTGAAGCACCCTAACCAGCCGCAGGCAAGGGAAGTGATTGAACAGCTTCGCTCCAGCATTTCCCAGTACTCACAGGAACTTGCTTCCCAACTTAGGATTTCTCAACTCAAAGAACTGGCAGATACCGTTGAACAATCAGCCATTGAGACTTCCCCTGAGCTATTAAAGGCGCTGGAGAATCTGACGCTTCATCTTCAACAGCTTCATCCCTCCCCTACCAGGGAAGCGGTTGAGCAACTAGCTGCTACTGTTGGCGATTACACTCAAGAACTCAAAGCAAAATCTCTGCCACTCTTCAATCTCGCAGACCATGCCGACGCGACTCAGTGGCCCAGAGTCAGACTGGCTTTACTGGAACGATACCTGCTCCCTGAAGTCTTTGTCGATGACCTTCACCAGAAGGGGACTCTCGGTGCTGACCACCAGGGCAGAGCTATGTTCATCCGCCATGCAATGAACGAGAAGTTGGAGCAGGGTGAGGTCTTGGGAGCTGGGCTGGAAAACTTCTCTGTAGGCCAAGGGGGGCACTTCTGGATACAGTTTGGGCGGGGAGAACCCAGACGAGTGCTGATTACCACCTCCCCAGTTGATGCTTTGTCTCTAGCCGCACTGGACCACCGCCAGTATCCCACTCTCTACCTTGCTGTTGACGGCAACGGAGCAATTCCAACGCCTCAATTACAGCGCCTCCTGGAGCAAGACGCTCAGGTGGTAGTAGCTCTGAACACAGATCACAAAGCACTTGCTCAGCAGCTTCAGGAGCAGTTGCCGGGAGCCACTCAACGTCAACCGGCGCAGGGCAGCACCTGGACTGAACAACTGCAATTCCAGCGTACTCAGGCCCTCTACCAGAAATACAGCAACGAGGGACAGAGGCCAGACCTGGTTGGAATCACCCGGAATGCGATAGAGGACGGGTGCTCTAGAGAGCTGGTTTCAAAGATTCTCTCTCACCACTCGGCTTTTGCGGCCCCTATGGAGCAACAGGGCTTGAATGCTACCGTACAGCATCTTCAGAACCCAACCCAGCAGGGGGTTGAGGAGAAACAGCAACCCCAGCCCCCACAGCCAGTCAAGCTCTCTGCCCAGCAGCTTTGGCAGCAGTATGATCAGAGGGTACAAACGGCTGGTAGTTTCACGACAGCACTCGAAGTCGCACGGCTGGCGTGGAAGGAGGGAGTGCCAGAGTCAGAGATCCGCCAGATTCTCAAAGCCAACCCTCACTTGCAAAGATTTGCAGAGAAAGGACGCAGAGACTTAATAGAACTGCCCTTGGCGAAGGTGAAGCGGGAGGCAGCACTGTCTCAGATGCCACCCCAGGAGTCCAAGCAGCAGGGACGAAGGCGGCATCTGGAGCGATGAGCGAAGTGCTACCCTAAGCATGAGACCGGAGAAAGCCTATGTTGCAAGATCAATCATCTCAACTGCCAAAGACTCAAAGTTCCTGGGAAGAATTTGAGCCACTCCTGCCGGAGAAGGTCGAAGCCAGAAAGCAGCTCCTGACAATGCCGCTTAAAAAGCCACAGAAGCTTGTAGAGCAAACCCTCTATTTCTGGCAATTCCATTCCGCAAATCGAGCTTGGGAAGAAAGCACCCTCACTACCTATGGATCTAATAGCTAATGCTGCAACAGGAACTTAACCTTGGATCAAAGGTGGTGGTGGTTGATGGGGAACCTGTGCTTACAGGTACTCTTGTCAGTGTGGCGCAGGTTCTAGAGAAACTAAGGGACGGCTGGTTTATCGGAGACATTGTGAGGACATGTAGCTTCGACAGTGATAGTGACGTTCTGGCTGCCGTTTCCTATGCTGGCTCTCTCCCTTCAGACCACTACTTAGCTCGATTGCTGAAGCAGTACCGGGAAAACTTGAGACACAAAGTTTGGACCATTTTGGGGGAACTGAAACATGCGCTTCAGACACTCTATGGAGAGCGACTAGTGCAGATAGTGCTGTTTGGTTCCCAGGCTCGTGGTACCGCTACGCCAGATTCAGATATCGACGTGCTGGTTGTGCTTAGGGGGCCAGTTCATTGGTTAACGGAAAGTGAGCGAATCAGTCCCACTGTTGCCGAGCTATCTCTACGCTACACAGAACTGCTTAACTGCATGTTGATCGATGAAGCTACGTTTTTGCACCAGACCGAGCCACTGTTAGATAACGTCAGGCAGGAAGGTATCTTGGTTTGACGCCTGAACAACTAGCACTACTAGACCAAGCACGTCGAACCCTAGAGGCAGCAAAACTGCTCAGTGCCAATGGCTACTTTAGGGATGCCGTATCCCGCGCCTACTATTCAATGCTCTACACCGCTGAGGCGTTCTTAGCAAAGACGGGTACTCCAATTCGGAGTCATCAGGGAATTATTCTGGCCTTTGGCCGCGATATTGCTAAAACAGGTCGCGTTCCAGTGGAATACCATCGGAAGCTAATTGATGCGGAAAGGCTGCGAAACAAAGCTGACTACAGACACCAAGAGGCTGTAACTCCCGAAGAAGCTCAAAAACAGATTGCTGAGGCAGAGCAGCTACTACAGTTAGGGCAACGCCTCATTGCGCCGGAACAGGAAGTGTGACCCACTCAGAAGTTACCCTAGCTACAGGCTGCGGAACCGCAGAAACCCTCGCCTGTGCGAATAGCTGAAATAATTAACGTCAATTCGGGTTAATGTTCAGGCACTTAACCTTCTGAGTTTGGGGTTCGAAGGGCACTCCCGAATCTCATAACTCGAACCGGAGCGCTATCGTTCCTACTTAGATGGCTATGCTTTACAGGCAACAACGTAGTAAATTAATTCCTCATGCCATACGCCCTGCTCGGTTTCTAATGCAGCGATGCCATCATCATAACTCAGTTTAATCTGACGAATTTTTTTCGGCTCCAATTCCCGCAGCGGATTGTTGGGATGTAGCCAAAACTGACCATTCCAACGATTTTGAGCTTTTTCTACTGTGAGATAAGTTCCTAATTGCCGTGGATAAATTTCGATTTGGCTAAATTTAGCTTGAGTGAGTAAGGATTGAATTCGCTCCTGTGTTCCCAACGGCTCGTGCAGGTTGGGAAGTGTAATCCCATGTTTTGCACAGGATTCTACGATCAACGAGGCGAAGTACGAATCCTCAGACGAGCAGGTAAATGCGATAAATCCACCAGGTTTGAGAACGTGATACCAGTTGTGGAGAATCGCGGGAATGTTGGGGAAAAGCACGATCGCAATGAAGCCTCCCCGCTGCAAGCAGCGGGGTATCAGCCTCAATAAAGAGTCAGTTGCTCATCCCGATGCAA
>JAUJON010000165.1 GCA_030447595.1 Thermosynechococcaceae cyanobacterium YX3bin19
AGAATCTTTTCCTCCTTCGCCTACTGACCGCTATTTTTATATGCGTTTAACCTGAGCAGGATATGTCTACCAACCGGGAGATAGTACTTATACAGCGGGCTATTATAGCCTATCTGAACGCTGACGATATGATTTTCATAATTTAGGTCCTGAAGGTCGGGGTCTTATACTGAACATGCGTGATCCTTTAGGCCGGGACACAACGGTGACCTACGATTCGTATCAATTTTTACCAACCAAAGTTACAGACCCGATTGGTTTAACTACCCAGACAAGATACAATTACCGCCAATTACAACCCACAGAAGTCACCGATCCCAATGGCAATAAGAGCAACTTCACTTTCACCCCTTTAGGATTATTGGAAAGTACGTTTGTGCAGGGAAAAGGTCATGAAGGTGATCAGCAAAGACCAGGAATTCGGCTTGAGTACGGGTTTCTGGCCTATGAAAAAAGCACCATTCCTGACCGCCAGCCCATATTCGTGCGCAGCATCCGGCAAGAGCATCATGATACCGAAACTGACGTACCGCTACCTCAAAGGGATGATACCATTACCACTGTTGAATATTCTGATGGGTTTGGCCGTATACTTCAAACACGCACCCAGGCAGAAGAAGAAATATTTGGTAATTCAATTTTCGGAGGCGACCTATTGCCTTTAGACTAGACTGATAGCCAAGGTACCCGAAGGTGTGTTACCGGAAGACAGAATTCCGATCCCCAACATCCGAATGTAGTAGTAAGCGGATGGCAAGTGTATGATAACAAAGGCCGGGTAGTTGAAAAATACGAGCCCTTCTTCTCAAAAGGGTATGAGTACATACCTTCCACTGACTCAGAAAAGGGCCAAAAAGCAAGAATGTTCTACGATCCAAGAGGGCATATTATACGAACGCTGAACCCGGATGGTTCTGAACAACGCATCATTTATGGAGTTCCCCAAGACCTTACGCAACCCGATCAGTTCATTCCCACACCCTAGGCAGCTTATACCTATGATGCCAACGATAATGCAGAAAGAACGCATACCGGCCAAGCAGAAACACTTCAGTATCGTCACCACTGGAATACCCCAGCTCATATTGAAATAGATTGTTTGGGTCGTACGGTAAAGTCGGTCGTACGAAACAGGATGCCCGCAGAGCCTCCTGGCGGAATTCTGCCTCCGATAGAAGAATATGTGACTACCTATACCTACGATATACAGGGCAATGTGCTCAACATTATGGACCCGTTAGAACGGACAGCTTTTGAGTATGTATATGATCTCGCTAACCGTAAACTACGAATCAAGAGCATTGATGCGGGTATCAAGCAGGTGGTAATAGGCGTAATGGGAAATTCTTTAGAAAGCGAGATTCAAAAGATGCGTTGATCCTTCAGACGTATGATGTTTTGAACCGCCCTGCTAAGTTTTGGGCACGGGACTGAGCTGGTCAACCGATGGCCCTTAGGCAAAGAAATATTTATGGAGACGAACCTGATTCAGGCCTAACCCATGCACAGGCAGCCAGCAATAATCTCCTTGGCCAACTCTATCAGCAGTACGATGAAGCTGGTTTACAAACGTTCTCAACATTTGATTTCAAAGGAAATGGCCTCCAAAAATCACGCCGGGTAATTAAAGATGAACAGATTTTGAGTGTATTTGCCAATGCCCAAATTACTATTCCCTTTTGGGTCATAGTTTGTAAGTTTGTGGAATGGGATACACAAGGAAAAAACTGGAAGCCAAAGGTTTTGATGAGAAAGAGTGGCAAAACTACTTTCATCGCAATCAGCAAGAGTACATCCGGGTGAAGCTTAGGAGCGTGAAACGGTACTGGGAAGGGGCAAGCTTTGCGGCAGTAGCCAGAGAACTAGCCATTAGCCAGATGAGCGTGCGTAGTTATGTGAATCAGTATTTGCCGGGCGGGTTCAAGGCTTTGGGTAAGCCCACTACCCGCAGGCAGCCTAAGCTGCTTAGTGATCAGCAGGAGCAGGCCTTCAAGCAGGTCTTACTGACGAGTTGCCCTGAGAATCACGGCTTGCAAGGCAGAATCTGGACGGGAAATAGCATGAAACAGTATCTCAATCAGACTTATCAGGTGGAATATAAAGGAGGCATTTACGATCTGTTGGAGCGATTGAACTTATCTCACCAGAAGGCCCATGCTGATCCACATCAGCAGAAAGTCTTTCTGGAGGGCTTCTCAGACGATTTTGGAGAGTGATCAAAAGACGGCAGTAGTGGCATACGATGAGTTTTCAGTCAGTGAGAAACCGACTACCTACTACGGCTGGGCCGAGAAGAACACCAGGCCTAAAGTGAAAACCAACCAAAAAAAACAGCACGCACCAATGGGCTCTTAGCCGCACCTGATACGTGTGTAACATCGGCTAGAGAAGTATTTACAGGGGAGTGTTTCTTTCAAGCACAAAAAAGAGCCGGATCCGAGCAGGTAGCCGATTATATGCTAGCCTTAAGTGAAGCCCTACTAGCAGAAGGCTTCCAAAAAGCGCACATTTTCCTCGATAACAATCCTACTCACAAGCAAAAGATGCAGGACTTTTTCCAGCAACAAGCCAAGGAACTAGACCTCCAGGTAGTCTTTCACTATTTGCCCAGATATTCTCCTAAACTCAACCCGGTTGAATACCTGATTCACTTAGTGCGCCAAAAGTGTTTGCATCATGGGGACCACAAGCGTAACCTCAATGACCTTGAAAAGCAACTCACTGACCTGCTCCACCAGAAGCAGTTTGTTCTCCAGTATCAACTCATCAACATCCTCCAGCACATCCAAGATCTCATTATTCAAACTTAAATCTTATCGCCCGAAAGGGAATAATTTATCCATCTGCTGCTGATTAACCTGCTCAGCTGCCTCTCTTATCAAGGGCCGCTGCGTATCCAAATACCGCTCCAGATGCTCTGAGAGGTTCTTAAGCAAACGGACCTAAACAGCGTTTATCGCTGGGTCCGCCACCGATCGGCTACTTGAATAGCAATGGACCTGAAGCTGTGCTTCATCGGTCCAAAGGGCAAGCCTCAGTAATGGCATTGGCGTAGACAGCAGAACGGTCCCTAGTCACCACTTCTACACCTGGATGGGCTTTTAACCACTCCTCTAGGGTTTTTCCTTCCCGATCGGGCAAGAGGTCTACCGGTACTCTCTTTTCCAAATCCACCAGAATAGTGCCGTAAGTATGACCCTTTTTAAATGCATATGGACCGATGAAGTTCGGATGTGCTTCGCCATCCGTTAGCTTCAGGTCCAGTTCATCCACTCCCAGTACTTTCGGCGTAACCACTTCTGGTAAAGCCGTTTTCTTCATCACTCTAGAGCAGAGTGGAAGCACTTACGGGTAATCCGATCACTTCACATATCCTTGCCCCAGGCTTACTGCCGCAACTTAGACCTACCGCTTGTATCTGCTCATTGGATCTTTCCAGCCTTCTTTGCCAGGGCCTGAGACAGGAGCCAAAACGTTCGGCAAATACTTTCCGCGGATAGGAGTCCTGCTGGCAGAAAAACTTCCGGGTACTGATATAGAGTTTTACAATTTTACCGCTGATGGGTAAGTCCTGCACTTTCCGCTGGTAATAGCGGTGTACTTTACTACTGGCTCTTTGGCATAGCGGACAGGTACCGAAAGGAGTGCTGCCCATCAGACCACACTCAACCGTATTTGCGGAGACAGTACTGTAGCGAAAGGCTAAGGCTTCAGGAAAAAGTAAGCAGGCATTCATACCTGCTCAACAATGAATCATCCAACTTTTCACCAAATTTGACGCTCAACCACTTTTATCAGCTGGTAAGCTAATTTGGGTAAAACCAGGATTGGGAGCAATAGCCGGATTAGCTGCAACAGGTGAACTAGCTTTATCAATGGTGGAACTCAAAGAAAGTTCTTGGTCAAATCGCTGGCACCAGTAGGTAAATTGGGCTAAGCTTAATCCTTC
>JAUJON010000166.1 GCA_030447595.1 Thermosynechococcaceae cyanobacterium YX3bin19
CACGCGCACAACCTGTCCCCGGCGATTACTGTAGAGGCAAACTGGCTGATGAATTTCATGACTAATGGTGGCAAGTTGTTGGGCGAACTCAGGAGTGATGAGGTGATCGTCCGGTTGCCATTGCTCATACAGCTTTTGCAGTTGCTTGATGTGACTAGGCTTTAAACCTTGTAAATTACCGTAGATCGTCTCCATTGGAGTCCTGCTTGCATCGCTGAAGTACCTTATTTCAGGTGTAGTTCACTGGGTTAGCAACTAAATCTTTCCTTAGACTTAACTGTCGGGTAAGGGACCGATATAGCTCTACGGAGTATTATTAGGATGTATAGTAGGGAGAAAAGAGCAACCAGGGACCGCTATACCTGCCCCCTACAGTTATAACCCTCTCCAAAAAGCAATCGTCGCAGTGAAACGAGGAGAACACAAAACGGATGTGAGCCGGATGTTGAATATCAGTCGCAATACCCTAGACCTGTGGTGCAGGTGACGGCATTGATGCTCCCGAACTTTAGAAAGGGTGACGAGAAGCGTGCTCCCTCGCCGTTCCCTCCCATGATTTGCCAGTTGGCGCGCAATCTCAGAGCACGGCTACTTCTCTCCATCAAAGAAGGCGAGAAGCTGCTGTGCTAGATATTCGGGACATTCTTCGGAAACCCAATGTCCACAATTCTCAACTACTTCGCCGCGCACGTTCGTTCCCAGAGTTTTGATTATGTCAACGGCAGGCTTTCCGCTTCCTTGTGCGCCACCTAGAGCTAACACGGGCATCGTCAGTTTACGTTTGAAGTATTCTTGATTCTGCTTCGCATCTTCCGGCATCGCGCGATAATACTCGAACGCAGCGCGCATCCCGCCCGGCGCAGCGTAGCCGCGTAAGTATTCGTCTTTGTCAGCTTCCGTTATCGCCTGCGGGTCATAGGCGAGGTCTTGCCAGAAACGATTGAGATAGATTCGTTCGCGTCCTTCGACAAGGGCTTCGGGAAGATTTAATGCTTGGTGAAAGCCAAAGTGCCAACGCTTCGGGTCGCGCGTAAAGTTTTCCCAATTTCCTGCACCGGGCGGCACAGAGTCAATCAACACTAAACGCTTCACGTCGTCCGGGTGTGATGCCGCATACGCGAAAGCTACCATTACGCCGATGTCATGTCCGACAAGATAGATGCGTTTATGTCCCAGCTTCTGTACAAGTTGGTAAATGTCTTCTGCCGCCGTTTTCTTGTCGTACCCGGCAAAAGGTTTCTCTGAATCACCAGAGCCGCGCATATCAGGGGCGACAACCATATATTGTTCAGCGAGGGCGGGCATAACGTGTCGCCATGTATACCAAGTACCGCCAAATCCATGCAACAGTACAACTGCATCGCCTTTACCTTTACCGCCTGTGACGTAATGAAGGCGAACGTTGTTAACATTTGCTGTGTGATGCGTGAAGGTTTGATTGAATTTTGTCGGATTTGGAATCTGTGCCAACGTTGGAAGCGATGCCAGCAAGATAAAGGCGATGGCTATGATTAATCGTTTCAACATTGGTGTTATTCTTCTTAACTTATATAGGTGCAAAATCACAGTAACACTGGCACCTGATTCTCACTCAACTTTGGATGATGTGTGGATAGCACTGAGTGCTCCGTAAGTAGGAACGGAGGCTGTCCATCATCTGAGCAAGGTTCTGGGACCGCTGCTGCCCAATAGCATTGGTTTTAAGATCATAGAGGTTCGTGCAACCGAGACTTGTTTGAGCTGTGGTTAGAGGAGTATCTGCTGCCACAATTGCAGCCAGGGGATGTCAAGGCAGTGTGCCGGGAGAATAATTCTTCCGGCACACTGCCGCATTGTTATCGATAATGCCAGTTTCCATTTCTCCCAGTACATTGATGAAGTTGTGGCAGTGGCTGGATGTGAGTTGTGGTACCTTCCCCCCTATTCTCCAGACTTAAACAAGATCGAGCATTGGTGGTTTGTCCTGAAGAACTGGATGAGGCAACGCTGGAATGAATTTGATAGCTTTCGTGATTGTGTCGATGCCGGATTCAAACAGTGTCCTAACGTACATGCTTAGGGCTATATTAAGCTGAAACCCACAAAAAAAAGTTTAGCCTGGACCTGGAGCCACAAAGGGCGGACAGAACCTCGGTTCTTATCTGATGCAGTAAAGCCGCTGGAGATTTTTTCTTGTTGGTTTAAAGCATTACTCAGCCGAAAAATTAATATTTTGCAATCCCAACCGATGTCGCTCAACTCTAAGCTTACGATCCAGTCCTGGTGGAAATAACATACTACTGGTGGTTGTGCATCAGAAACGGTAGATCAACCAGTCGGCCCTGGCTCTCTCCAATACCAACTTCCAGGCCCTCTCCTCCGGCTTTCGTCCGCACGTAGGCAAGACCAAAGAGGCCCTCTGCGGTTTCCGTAAAGCTGGTAAGGGTACCCACCTTGGTACCTGCCACTGTCACTGCTGTTCCCGGCTCTGCGGGCTGGCTCAGGTGTACTCCCCAAAGCTGCTGTTTGACGCCTTTGTAGGTGTTGAGGCGGGCAATGGTTTCTTGACCAATGTAGCAGCCTTTATCAAAGGAGATAGTCTGCCAAAGACTGGCTTCTAAAGGATTATAGTCCTCAGTCAGTTCCTGATCGGGCTTAGGACGGCCTTGGGTGATACGAAGTTGCTCCCAGCCTCGCTCACCTAGGGTCAGGGCCCCAGTTTCGACCAAGGTGCTCCACAGGGCTGCTGCTTGATCTGTAGCGGTAATCAGAGTATATCCTTCGGTGGCTAAGCCGCTGCCTACCGCAACTCGTGCTTCTACGCCATTAATATTGCATAAATCATGACTACCATAGGGGGCACCAATGATTCCACCAGCGTTGAGTTGCTGGAGCACCTTCCTGCTGGCTGGCCCGATCAAACTAAAAGCTGCCGTTGTACCCGTAATATCAGCGACCTGAACGCGATCGCCAAAAAAGATAAACCGATCCAGCCACTCCAGCAATTTCTGCCGGCGATTTGGGGAAACGAGCAGAACCACAGCATCCTCAGTGACGTAGGCACTGGCTAAGTCAATTACCCGAGCTGTTGCCGTGACAAAGACCGTATCACAACCCTGCCCAGGTTTTAATAGCTGAAAGTTATTCGTACTTTGATTATGGAGGAAGGCCAGCCTGTCCTGGTCAGACACCTGTAGCCGCCCCCAGTGGCAGCGATCAACGAGGGCAACTCCCTGAGAGACAGCCTGAATAGCCTCTGCATCATTGCCAAAACTCGCTGGCACTTTAATCCCCATACTCGATTCAAATACGGCGCCAGCCTGTTCTTGTAAGAGACGTAGTTGATCCATTCTGTCCCCAAGTCACCAATGCCTTACAGTACTATGATGGCACTGGGTGGGCCTTGGGTTCAATTCAGCATTACACCATGATGTTAACCACTCGCGGACACTATAGCGTCAAGGCATTACTGGATCTGGCGTTGCAATCCAGGCAGGGGCCAACGTCGGTGCGAGCGATCGCCCAACGGCAAGACCTGCCTGCGCCCTACCTAGAGAAACTCCTGATTGAAATGCGCCGGGTCGGGCTGGTGATCTCGGTGCGGGGGCCTCAGGGGGGGTATCAACTGGCACGATCGCCCGCCCAAATCTCCTTGGGTGAAATTCTCGAAGCCGTGGGCGAGTCAATTGAGCCCCTCCCGCACCACGATCCAGACGCTAGCCAGGCGGGTGACTGGGTCACCTTTACCCTGTGGAATCGCCTGCATCAGAAGTTGAAAGAGAGCCTGTACAGTATCTCCTTAGAAGATCTTTACTATGACGCCCGCAGCTGGCAGGCGGCTCAAGGAGAAACCACAAGTTTTGTAGTCTAGTGACCAAGCTCACTAGTGACGGACAAAGTATATATAACTAGCTATAGAAGTGTCA
>JAUJON010000167.1 GCA_030447595.1 Thermosynechococcaceae cyanobacterium YX3bin19
AGACACCCCGGAGACCATCATCGCCCAGCTCCCATACCATCCGGCGGGATCGGCACCGGTTGAGTCGGACTAGGTCCGTTGCGATGAATGGAGGCGGATGCACACCCGGCCACCTGGGACGTCAGTGACAGCGCCCCACTCGTGCTAGATGGCGTAGTCCGTGCGTAGAGGGGTGGTGGAGGCATTCACCTCCAACTCGAAAGGGACCTTTCCATGCCAGGCCGCGCACCGCCAGACGACTCCGACTCCACGATCCCGCCCACTCTGCCCCCCGACACCTTGTCCCCTCAGTCCATCCACAACCTGATCACGCCCCTTACGATCATCAAAGGCCAGACGCAGTTGATGCAGCGTCGGCTTCGCCAGCTGGAGACAGCGGACGGTGAGCGGCTCCTCGCCGGACTCGCGGTCATTGAGGCGGCGGCAACGGTGCTCGCGGCTCAGGTGAAGCTGCTCCGCCGGTCCCCGTCGTCGGACGGTCAGCACGACCCGTCCTGACCGTTGCGGCGGCTCACGCCGTGCCGACCAGGTCCTCCACCGTTGTCAGCAGGTGGTCCAGGTCAAAGGGCTTGGCCATCCAGCTGCGCCCGGCGTAGCGATCCTGGTCTGCCTCTGCACGCTCCAGCAAGTGGGGATCGGTGGAGGTGACGATCACGGGGATGTCACGCGTGCCGGCGTCGGGCTGGAGCTGCTGGAGCAGTTCCCAGCCGGCCTCCTTTAAACCAACGGCCTAACTGGGTTTGGTACCCCTCTGGCATTTCCTCAATAAAAGGTTGGGCCATGCCCTTTTCCGCAGCGATCGCCCAACGGTCTCGGTCCTCTAGATAATCCACATCTCCAACCCCCACGTTTTCTCCAACCGTGAACTGGTAGCGAACAAAGTTCTGGAATATCACGCCGATGCGCCGGCGCAGGACCTCAACGTCCCACTCGCGCAGATCAAGTCCATCCAGTAAAATTCGCCCTGAGTCCGGGCTATACAGCCGGGTTAAGAGCTTGATTAGGGTGGTTTTACCCGAGCCATTCTCGCCTACCAAGGCTAATTTCTCTCCTGGCTTCAGGTGAAAGGAAATCCCGCTCAAGGCCGGTTGCAAGCTGCCGGGGTAGTGGAAGCAGACATTTTCAAAGCGGATACCGTCTTGAGGGGCTAAACCCTGAGTGGCCCGCCCCTGTGGCTGAGGAATATCCTGCTCTAGAAATTCATAGAGGTTAGACAGGTAAAGATTGTCTTCGTACATACCGCCGACTGAGGTCAGGGCAGCCGAGAAGGTGGATTGTCCCTGGCGGAACACTATTAGGTACATCGTCATGTCCCCAAGAGAAATCCGACCGGCAATCGTCTCAATGACAATCCAGACATAAGCGGCGTAGAAGGTAGCCGTACTCACTAGGCCCAACAAGTAGCCCCAAACTCCCCGACGCAGGGTTAAGTCACGGTCTTCTCCGTAGAGACGATGAAAGATTGTGCGATAACGCTGGAGCATCATTGAGCCTAGCTGGTACAGCTTCACCTCTTTGGCGTAGTCTTCGCGGGCAATCAGCGTTTCTAAGTAGTTTTGCTCTCGGGTCTCGGGAGCACGCCAGCGGAACAAGCGAAATGCCTGACTAGCAAAACGAGTTTCAGCGATAAAAGCAGGTATGGACGCCACGGTTAGTACCACTACTGCCCAGGCCGAGAACTGCTGCAGCAAGCTCCCGTAGGTCACAAGTGAGATAGTGTCCTGAGCTAGGGAGAAAGTTCGGCTGACCAAACTCAAGGGGCGGCTGGAAGCTTCCCGCCGGGCGCGGGTCATTTTATCGTAGAACTCCGAATCCTCAAAGTGGGCCAAATCCAATTCCAAGGCCTTCTCCAGGATTAAAATATTGACTCGCTGGCCCAGTAAGGCTCGGAGTAAGGACTGACAGACGGTTAGCCCTCGTTTCGTTCCGGCCAGTAATGCGACCGCAATTCCCTCGAAGCCGACATAGCTTAAAGGTGTCCAGAAGTCCGGCTCTAGCCCTGCCTGAGAAGCCAAAACCACGCTATCGACAATCAACTTGCCCGTGTAGGCAATGACTGCGGGTAAGAGACCTGCCCCCAGGGTGAGGAGTGCCAAAGTGACTGTCAGAACATGGCTAGTGCTCCAGACAAGGCCCAGGGCTCGCCCGCTGTAACGGAATACTGCCAGAAATTGCCGCAGCTCATGCCTGAGTAGGACCCGGGGTTGCTTCTGAGTCTTCATATTCTCAGTGTGGCACCCCAAACCCGTGGATAGGAGTGGCAAGGCTAAAATACGACTATCCTGCGGCTGTGCGAAGACGCCGGAAAACTCTCAGACGTTTTCCGGCGTTTTGGAGCGGAGTTACTCTCGAGTATTGGAAGCAACTGTCTTCCAAGCCGCCGCCGTTGTTGCAGAATAGAGCAATACTTTTTTGGCAGCTTCTAAGGTGGCAAATTGGGGTAAGATTTCCCGGCTAAAAGCTTCTGCAGCTTTTGAACGATAGCGATTCGGGTTAAAGATCAAGGACAGTACTCGTTTAACTACGACATTTTCGACGTAAACTTGTTGAAGCACACCCAGTTGGAGTTCCTTTTCAATCGCTGAGACTGACACAAAGGCAGCTCCAAGTCCAGACTGCACTGCGTTTTTAATCGCTTCGATTGAATTCAGCTCCATTTCAACTTTTAGGCGCCGAATATCGATATCTCCCCCAGCAAGAATTTGATCAATCACTTTTCGGGTCGTAGATTGAGAATCTAGTGCAATAAACTGCAGCTTATAAAGGTCTTCTTTGGAAATGGTTTTAACCTGCGCCAGGGGGTGGAAGGGGGGTAAAATCAACGCCAGTTCATCTTCGGTATAGGCGATGACCTCTAGATTCTCCAGGGTCTCAGAGGGAACTTCACCACCAATAAGCGCCAGGTCAATCTGACCGTTAACTACACTCCAGCATGTCCGGCGCGTAGAGTGAACATGAAGCTGAACTACAACTTCAGGATACCGTTGCCGGAATAAACCAATCAGTCGGGGCATCAAGTAAGTGCCTGTTGTTTGGCTGGCACCAATGACCAATGTGCCTCCCTGAAGGTTTTGCAGATCTTCAATGGCCCGGCAAGTCTCTTGACAAAGAGTAAGAATTTGATCGCCATAACTTAAAAGCAGATGTCCTGCTTCTGTGAGTTGTGCCCGTCGTCCGCCCCGGTCGAACAGGGGAACATCCAGTTGGCGCTCAAGATTCTGTACCTGAAGACTGACAGCAGGCTGAGAGACATATAAACTATCAGCAGCCCGCTTAAAGCTTCCTTCAGCGGCGATCGCCTTGAGAATGCGTAACTGGTCTAGGGTAAAAGGAATATCAGACATACAGGTAAACCTGAGAAGAATAACCAGACTAAGGGTTAAGTAACCTGCCTAAAGGCACTGAAATCAAACATAATAGCTTGCTCTCAAGGTATTTCATTGCCTCTATCCCCATCCAGGTGGTTAATCAAAACGTTTGGTCTAAGCACAAACTTTAAGCACAGCCCTACAACCTCAGGCACTCTACTATATTTTTGCTTGCAAGACCAAGCCTAAGGCGCTGGTCAAGAGAATCAAGCTTGAGAATAAAGTCTCTGCACACTTTATTTGTTAAAAGATTTAAGCATTTAAATTGGATTCAGAGATAACTCCTCTAACTCTTTTATGGATGAAGGTTATTAAAAAAATTCCTGAAGACCTTAAACCACTTTGGTTAAGTTCATCACAATTACCTAGGAACCAGATTAACAGTAAGGCGTAGCTTTCTCACTGAAGCATTCAACTCGTTACAAAAAGTCATATTAAGTTTGGAATCGCCTAGAAGGCGGCCGATTAGTGCTGGTGTTAGTGAGCCTTTATCTTTATTGGTCGCCCTGCAGC
>JAUJON010000168.1 GCA_030447595.1 Thermosynechococcaceae cyanobacterium YX3bin19
TCCATCTACTTTTGCATATCTTTTATATCTTTATTATATGTTTTTTGAATTTTTATTTTAATTTATTTGTTGTGTAGATTGATATTTTTTAGTTGTTTATTTTCTTTTTTTCATTATCGTTTAATTTGGTGATTTTTTTTCGAAATTAGATTAGAAGTTTCAAGGCTTGTTCCAGCTTCACTGTGACTTAAGGCTTATCTTCTCCGTTCACCCTGAAGAACGTTTCTAGATAAGTACCCGACAGTATGATCCGCTCCTGCTCCTGTTCGTAGATCCGCTCTGCAACCCGCCCTATCAACTCTATGTAATCATCCCTCATCCATAGAAAGGAATAATCGTGGGTGTCGTCGTGTTGGCTTAACCGCTCCTTCTGCTCATATATGTGGTCGATGTACTCCAGAATGAAGTCGGAATCGAGGTCCAGAATGCGGGCGAAGGTGTGTCTATCGTAATCCTCGTTCTCACGTGCATCTAACGCTGCAAAGTAGGCTCGTTTTAGTAGGTCGAGGTGGTCGGCGAAGAGCTCAGTAATCGCCTTATTTGCTACCGTGTCTGGATTGAACAGTCCCGAGAGAGCGAAGGCAAAGCCAATATCCATCTCAACTTTTTCTGTGACGATCTGCGTCGTATGAGCGACTACGTCTTTATCAAGTGATCGGTACTTAAGTAGAAAGTCGAAACTGTACGGTAGCTCTCCCCTCTCCGCCTCTCGATACAATGCGTAGATCTGACTCAAGTGTTCTGCTTTGGTCTCCTTGCAAGGCAGAGACTGAAAATAGCCGAACAACCAGTAGCGTTTTGTCGAGTAGTTTGGTCGACTGAGGACTTCGTATGAGTTCTCAGCACCACGTATTCTCACTAATTCCTCAACTATAGAAAGGGATCTGAGCCGGAGAGGATCGCCTAATTCCAGGTAGCGCTCTAGTACCTCAACGTACAAGCCTGGTTGGCGGACAGCCAATGCGAGAAACACCTCTATGACCCCACCCTCTAGCTGGTATTGCTCGCCCTGGTCTAAGTGCTCTCGGATAACGACGCAGTGCTCAAACAGTCGCTCGTAATCGTCGAGGTTATAGCTGACAAAGTACGCTTCTATTTGCTCCTTCTTGTACCGCCGGTACTGCTCGTAGTCTAGGTTGAGGTTCCGCCTCTCCACCCTATCATTGCACAGTAGTTCCGAAAGGCTGTAGGTTTCGTTCTTAAATCGATTCCGCAGCGTATCGTCAAACGCAACGTCACATCTGTCCAGAAGATCCAGGTACTCGTGAACCACTGAGCAGTGCTGGTAGTCACCTGGATCTAGCTCAGACTCGACGAAAGGCAGCACTTCCGTTGCGTCCTGAGCTACTATCTCGTTACCGGAAGCCCTACAACCATACTTACTGTGGTTTTGCAGGACGCCGAGCACCTCTTTCCGCAATATCGGTACTCTGTATAAACAAAAAAGTCGACTCCAAATAGCTCCTCGAAGCCGCATCAACTCGGGCGTTGGAGTGAGGTCAAAGTTGGTGATCTGAATGGCGTGCGAGCCTTTCGACTCATAGCTACTAAAGTGCGTGTGCAGGTATTTCTCCGCGACAGCAAGGAAGAGTTTCGACAACACTTCGTCTTTCCCCTCTTGTAGCCGTTCCTCCAGTACATCGATTACTGCCCGTTGTACGGCGAATCCTCTTATGTATGAGGTGTGCTTGAACCCGAACTGATCAGTGAGAAGGTGCAGTACTAATGGCAGGTCGCTCGGACGCTTTGCTAGGTAACGGAAGAGAAGGTCAAGCGCCATCCGGAGCGTAGGCTCATCCGAGTATGCAAACGAGCCTAGTATGCTAAGAATCGAAGGCGAAGGTATGTTGGAGTTGTTCCCGATTCGCATTTTCGAGAGATTTACCAACTCCGGCTGCATTTCGGAGATACGTTCGCTAATGCATAAGAGCGTATCTGTTTCCTTCAGGAACCAAAACACATCCATGAGATGAAGCAAGCCCTCTTCGTCGCTGGCTTCCTTTTTGGACTGCCAAGCTTTATCAACTTGTGGCCGCATTGCCCCTATGACCGACTCGCTATCAAAGGCGTTTAGGATGGGATTAATAGAGTCTATTACCCTGTGACGAAGACGAGGGAAGAAGTGGTCGAGAAGGGCCGCGAAGTTGAGCACACGTTCTTTGAAGAAAGCAAGATAGAAAAGGTAAGTAGCGAGAACTTGATCTGAAACTCGTACCACCTCAGTCTCGTACATATCAAAGACTTCTAGGTCGTGGAGGCGCTGTGCAGCTTCCCAGAATGTTTCCGAGGAGATTCCGAAAGCCTCTTCAATAGCACTCATCATCTCTTCATTTGAGCGATCTACGGCTCGAAAAAACGTGACGATTCCGGCAACCTTGAGTAGAGCTTGTGTACCTAGCTCTTCAAGATCCTCTCGAATAGAAGCGAAATATACATCGTAGAGAGTCGACACATCGCCGATACTCTGAAGGGTTTCTTTCTGCTTTGCTACTTCGGCTGCCATTATGGCGAGACGTGGGTTACCTTGGGCAATATCCGCAATCCGCTCAAGGTAAAGGGAGTTGCGGATGTCATGCTCGTCCTCGATTAGCTGTTTGATCTGCTCTTCCTCAAAAGGACGTAGCGCCACCTCGACTCCACCACCGTGAGGTTGCGTCGCCTCCCGAACCTTGTCGACCGCATAGTCGCGCACCGTGGCGACCACTTTAATCTGCTGGTCTTTGCGCTGGTCTTGGAGAAGTTGAACGACATATTCAAACCGGCTCACGCGGTTAGCATCGTCTACAAGAATGAGATAGTGACCTGGCTCCGAAAAGTGAACGCGGAGGTCATCGAATAGGTCAGGGCCCTTGTTGAAGACGCATCGAACTTCGTATCCAGGATGCGCCTCTTTAAACCGCTCACAACACTCTAGCGCAAGTCTGGATTTTCCAACCCCAGCTCGTCCAGATACGAGGACAAGATCCCTCTCTTCAAGCCCTTGTAATGTCTGCTCGACCTCTTCTTCTCGGAAACGGAAAGTCGTATCGAGATCAGTAGCGAGTTCGTTCTTGTTGTAAGCGACAACGAACTCATCAGGAGCAACGATTTGTCCCGTGTCCACCTCAACCCCGAGGAAGTCTCGGGCAATACCCAAGTGCTTCTGATAAAGATCATAGGATAAGGGACCGATACCAAAAATGTTGAGATTGACTCCGTGCTTCTGGCACTCCTCTGCGAGAACGTTCTCCTCTTGTACCGAGAGATTGGAGGTGTGGCAAAACACCACTTCCTCAATCTTCTTGGTGGAAACTCCTGTCTTCGATTCGTCGAAGCATTTTTCAAGGTCTCTCTTGAGCTTCCCGTAAACCTTGTCTTCCTGAGTCGTCGTATGTTCAACGAAGACGTATTTCCCGTTAGGCAGGGCAACCAGCGTGTCAGGAGTGCCCTGCCTTACCTTATTAGCTCCGATGACCGAACCGAGCGGATTGATACGCTCATACCCCTTCTTGTGAAGGTAGGCATCGGCGAGTTTTTGAAACGCTCCGCCCTCCAGTTCTCGTAGCCTGTTCTGAATCTGATTAATCTTTGACACTTGGTACCATCCGTATGGTGCTAGTTACCAGAGCTCATGATAACGTGCGAAAACGTATTGTCGACACACGCCGAGGAGGCGACTGTGCAGCGGGCACTTAGGAGGCTCCTGGACGGGAGCACGAACGTCGTGATCGTCCACCGCTCGCCATACACAACGCCGACCTCTACCGCCGTCAGTTCCGCGAACCCGCAACCGTGGCCCCAGCTCAGGGGTGGCTTCGAAGCCTGGAGGGCGAAGCATCCCGTGGAGCCAGTCGAGACGGAGCAAGCAGTCGGGT
>JAUJON010000169.1 GCA_030447595.1 Thermosynechococcaceae cyanobacterium YX3bin19
TCCCCCTGGAGCAGCAGTGTCACGATGAGGAGGGCGATCGCAATGATCCCTTTACTAAAATTGAGCCCCAACGGCACGACTTGTTGCCCAATCCGGCCATAGATAACGGAGGCTAATGCCCAGAGTAGTGCGGCAGCCAGGGCTGCCAGTTCTCCTTGAAGCAAATTAACTGTTCAACCAGCGGGCGGCATCCTTTGCATGATAAGTGAGGATCATGTCTGCCCCCGCCCGTTTAAAGCCGGTCAGGGTCTCCAGCACCACCCGTTCTTCATCTACCCAACCATTCAGGGCTGCCGCCTTCACCATTGAGTACTCCCCAGAAACGTTATAGGCTGCTACGGGTAATTCCGAGGCTTGTTTCACCTGCCAGATAATATCCATGTAGGCTAAGCCGGGCTTGACCATTAGCATATCTGCCCCTTCGTGAATATCCAGGCGGACTTCCTTTAGGGCTTCACGGGCATTGGCTGGGTCCATTTGGTAGGTGCGGCGATCGCCAAACTGGGGAGCTGAATCTGCAGCATCCCGGAAGGGACCGTAGTAAGCTGAAGCATATTTAGCAGCGTAGGAAAAAATTGGCGTGTCTTGAAAGTCCGCCTCGTCCAGAGCAGAGCGGGCTGCCTGGACAAACCCATCCATCATTCCGGAGGGGGCAATAATATCGGCCCCAGCCTGAGCTTGAGAGACAGCAGTTTTCTTGACCAGCTCCAGGGTGGGGTCGTTAAGCACTCGCCCAGTCAAATCTCCCACTTCTAAGTAGCCGCAGTGGCCGTGGCTGGTATATTCACACAGGCAAGTATCGGTAATCACAATCAGATCTGGCACGGCCTGCTTCACCGCCGTCGCCGCCTGCTGCACAATTCCGTGATCATGCCAGGCCCCGGTTGCTTCTTGGTCTTTCTCTGTGGGAATTCCAAACAGGATAATGGCTGGAATTCCCAGGTCGTAGACTTGTTTGGCTTCTTCCACAATCTTGTCCACCGAGAGCTGGTAAACCCCAGGCATGGATTTGACTTCCTGGGCGATCGCCTCACCGGGAACCGCAAACAAGGGATAGATCAAGTCATTGGTGGTCAAAACGTGTTCTCGCACCATCCGGCGGAGTTGGGGATGACTACGAAGGCGGCGCGGACGATGAATAGGAAACATAGGACTGATAGATCGTGAAAACTAAAAACTAACTTTGCCAACTTTTGCTATGCCTACAGTTTAGAGCCTCCCCTAGCCCAGAAAGCGTAACAATCTGTAAAAGGCGTTATTGAGATCTTGCGAATGCCTGAAAGCTTCTTCGTTGTAGACTAACTTTGGCGTAGCCACTTGTGGATCTCGGCTGATGCCTCGTAATCTACTCCCTTCACTAGGGTGCTTGCAGTATGTTGTACCTGCTTGGGACAACGTGACAGCATGAACTCATAACGCCTTGATGCACTAACGACTATAGCCAATCTGCTAACGGGATTACCATTGGCAGCGTCGATGGAGGATTTTCCTGCGAGCGAAGGGGTAACAGGAGCACCGATATTTGCACATTCGTTACATCGCTAAGTTCAATCGCTAGCTTACGGTACTCAACGTTAGTATTCTGCCCAGAAGGATTCGGTGATGTTGGCAGAGGTGAAGCAGCCATAACTTTGAATCTTGCATCTGTGGGAGATAGAATACGCACCCAGAGTCTGCTAGAGAGAGTACTAGATACGAGGGTTGCAGATAGTCCATCACTGCTTAGCGTAGGTGTTACAAACGTGTGCATGAACCACCAAACCTTTGCAGGAGTACTCGAGGTAATTTCATCCTGGACAACAACTTGCGTTCGGTTCTGAAATAAGCCAATACCCCGCCAAACCTTTTGGGCTTTCTGGGCATAAGCAGGAGTCATATCAGCAACCGAGAACGCCCTCTGAGTATTCGTTGCAAACCGGATAATTTTGGCTACTGCAGTTGGATTTTGGTCAGGAGCACTGTCAGGATTGATGACTAATGTATTATGCCCTTCTGCCCGACACCGGTAGTAGGTCCAGCGTTGTGAATCAAAGTAACCAGGTAAGCTGTAATTATCAGCACCCAAGTCTGGAACCCACCGCTGCCCTAGGGCATCTAACACAAAACTACCGACGTCTAAGTGCCCATGGGGTGCCTTATTATCCCCTGCTTTAAACCCTATAGATAGGGCATTGTAGTTTTCCCAGGCACTACGGTGACTACTAACTTCCAGTTGAGAGTAATATTTATCTAGCGGTAGGTTAAATACATTAGAGCTTTCGCTACGGGGATCATACCAGAACACTCCAAACGGGCTAGCAAAAGCTTCTTTGCGGTGTTGCCACGAATACAATGGCCGGTTGAATCGACGAGACAGCCAGAACATATTAGGTGAAGTTCTTAGAGTATCGCCACCATCACCATAATTAAAAGCCTTGCCAGTAGCCCCTTTGATGTAAGTAAAAAATAGACCTGTTTCAGAAATTCCAGGCAGGTCTGATAGCCCAAAGTCTGACCCTTGCGCTGTTTCTAGTGCCGCTAAATATGTAGCAAGGTAAGTAAGGGCGTAATCCAAGTATGCGGGACCTTCGTTGTATCCTCCTTCAGGGGCAAAAGATGCGTACGCGTAATCCCGAAGAAATCCCAGGCCCTGATAAATGACATCTCCTGCTATCGTTGGTTCTTCGTCACCTATAGCTAATGCACCCATACCAATACCGCCATGGCACACCGTTCCCCAGTTAGTACGGGCTTTAACCCACCACGTAGAATTGTTGTATGCCACCAAAGCCTCTTTTAGCCCCTTATTCAGAATTGCGTTACGAACAACAGTACGCTGGTCTACGGTCAAAAATTCATACAACCAGTCATACCCAATTGCACAGGCGCTAGTCATTTCTGCAGTGTCTAGAAAATGCTTTGGATTCCAGTCAGGGAAATTTGCCACTGCTTGAAGTTCTTGCCAGGCTCTAGTAGCATATTGTGCTTCGCTATCTATTTTGTAAGCTAAAGCCAGGGTAGAAATTCTCTCTACTACTCTTCTACTGGTATCTAAAAGATTCCCATTGGCAAAGGTGTAGGTAGCTACAGGCTGGCTCAATAACTTAACAGCGTTTTGCCTAACAATTTGAAACCAATTAATAATCTCTGAATTTTCTGCCACCTGATTTTTAAGTTGGGCAAACCCCTGAGCTGAAGCTAGAAGGCGGGGATGCCCTGTACTCAACGTTTTAAGTATGTCGGCCCGCAAAGGGATAGTGTCAGTGGTTCTAAAAAAAGAAAAACGGTACTGAGGAATTGGCCTTTCAAATTTGCCGTCTGGCAACTGCCAGCCAACCGCCATATGGTTGCCACCCGTTCCTCCTTTATGCAATGCCTCAACATAATATTTTTGCCCAGCCGTTAGAGCAATTGGAGGGGACTGTTGCGAAGCATACTTAGTCCATACATACGGATCAGTCCATCCCCCTGTTACCGAAGCAATTAGTTGCTTGTTAGCTGGGTTGTTATCACTACTTAACCACAATTCACTTCCATCATCGCTGGAAATCCAAAAAATATAGGAGCCGGTTACAGGCGGATGAATATATCCTCGAATACGGCTCCCATAATTATTTCCCCATTGGCTAATCCCTTCAAAGCTGGTCGGATAATTCCTTCCAAAAGGTTTATCTGGATAATTAGTGGTTTTGGTTAAATCGAAGACGTTACTACCAGTAATACCTTCCCAGTACTCAAGCAGTATTCTACCTATTGGAGAAGCTTTCCGCAGACTCATTTTTAATGATCTCCCTAAATATTTCAAATCTTTTACGAATAAATTCACAAAAAGACTTTTAACAATAATAACAACTAATATTTTATCGTCAAT
>JAUJON010000170.1 GCA_030447595.1 Thermosynechococcaceae cyanobacterium YX3bin19
AGGTAACTCTACCCCGTCCGGCTTCCGGCGCACTCAACAGCCCCAATGACCTGTCAGCTGAGAACAAGGCCCATCTATCAGAGGATGCGCAAAAGACCTTTATTGAACGCTATAATGCTGCACTTTCTGAATCCAATGATCCAGCCACGGCGGAACACACCGCTTGGGATACCATTCACGAACAGTACCAAGCCGACGAGAATGGTGTTTGGTCTCAACCAAAGGTAGCTGCTTAAGCAAGGTCTGAGCTTACACTATCAGCTAGAGTACAAGTACTTACCAGTCTGAGGGGATAGGGCTAACCTGTCCCCTTTTGCCAGCAAACAACTCTAGAAAATCGTTGTAACTGAAGTTGGGAACGCTGTTCTAAGCTATTCTAATAAAGACGTACCTGTACAGTTCATCCCAAGCGGATGTGGTGGAATCGGTAGACACGCACGCTTGAGGGGCGTGTGGCGAAAGCCTTGCGAGTTCGAGTCTCGCCATCCGCATGTAGTTAAATATATAAAAAATGTCTTCTCTTGACAAACGCCTAGAAGCATTTCGTCGACTACCCCTGAGAGCCCAGCTAGCGCTAATCACGTCAACACAGGCAAATTCGGCTTTGGCTCAGAATCAGGAATATATCGAGGGTTTAGAGCGTGTCCATGCTGAGTGCTTACGCGAGTCAACTCCTCAGCAGAAAGCTATCTATGAAAAAGCTCAAATCAACTTGACATCACCTTAACGGCCCAGCTTAGTCGCGAGGGGAAGTTACTTAAAGCTAAGATTTACGGGTAGCGATCGCCAGCTTCGCTCCTTCGATACGGCGCACCCGATCCATGACGGAAATCACCTGACCGTGGTTAACTTTTGCATCAGCGTTGACGATCACTAGCACCTGCTGATTGCGGCCCACTAGGTCACGAACTTGTGCTTCTAGCACCTCTAAGCGCACCGGCTTGCGATTGAGAAATAGCTGCCCCTGCGCGTCCAAGGTGACTGTGATCTTGGTGGGTTGTTGGGTAACTGCACTGGCAGCTTTGGGTAAATTCACCGGTAGCCCTTCTGAACGCGTCAAAAAGAGCGTAGACATAATGAAGAAGGCTAAAATCGCAAAGATCACATCGATCATCGGCACGATGTTGATCTGGAACGGAGCCTCTGGCTCATCGGGTAGACGCATTGAAGACCTCCAGGGGCTGGTGACGGCGGCGGTGTAGCAGTTCGAGCTGACCACTGCACTCCTGAATAAAGGCGATTTCCCGCAGGTAAAATCCGCGAAAGGTGTTAGCGAACAGCAGCGTAAAGATGGCAACCACTAACCCTGACGCGGTAGACACCAACGCCTCACTGATGCCAGCCGTGACCGCAGTGGTCTCCGTTCCTCCAACATTACCAACCTGAAGCGAGGCAAAGGAGTGAATTAAACCGAGAACCGTACCCAGCAAACCCAGCAGGGGAGACAGGGCGATGATGGTTTCAAAGATGGTGTTGAAGCGCTTCAGTGAGGGTAACTCAGCTTGAGCAATACTTTCTAAGGCCAGGCGAAATTCATCAGGGGTTGCCTGGTCGATTGCCAAGGCACCGAGGAAAATCCGAGCAATTGGCAAATCTGCGTTTTGCTTCAGTTTCGCTAAAGCCGCATCAAAATTGCGCTGGTAGAGGGACAGGGAATCGCGTACCACCCGGCCTTGCCGCCGATTCACCCGAAACCAAAAAACGCTACGCTCCATAATCAGGGCGATCGCCAGAATCGAAAACCCCAGTAGCGGCCACATAACTACGCCGCCTGCTACGAACAAATTACTCAGTTCCATGGATTCCCTTAAGAACAGTTGAAGAGAGAGCCTAACAGCTCGTTAAATTACAGCGAAAGATTCTCAAGAAACCGTAAATCTAATGCAAGCACTTGTCAAGTATTTGGCCGGGGCTCTACTGTAAAACTTGAGTTAAACCTGACTTAAAGAAGACCTAGAAATTGACAAGCCTCTACCTCAGCCAACAACTCTAGCTCCTTACCGCAGCAGGTTACTATTTTTGGAGACTGCTACCTAGGTCAAAAGACAGGCTGTCAAACCTTGCTTGTCAGTAATGCTTAGAGGTCAGAGGCTATGCAATGCAGAAAGTCCCACCTGGTTAGTCAACGCGGTTGGCTTTCTCGTAACTATCACTGATCAAATTTTCGACAAGAACGTTCAAGCCCAGGTTGCTAAATAAAGGAAATGCCCCTAAAAAAATTCTGGAATTACTGTTGCCCAACGTAGTAAGGTTGCGCTTCAAACTTTGTGGGCAAAGGTAATCTCCCGATGGAACCTTAGGTATTAAAGTAGTGTCTCTCCACCTGCAATAGTATTTTTTCTAGCTTGACATTTGCTCCAAGTCATCTTAACTTTAATCGAAGCAAGGTGATAATTATTTTCAATAGGCTATTCAGGACCTGGGGCAAGCGCTCCCAGCAAGCTGTTGCTGGTCTCTGTTCCAGTTTGCAAGCAGGTCTGACAAATTGGACACTTCCCGTCGCTGTGCTCAATGATCGCCAAAACTAGTTTTGCTGCTTAAAAATGCATTCAAACCTTCATTCATTTACTGCTCTATTCCTGCCCTCTAAATTCATCGGAGCTTAGGGCATGATTTCCACTATTGCTGTAGAGCAGCGAGCAAGAGAAGCAAAGGTGCTTAAGTCTTCTCTAGCGCTTTATCTGATCGGGTCAATAGTACTGCACGGTGTAGCGCTGATATTCGGGGTGAACACTCCCTGGAATAAAGCACTGGCACCCGAAGACGAACCCATTGAATTTGTGCTCGTAGATCCTCCTGAACCTCAAGAGGTTCCCGAGCCTGAGCCTCAGGAAGACATACAGGAGCCTCAGACACAACCACAAGAAGAAACCCAGTCGGCTGCCCCTCCTCCGGTACCTGTAGCCCCGAAAGAACCTGCCCCATCTGAACTCTCGGCTGTTCAGCCTGTTGAGACGACAGCGCCCAATGTAGTTGAACAGCCAAAGCCTGTTGAGACTACTCCAGAAAAAGTCACAGAGACAAATCTAGAGATACCCAAAACTTCAAAGCCAGTTGAAAACGTTAAGCCTGATAGTTCGGTGTCGCCTGCTCCAGCTCCTGTGGCTCCTCCTGCCAATCAGGCTCCTGCAAACAACCAATCAACAGCGACAAAGAAGGCAGATCAGTCCCCAGAAACGGGACTGAATAGCTTGTTGGAAGGTCAAGAGCGAATTCCTGTAAGACAAGTTCCTGTAAAGCCCGGAATGGTAGGAGGATCAGGTAGCCGTCCCACCACTGCAACGGCACCCAGTAGCGTTGGAAAACCAGGAACAGCTGTAGGAGCAGATAGTCGCCCCACCGCTGCAACAGGGTCCAATACTACCCAAAGAACCAGTGGCGGAGATAGCGACAGCGGTTCGGCAAGTTCAGGCGGGGGCCAAACGCGCGCGAGCATTAACAAAGAAGGCAGCGATGTTAGTCTTGATGGCCTGAAGCAAAAGGTTACAGCCGTTGTCAAAAATGGCAAGATTGTGGACTTCAAGTTTAAGTCTACGGGCGACCCTGAGCTGGATAAAGCAATTAGAAAGGACCTTGCAAAAGCGAAAAAGAAATTTAAGCTCCCCACAAGTGCCAAAAAAGATGGTGAGGTGCGAGCCAATATTACTTTCGAGGACAAAGGCTCAAAGCAATCAGATCGAGTTCGTAAGTACAAAGAGCGCCAGGCTCGTGAGCGGCAAGCACCAAGAGCTGCAACGCAACCACGTCAAAGGACATCTTCTGTGATTCAGCGAGGCGTTGATGTAGCCCCTGCGCCTAGAACTTCAAAGCCAGCAACCCAAACTAGTACTCCCTCAACGACCCAAAA
>JAUJON010000171.1 GCA_030447595.1 Thermosynechococcaceae cyanobacterium YX3bin19
CCCGAACCCGCCCCGGCTCCGCCCGAGTGCCTGGTCGCGCCGGCCCCCTTTTTTCGCGCGCCAGCCGCATGCTGGTGGGCGCGAATACTGCTGCTGTCGATCATCGTCAGCGAGCCGTCGAACTGGTCATCATGCGCCGCCTCAGCCTGCAATTGCTGGAGGATGCGCTCCCAGATCCCGGCTTCCCGCCAGCGGCGGAAGCGGCTGTAACCGGTCTGCCAGGGGCCGTAGCGCTCCGGCAGATCCCGCCAGGGCGCCCCCGTGCGCAGAATCCAGACGATGCCGTTGACGATGGTGCGGTGGTCGTTGGCCGGTCGTCCGGTTGGAGGCTTTTGCGGCGGAAGCAACGGGGACAACCGCTCCCACTGTGCGTCGGTCAAGTCGCTGGTTTCCATGCCGGGAAGCCTAAGGCATCAGGACGTTTGCAGACACGCCCTAGAGGCAACGAACCGCCCCGCGCCGTTGTGAGCGGCCGGGGCGGATGGCGAACGACTACGAGGGAGTCGAGCGCATGACAAGCATACCGAATGCACCAAAACAAACGCTGCGCGGGAACGGTCCAGACCCGAAACCGAGGGCGGGGGGAGTCCCTCACTACGGTCCGTCGCAGCATCGCGAGCCATATCGACCCGCTCAAGCACCGCCGCCGCCGCCCCGGAGCTCCCCCTGGGAGGCCGTCGACCACGTGCAAGCCCTCCGCGACGTGCTCGATGCGTATTTCGGCATCAACGACTACGCCTTCGATGCCTGCCATCTACCGCTGAACTGCTTTGATGGCAGTTTTCGCAGCTTTGAGCAGCGAGTTTTACCGGAACTTACCCGGCGTGGCATTGCCCCTATCGGCATGAAAAGTTTGGGTGGCAGTGGTGAAGCAGTGAAAGCAGGAGTGATTACGGCCAAGGAAGCCCTGAGTTATGCCATGAGCCTGCCGGTTGCCACCACAGTTAGCGGCATTCCTTCCTTAGCGATCCTGCGCCAGAACCTGGCGATTACGGGTGGCTTCCAGCCATTATCCGCTAAAGAAATGCAGGCCTTACGCGCCCGTTACACGCGCTATGCCAGGGATGGCCGATTCGAGCTCTATAAGTCATCGAAAAAGTATGACGGGGCGATCGGCAGGCAACAGCACGGCTTTCCGACGGAGGCAGAACTTGCCGTTTAACTAGTTAGGTGTTTCGCTGAGCAATCACTGCATAAAAAGGATCACCGGCAGTCGGCAGCCATTGGAGAAAACCTGGGGCACTGGAGGTATTGGCAATAACCTCTGCAGGACCAAACCCTGGCACGGAGGCAAGGTAGCGCTTTACTAACTCAACCCGGTCTGCTTCCGAGCTGTCTCGCCAAGCCTCGATTGCTTTTTGATAAAACATGCGGTTGGAAAAGCTAATAATTACAATGCCGCCGGGTTTTAAGATCCGGCAGACCTCTGCAAATACTGCTTCAGGATATTGCAAGTACTGAACCGAGACCGTGTTTAGCACAGCATCAAAGGACTGGTCCCCTAAGGGCAGCTTGGGGTTGGCATTAAGATCTTGCAGGAAGTAGTGATCAACTCGGGGATTGCGAGCCAGTTCTGACTCATTCAAACCGTGGCCTTCCACGTGGGCAAATTGTATCTCCTCCGGCAGGTGAGAGACCCAGCTGCTCATCAGGTCCAAGATGCGGGTATTGGGCTTGAGGCGCAGGCGATAGAGATCTGTTAGTTGCCGGATAAAGCCTTCGTCTACGTGAGTGACAAATCGCGGGTAGTCGTAAAACAGCGTATCGTCTGTACTGTCGAGTTTGTTCCGTTGTCCGGGTTGTAATACCATGTCCGCTTGCGAATGTGCTGGCGCCTACTTCATTCTAGAAGTATCTTTTTGGGGCTTCATCCAGGCTTTGCCTAACTTTTTGCTCCGTTGGGCTGCCCGCCGGGCGGCAAATCGACGCTGACTCGATTCAATCAGGGGCAGTCCCAGAAAATAAAATACCGGGGCCGCGATCGCCCCCACGATAAAGCAGCCAAACAGATAGCTAACTGCGAAATCGCTTCCTAGCTCCAGCAGGCCATCAACTGAGCGTAGGCTGATGCCAGAAAACTCAATTGGCGGCCGATCTAGTAACCGACGCCCCACCTCGAAATTAAACAGCGTTAGGGGAATCGCAGTCAAAGGGTTACTGAGCCAGGTTCCGGCGGCGGCTGCCAGTTTATTGCTGCGAAGCAGTGCTGCTGTGAGAATGGCTGTGAGCATCTGGACACCGGGCAGAGGAAACATCCCCCAGAAAACCCCAATCGCCAAACCGCGAGCAATGTTAGCGGGTGTCGCACGAAGCCGGATGAACCGCAGGTAAAAGTAGCGTAACGGGCGTTTCCAGCTCATGCTGCTCAATTCCTAATCGGCAATGGTTTTGGAAGCCAACCAGCAGAATCATAGCTTTTCGGAATCGGATAGTGCATCACTGTCTTGGCATCAAGAAGTGCTCTAACATCATCTACACGCTGCCAGAGTTATTTTGAACATTTGAAACCACTTGCCAACATGTTCAGGATACTGACGTATTCTAACCGTATCTCCGGTTTGGAAGAGATATAGATGATGCAGGAAGACCAACGCCAATGGGCATTAACGGCGTTTCAAGCGTTCTTAACCACGCCGCTGCAAAGTTTGCTGCAACTGTCTACCAATGTCAATGCGGCAGAAGTTGCTCTGGGGTTGTTTCACTCTGTTGCGGCGACAGTGCCGGCCTATCAAGCTTTCCTCGCGGAACAGAGTGTGAATCCTGTGTCGATTCACACCATTGCTGATTATCAGGCCCTACCACTTTTAACCAAAGAGAATTATCTGCTGCGGTACCCCCTAGCAGCGCTGTGTCGCAATGGGCAGTTGCAGGCTTGCGACATGATTGCAGTCTCATCCGGTTCGACGGGTAAGCCCTCGTTTTGGCCCCGTTCCCTCGCTGATGAATTTCAGGTTGCTACCCGGTTTGAGCAGGTGTTTTATGACAGTTTTCAGGCCGAGACCCGTCACACTCTGGCGGTCATCTGCTTCCCCTTGGGAACCTGGGTGGGCGGGATGTACACGGCGAACTGCTGCCGCCACCTGGCCGGCAAGGGCTATCCCATTACAACCATCACCCCTGGCAACAATCAAAAAGAGATATTGCGGGTCGTGCAGGAACTGGGCCCTGCCTTTGATCAGGTGGTGCTGCTGGGCTATCCACCCATTCTCAAAGATGTCATTGATCAGGGCATCCAGCAGGGCATTGAGTGGCAGCGGTATGCGATCAAGCTGGTTCTTGCTGGAGAAGTCTTTAGTGAGGAGTGGCGCAGTCTGGTGGGTAAGCGGGTCGGTGCCAGTGCTCCCTGCTACGATTCTGTCTCCCTCTATGGCACGGCTGATGCAGGGGTTTTGGGCAACGAGACACCCCTAAGTATTTGTATCCGTCGGTATCTCGCCAGTCATCCAGAGGCAGCTCGCGCTCTGTTTGGGGAGTCGCGGCTACCCACGCTGGTTCAGTACGATCCCTTGAGCCGCTTCTTCGAGGTCCATGACGGCACTCTCCTCTTTTCTGGAAACAATGGTATCCCCCTGGTGCGCTATCACATCTCTGATACAGGCGGCCTGATCACTTACGATCGCATGCTCCAGTTTCTAGCAGAATGGGGCTTCAATCCCCTAGCACAGCTACAGCAGGAGGGTGCCGGTGCTAGACAAAGCCCCAACGGACAATTTCTCCAATCTTAATGCATCATCTCGGTGCGATTCGTTGGTAACTGAATCACGGTAATCAGTCCGTACATAAGTTACCCAACCCGACAGCAAATTACTGTCACTAAGGTTGAACTTCTCGATTGATGTAGGTG
>JAUJON010000172.1 GCA_030447595.1 Thermosynechococcaceae cyanobacterium YX3bin19
CCCCTCCTCGCGAGCAGGTACGCGAGATCCGCCCTGCCGCCAGGCCAGTTGTACGCGGCCACCAGGATGTTGGAGTCGAAGACGACCCTGGGTATCCTACGCCGTTCCGCTTCGGACGCCAGGATTCGTTACCTCTCCCCGTAGAGAAACCTAAACAACTCCTCCTCGCTCCCAAACCTGTCCTGAGACCTCAACGCGCCGTGGCGCTGGAGCCGCCTGAACTCCTTCTCCTCCCGGTAGCCCCCGTAGACCCGCACCATCTCCCGGAAGAGCTCGCTCGCACCCATCCCCTGCTCCTCCGCGAGCTCCTTGAACTCCTTCTTCATCTCCGGCGGCACCGAGAACCTCAGTACCTCTGTCCTCCTTCTGACCGTCACAAGGCGCTCCTTCCGACCCGGCTGTCATTGATTAATACTCAGCATTACACAAGGCCGGACACCGGGTATGATAGTCGGTGTGGGGCAAAGAGAAGACTACCGGGAGCACAGGCTTACCGGTCCCGAGTTGTGTACGGAGCGGGAAGAAAAGATCGCGGACATCTACGGGGAGGTCCTTGATCTCTACGAGGGAGTAAAGGACCGGATCGAGAAGTAGTATGCGGCTTCCTCCTCGACCAGCCCATCGGCTCGGCAGACTGGCAGACCTTAGCCTCGTGCGTGGGCATACTCGTGGTCTTCATGCCGCTCTCGGCCTCGCTCTACCAACGCACGACGGCTCGTTAACGTGAGCGACACCCCCGACCGTCGAGAGCCCGGTGCCTAGCCGTAGGCCGCGACGGCGGTAGGACCGCGTTGCTATGATGTACCACCAGATTGGTATTAAGTAGTCGACAGCAGTTTGAGCCTATTTGAGGGAGAGTAGATGGAGGAACGCGATACTCGAATCTCCGAGATATTCTACTACTTCGAGGAACATACATCCATTACAAGCGGACGAACCGTAGGCAGGAAGATAGGTGTAGTTCAAGAGCTTATGTGTAAGAAGCTCCTCCTGGGCTCTGAGGCAGTCCGCGATAGCATAATCTATGAACCGAAGATTGCGGGCCGTTCAGGTGCAACACATAAGGTCGAGTTCGTACTTTTTCAACCTCTAGAGGTTCTCAACATAGCGGTAGGGCAAGAACTCGATTCTGCACAGGTGCAAGGACTCTCACTGTCAGTTTCGAGAGTGGACCCAGTTCGCAGGACAGTTGCTATTACTGTTACGTATATAGATCAGAAAGTCCGATGCACTGTAGCTGAGGATAGGGCAGTTGCGACCAGGAGACCACGACAGCTGCTGGAGTCGGGGCAACTACAAATTAAGGCATGGATCAACAACGACCAGTCAGTGAGGCTTTCGATTCTCAATCTCTCTGCGCCAATAGCATCAATTGAGAGTAAGCGCGTAGGGGCTCAACGGTTTTCGAACACTGATCAACTTGGAAGCGGCATACAAACTATAGAGAAAGCTAAACAGGCCTCGCTAGTAGCGGTAGACTTCGATCTACGGTACAACGGCACCGCGATGGCGCTCAGTGGTCGCCAAGCAGACCGGTCTTACCGAAGCTTCGTAATTTTGGGCAACGGCGTGCATTGGACGGCACATGATCTGTCAGTCTTAGACACTTACGTAGACTACGCTTACCTCGTACAAGACTCAGCTATTATTCGGTATGCTGAGTACGTTCGGGAGAAAGCCGTGGTAACCGGCGAAGACTTCTTTCCCTACTTCATGGCGTATTTTAGAGGCCTCACAAACACGCCTGTAGATGAGTTCGAGGTGTACGACTCTGACTTTGTTCCCGTTCGTCCCCACGAAGCGGAGCCTCTGAAAGAGGCGCTTGTAAAACAAGTTTCTAGCTATCCGATCACCTACGCTTGAATACCAATATTCCGTCTCGTTTCTGTGCTGCCTCGCCGTGATAATTAGCACGGTGAGCGTAAGCGTACTTCCCGGTACCATAGTGAGTTGAGCGCAGCAGGATTCGCTCTAAAGCGAACCCTAAATCATCCATCACCTCAGAGAACCGATCTAATACAGGTACCACCCTTCCTCTTACAGAACAGTCGCCCAAAACTACACAACACCGTGTACCTTTGTCTGTCAGATCAGCAACGTGGCTGTAAGCTCGCTTGAGACCTTCAAAATAACTATCGAAGATACGCTCATCGGTGGCTGGCCAGCAACGAGTCTCTCGCTTTCTCAGTTCCGCGTACTCGATATTCAACCCTGGTTCTTCGAAGCCCTTGGCCCAAAGGTATTCGAGTTTATAGACAGGAAAGTAGTCAAAGCAGTTCAAGTACGGGGGGTGTGAAATTACTAGACCGATCGGATGATTGGACCAGTCCGTCAAATCGGTTAACGAACGGTTGTCTCCACTCAGCGCTATAGCTGGAACGTCCGGAGATGACTCTCTCTGAAAGGCGACCATCCTAGCCCACATGTCCGCGTATTTCTTCTTAAAACTGGCTAAGACGTCCTTGGGTGTCTTAGTGGTGTTGATGTGCGGTCGCACCTCGCCATCGTACGCGCGCGAGACGCGGCGGATTATCGAGAAGAAGGCTACGCTTAAGAATTCCCGCTCGGTACCAGCCGGCAAATTTAGAAGGACACTTTTGAGTCGAGAAAGTTGATTCACAGCCTCCGGCCGGAACCACTTTTTCAGCTCACGGTTGGGCGGAAGAAGCTCTTCATCAGGTGGAGGAGGTCGGTTGACAAATTCTTCGATTAAGCATTCATAGTTGCTTTGGAGCTGAGACAGATCTATGTGAAGCGTCTTTACACGTGCTGCTAAGGTAGCTAAGGGACTGACATCGATACCGATCGACGGATGCCCCTCACACTTTGCCTCTACGAGAGTCGTTCCGGAGCCAGAGAAATTGTCTAACACCCAAGTTCCCTTAGGCGGCCGATAATCACGCAACAAGCGCCGAGGAATCGTGGGCGGGAATTTGCCGTAGTACCGGAAGAAGTTGTGGGTTAAATAAGATAGCTCCTTTATGGTTTGAGGTATATCCCAGTGAAATACCGGTGGAGGCCCCGAACTGACCACGGTTTGCGTAGGAAGCAAGTACTGGATCCAATCTTCGTGGTCAGACAGAGCCAGATCTAACTGATAAGGAGAGTTGTCGGGTTCCTTCACGAACTCGGGCCTAGGAACCGAGGACAAAGGGGTCGCACTTGCAGTGTAAGGTGGCCCTACCTCATCCAGTTCATTTTGGACTTGCTGATAAAAGCGTTGAGATGGAGTTATAGCTCCGGCTTCGACCTTAGATACGTAGGATTTGGTTACACCGAGACGAACTGCTAACGCTTCCTGTGTAACTCCTTGCTGACGACGTGCTACACGTAAATTACGCCCATACTCCGTAGGTGTGCAACTGTTTCTCTTCAGTACGTGAGGTTCATCATTCATTGCGCTCCATATTAAAGATGTTGACTCTATAAGTCAACATGTGATTATAGGCAGGTATTTAGGCCGAGAAGACGATGCAGAGTACATGTGCTGGTGGCGCTTACACCGCTTGCTGTTTAGCAGACGCAGTGCTCCTGGGTCAAGTGTCCAGCATCACAGTCGACAGAGGGCTGCCGACGAAAATCAGGCGCCAGTCACGCTCTAGCTCGTTGAACAGGGGCGATGCCCTTTCCTGGTTCTCGCGGTTAACTCGTAGCGGTGCCGATGGTGCTGTGCGGGGTCATCCACACGCCCGGACGTGTTCGTTGGGCTCTCCGACTGCTGCTCTGTGGCGGCTGCATGCTCACCCCCTCTTGAGTTGTTCGAACTCTATGTAACTGCCGTCGGAGAGCTTGAGTTGCCGCGGTAGTAGCCAGT
>JAUJON010000173.1 GCA_030447595.1 Thermosynechococcaceae cyanobacterium YX3bin19
CTCGGAGGCTTTGCCTCCAAACTCTCGGGTGTCCACCAGAGCGGGTCAAGTCCAGACCGTTGGCTGACCATCGGTTAGGATAGAGATGCTCCATGGACCAGCCATTCTCAAAGATATCTTTTGGAAGATCTACGCATACAGCCTGTCTCTGGGAAGACGAAGGTCTGGAAAGTGGGGGGTTCTGCTTCACGTCCTTGGCCACGGCAACCTTGTAGTTCAGCGGCTAATACTTGGGCGAGCAAATGTGCTAGTAATCATCCCCAGAGATCTTGACGTTGTTCATCACCGTGCCAAGCACGTTGGCCCTAACGGCTTTGAGGCGACGTACCGCCCGTCGCAGAGACCCCTTGCTGGTCTTTTGCGCGTGCAACACTAGTAAAACCCCATCCGCTTGTGCGGCTATTATAGTAGGGTCGGAGACTAGCCCCGTGGGAGGCGCATCGACTAAAACGTAGTCGAAGTCTTCTCGGAAGTATGTGAGGAGCTCCGAAAAGCGCTGACTGCTCAGAAGCTCCGTAGGATTGGGCGGTACAGGGCCCCCAGGGACAATCTTCAGTCCTTCCACTGGTTCCATCCAAACCTCTTGCAGGTCGTGCTCCCCTACAAGGACGTCTACTATTCCGCGAAGGTTAGGCAACCCGAAGAACTTGTGTATTGTAGGCCGGCGAAAGTCGCAGTCGATAATCAAGACGTTCTTGTCCGCCTGCGTTAGCACTACGCCCATATTGGCGCAGACGGTGCTCTTCCCCTCAAGCGGACCTGGACTCGTCAGCAGGATGACCTTGGGAGGCTTGTCCACGCATGCGTAGAGCAGGTTGGTGCGCAAGGTGCGGTAGGCCTCCGAGGCAGCGCTGGTGGGATCCAGGACGGTTACCAGGCGCCCGTAGCGGTCTTCCTCTAACATCTCTTTGCGCGCCTGGTGGAGTTCGGCTCTGCGGTCGGATTGGGTCATCCTAGTATCTTACTTCTTGCCTTCAGTAACCTTAAACTCCGGGATAACTCCGAAGGTGGCTACCCCAGAAATCTCCTCTACCTCCTCCGGCGAACGCCAGCTGTCATCCCGATACTCTATTAGAAATGCCAGACCCACACCAACTATGAGTCCCAGCACCAGCGCTACGAGCCCGTTACGTACCGGATCAGGGGTGACCGGCTCGTCGTTGGGCACTACCGCCCGCTCCCACACCGTGGCGGTTATGGCGTTGGCGCCAGGGCTCACCTCGGAGACCCGCCTAGTGAATACCTCCCCGAGGGCGTTGGCAACCTGCTGGGCTCTCTCCGGGTTAGGGTCCCTATAATGCACCTGGATGAACTGGGTGTCGGGGATCTGATCCACACGCAGGTTCTTCTTGAGGAAGGTTTCCGGAGTTATCCGCAGATTTTGCTGCTGGATGACGGCTTCAGCTAGGGGGCGGGTACTCACGGCCTCGGCCATAGTTAGTGTTAGCTGTTCGAGGCCCTGAATGTCGCCTCCCAGGCTACCCGGCACGCTGCTTCCTTGCTTCTGCCCGATCAGTATCTTGATGGAGGCCTCGTACATGGGCGTTTGCATGAGGCTGAAGCCCACTGCCGTCCCTGTGAACGTCACCACCACCAACAGAACGATCCACCACCGCTTCCGTATGACTCGGAGAAGGGCTTCCGAAGAGACGACATACTCGTCCTCGGGAGCCTCCGCTAATATGCTGGGCGCCATCTTAGTGCTCATTGAGGTGGTGTACTCTTTCTCATTTGGTTGAGAGTTGTACGAGTCGAACTACTTCTTTCCCTACCCGATCCTTTGCTCACAAACACGGCATGGAAGTGTAAACGTTACTCAAGAAAAATTCCACAATCAGTTGGAGAAAAGGACCAGTAAGGGCTATGGTCACAATAGATTTTACGCCAGCTTGACACGGGAGTAGTCTGAAATGATCATTTCCGATACAACGCCACGCACGAACCACCGCTAAGGGCTGCGTCGTATGCTAACGATACAGTGGCGAGAGATGAAAGGGCTGTTGCGCAGGGCCAGGGCCTACACCCAGGAGGCTTTGGTGGAGGCCTGGGCAAGGCACTCTGTGCTCTTAGTGCTTGGGATGTGGGATGCCCAGGGCTTCTTCGAGCACTGTGGCTACCGACTATCGGCTCAACTGCTATAAAAGACGCTGTGGAAGAGGGTCACGTCTCATACGGCCACCTGTTCAGTCAAAGGCATCCGCCACTATGCAAGTGGCGTTGAATGCCGGCTGTTGGCGAGGATGATATGTGCCAGCTGCGCTTACCGCGCAAGGGAGAGGATAAATGATCCGAACGATTCGTAGTTTTTTCGCCGTAAATAGGAAATTTTGCAATGAAATTGAACCCTATCTGCCGCAGGCAAAAATGAGCCCAGATAGGTTGTATGACCTGTACGAGAAGATTGTCGCACAATACATGAACTTGAAGGCGGATCAGCTTGTTGTCGATGTAGGCGGCGGAAAATCGTGTCCGTTTGCCAAGTACAGAAATCCCGCTCAGAAAGTGAGTATCATCGCCGTTGATATCTCTGAAGAAGAGCTCAAACAGAACACGGATGTCGATGAGAAAAGAATAGCGAACATAGTGCAAGGACTACCTTTCGGCCCGGAAGAGGTAGACATTATCGCATCTAGGTCGGTGCTCGAGCACCTAGAAAGCCTTGACGAATTTTTGGCCTCTTGCAAACGAACTTTAAAAAAGGGAGGTTACATGATTCATCTGTTTCCTTCCAAGTTCGCCCTCTTCGCCCTTATCAACCAAATGCTGCCACACGCGCTCTCCAGAAAAGTGTTGTATTTCATTAGACCTGAATGCAAGGATATCGGTGGGTTCCCGGCTTTCTACGACAATTGTTACTACTCCGGCATTAGCAAACTGCTTAAGAAGCACAATTTTGAGATAATCAGCGTACATCCAAGCTACTACCAGTCAGGATACTTTAATTTTTTCGCTCCTCTCTTCCTGGTGAGTGTCCTCTACGAGGCGCTAGTCCAAGCAGTAGGGGCGAAGAATCTGTCTAGCTACCTACTACTCGTCGCCCGAAAGAAGTACGAGTGTCGCAAACCCTTATGTGTTGAGGCAAATGGGGGATCAGGCGAGAGGACTTGACCCGCTCTAGTGTACACCCGAGAGTTTGGAGGCAAAGCCTCCGTGGAGGGAGTCCACATGCTAAAGAATACCGGGTCTCGCTACACAGAGGGGTTCGCCGGATCTCAAGCAGACGTGGCTGCGATTTGTGGACGGCCGTCCCGTCAGTGCCGTAACGACTCGCTTCCTTGAGTGGTGTTGGAAAAAAAGCTTCAAGCGATGGGCAAGAAGGCGCTGCTTCTGGTCTGGGACAACCCCAGCTGGCACACATCCGAAGAGGTCAAGTGCTGGATCGGGGAGCACAACCGCCGGGTTAAAAGGAGCGACCGGGAGGTTCGGATCGTCGCCTGTTTGCTGCTGAAAAGGAGTCCGTGGCTCAACCCGATAGAGCCCAAATGGGTTCATGGCAAGCGGAGAGTCGTGGAAGCCGACAGCTTGCTCAACGCCCGGGAGCTGGCCGATCGGGTTTGCGCCGCCTTGACTGTCAGCATCATGAGCATCTATTTGTGAGCATCTATTTGCTGCCGAAAAATGTCGCTTGATCGTGCACTTGGCGACATACACCCTCCCAGTGCGTTCTCTTGGGTCGCGCAAACCCGCTGTCAATGTCTCGAAAGTTGTGGGTTTGGTTTTCCCACCACGTCGAGGGCGTCCATCGTGAGGTAGCGCTTCACAGCGTGTTGCGGAGATAGTGAACCGATGAGAACATGACCGTATGAGCGCTTAC
>JAUJON010000174.1 GCA_030447595.1 Thermosynechococcaceae cyanobacterium YX3bin19
AAAAAGTAATTATCTGGCAAAGAGATAATAGTTTAATTTGACAAAAAGTTATGGTGTTAATACAATGAAAATTTTGCAATCCAATTAGAAGCCATGAAAGTTCGTTCGTCTGTCCGCAGGATTTGTGAAAAATGTCGCGTTATTCGTCGTCATGGCCGTGTAATGGTGATTTGCTCTAATCCGAAGCATAAGCAGCGCCAGGGCTAAGCTCTTTGGGCAGTGGCTCGGATTATAAAAGTTTAGCAGTGTAAGAGTCAACAGTAGGGAGATTAATGTGGCACGGATTGCCGGAATAGACCTTCCCCGAGATAAGCGGATAGAGATTGGTCTAACTTATATTTATGGGATTGGGTTGTCGAGATCTCAAGAAATTTTAGAAGAAACTGGTGTCAACCCGGATGCTCGAGTTAAGGAGCTCAATGATGCGGATGTAGCAACGCTGCGAGAAGCAGTTGAAGGCTATCAAGTTGAGGGTGATCTCCGGCGTCTAGAGAGTATGAACATTAAGCGCCTAATGGATATTGGCACTTATCGGGGGCGGCGACACCGTGCAGGTTTACCAGTTCGAGGTCAAAGAACTAGAACGAATGCTCGCTCCCGTAAAGGTGCACGTCGTACCGTCGCTGGTAAGAAGAAGGCACCTGCTAAGAAATAATTGACAGCCTACTTCTGCCAGTTCTATTAAATCTTCAGTACAAGTCAAGCAAAATAACCATGGCGCAGCAACCTTCTAAAAGAACAGGTGCCCGCAAGCAAAAGCGGAACGTACCAAACGGCGTAGCTCATATTCAGTCTACCTTCAACAATACAATCATTACTGTGTCAGACCCTAGTGGAGAGGTTATCTCTTGGGCTTCGGCAGGTTCTAGCGGCTTTAAAGGAGCAAAAAAAGGTACACCTTTTGCTGCTCAGACCGCAGCAGAAGGCGCTGCCCGACGGGCGATTGATCAAGGAATGCGCCAAGTCGAGGTTATGGTAAGCGGACCTGGAGCAGGTCGAGAAACAGCAATTCGTGCTCTGCAAGGTTCAGGACTGGAAATCACGTTAATTCGAGATGTTACTCCTATTCCGCATAACGGCTGCCGGCCTCCTAAGCGACGGCGAGTTTAATTCCTTAGCGACAAGGTGATTACAAGATCTGAGGATGGCTAGGTACTTGAGTACTCATGCTGCTGCAGAAAACGTATTGCTGTCCTTTAGTTTCCATTGTTTAGCGAGTCGTACAGGTATCAAAAATAGCAGTAAGGGAGTGTTCTGATGGCGCAGTTTCAAGTTGAATGTGTAGAGTCTCAAACCGAAGAAAACTACAGTCAGTATAGTAAGTTTGTCTTAGAACCGCTAGAACGGGGCCAAGGAACAACCGTTGGAAATGCCCTCAGGCGAGTTTTACTCTCTAACTTAGAAGGCACCGCCGTTACGGCAGTTCGAATTGCCGGTGTCAATCACGAGTTCGCATCTATTCCTGGAGTCCGAGAGGATGTTCTAGATATCCTGCTCAATATGAAGCAGATGGTTCTGCGCAGCTATAGTAATACCCCTCAAATCGGGCGGCTGTTCGTTCAAGGGCCGGCAACTGTTAGGGCCGAGGATTTTGAACTGTCTTCTGACATAGAAGCTGTCGATCCAAACCAGTATGTTGCTACTCTAGCTGCACAGGCAACTTTAGAAATGGAGTTTAAAATCGAGCAGGGTAACGGCTACCGGGCTGTTGACCGAAGCCTTGATGAAACTTCAGCCTTAGACTTTCTCCAAATTGATGCAGTCTTTATGCCAGTTCATCGGGTAAACTATGCCGTTGAAGATGCTCGAATTGGCGGTGCCTTAGAGAAAGACCGCTTAATCTTGGAGGTCTGGACAAATGGTAGCCTGACTCCCCAAGAGGCTCTCAGCCAAGCAGCTAGTATCTTGGTTGACTTATTCAATCCCCTAAAGGACGTTACATTCAGGCCGACGGAAGAAACGCAGGTGACTGAAGAGGATGAAACTAACCAGATACCTATTGAAGAACTGAACTTGTCTGTGCGGGCCTACAACTGTTTAAAGCGGGCTCAGGTTCACTCCGTTGCAGACTTACTAGATTACTCCCAAGAGGATTTGCTAGAGATCAAAAACTTCGGAGCAAAATCGGCAGATGAGGTCATTGAGGCTCTGCAAAGGCGTTTGGGCATTACTCTGCCGCCAGAGAAGTCCGCTAAAACTAGTTAGTATGAGGGAGTAAACAGGTATGCGTCATCGCTGTCGTATTAATCAACTGGGTAAGCCTGCTGACCAGCGTAAGGCTTTGTTAAGGGCATTGACCACAGAGTTACTTAGGCACGGTCGGATTACAACAACTAAAACTCGTGCAAAAGCTGTTCGCTCTGAGGCAGAAAGAATTATCACCTTGGCGAAACAGGGCTCGCTGCCAGCCCGGCGCCAGGCCATAGGATACTTGTATGACAAACAACTGGTCCATGCTTTGTTTGATCAGGCAGGTGACCGCTATAGTTCTCGTGCTGGTGGATATACTCGAATTTTAAGGACAGTGCATCGCCGGGGCGACAATGCGGAAATGGCAATTATTGAGCTGACTTAATTACTACCTGTTCTCTGATTTCTATGTCTTCGGCTGTATCACCACCAATTCAGCGAGTTGCCTTGGTTATTCAATACCTGGGTACTTATTTTTATGGTTGGCAGCGGCAGCCTGCTCATCGGAGCGTCCAAGCAGAGGTTGAACAAGCTTTACAAGCGGTTCTTGGTAGACCTGTTACCCTACATGGCGCAGGTAGAACTGATACTGGAGTTCATGCTGCGGCTCAGGTTGCTCACTTTGACACAGTAGCACCCATTCCTGCTCAGCGGTGGGCCAGCATTTTAAATGCCCGGCTACCTAAGGATGTGTTGATCCGAGCGTCTGCTCCAGTAAGTTCCTCCTGGCATGCCCGATTTTCAGCCCTATGGCGACGCTATCGGTATTTACTCTATACCGATCCCCGGCCTAACTTGTTTGTCCGGCCCTACGTTTGGCACTATTATTATGAGTCACTCAACGTATCACGGATGCAGACTGCGCTAGAGCCCCTCATTGGATGCCATCACCTAGCGGCGTTTCATCGGGCAGGCTCAAGTCGGTCTCACTCTTGGGTGGATGTTCAAGCCGTTCAATGCGATCGCCAGGGTCCGTTAATTCAAATTGAAGTTCAAGCGAGTGGTTTTTTGTATGGCATGATGCGCCTCCTGGTCGGATTGCTGGTGCAAGTAGGCTGTGGGGGGCGATCGCCAGATAGCTTCACGGAGCTTTGGCAGACTCAGCGTCGGGATCAGGTTAAATATGCCGCCCCCGCTCAAGGTCTTTGTCTACTGCGAGTTGGTTATCCTGAATGTCCTTTTTCACCAGATGTTTGGTTTGATACGTTTCCTAAGTTAGTCCTGCCGCAGACGCCTCCAAGCAATTCTGTGGTTAACTACTCAGCGAATGAGTCCCTGGCTGCTCATACTTAAACTAGTTTTATATACATCGAAAAAATCATGATGAATAAGACCTATTTGCCTGCTCAGAACACTTTAGAACGCAAATGGTATGTCGTTGACGCCGCTGATCATCGATTGGGCCGTCTTGCCACTCAGATCGCGGTGATCCTGCGAGGAAAAAATAAACCGAACTATACTCCTTTTATGGATACCGGTGATTTTGTGATTGTTGTCAATGCGGAAAAGGTCAACGTCACGGGGAAAAAGCGAACCCAAAAAGTATACCGGCGACATTCTGGCAGACCTGGCTCTATGAAAACAGAAACCTTTGCGAAACTGCAAAGCCGGTTACCGGGA
>JAUJON010000175.1 GCA_030447595.1 Thermosynechococcaceae cyanobacterium YX3bin19
CGTACGCGCGGGCCGCGTGGATCTGCGTTGCGGTTCGGCCGAGCACCTTCCGGCTTTTGTGGAGCCTTTTTATAAGGTCTTGGCCGTGAACAACATGGGCTTGTGGCGCGAGCCAGGCGAGCGGCTGAAAGCGCTTCATAGCCTTATGCGGCTCGGAGGCCGGATCGCGATCGTCTCCCAGCCACGGTGCCCCGGCGCTACGACAGAGACAACAGTGGCTGCGGGACACGAGATTGTGACACGTCTCACAGAGGCAGGCTTCACGCGCATCCGGTCGGACAGGCTTGCACTCAAGCCCCCCGTCGTCTGCGTGATTGGCGAGGTCTCATGAAGACTGCTGTGGTGGACAATGTGAACAGTACGATACAGCCGTCCACCATCGTACATCGTATATAAAGGGAGACGAGAGCCGCTGCAATCGTCTGGAATTGCTAGTCGGCAGTACTACCGTGACATAGCGAGGGAACTTATGAAAAGCGATGATCGCATTGATAAGGCGAAGACAGGCATGGTGCCGGAAGTCGCAAACTTCGGGATCATGCGACCGCCTTTTATCTACCTGAGCGCGATCGCCCTTGGCTTGTTGCTGCATTTCGCCTGGCCAGTGCGGCTCGTGTCTCGTGCCGTGAGCGTGCCACTCGGGGGTACTTCAGTGCTGGTCGCTGTCGCGCTGTTCCTCTACGCTGTTCGCACGTTTCGGATCGCTGGCACACCCGTTCCGGGCAATCGTCCCACCACCACGATTGTGTGCACGGGGCCCTATCGATACAGCCGCAATCCCATCTATCTGTCTTTCTCGCTGCTCCAGCTCGGAGCCGCATTCTGGGTCAACAGTCTCTGGCTACTCGTCACCCTCATGCCAGCGGTAGCACTGATGTCGTTCGTGGTCATCCCGCGAGAGGAGCACTACCTGGAGAGCCGCTTTCCGTCGGATTACTTGCCCTACAAGGCTTCTGTGCGTCGCTGGCTGTAAGCTCAACGCTAAGTTGGAGCACCCACTTAAATCTGGGAGACCAAAATTATGAATGAACAAGAGAATACGCAGCTCGTGCAACGACGCGATGCAGAGGGTTTTGCGGAAAAACCGCTTCGCTACCATCGCATTTCGTTTAGCCCTGAGTAGATAGGCCAGAGTATCCCCCTGCTTATCAATGGCTCGCTACAGCCACCTGCCTCGACCTTTGATGTTGACTATACATCGACCCGCCAAGAATCACTGGGGGGACGCAGATAAGGACGGCAGCGCTTGTGCAACTGAGGACTGTAAGCTTGAACCCATCGGTAGATAGTTGAATGGTCTACTCTTAGCCCTCGTTCTTGGGTCAATTCTTCCACATCCCTGTAGCTGAGGGAGTAGCGGCAGTACCAACGTAAACAGCGCAGGATGATCGTAGGCACAAAGTGACGCCATTTCAATGACGAAGAGCGAGCCAATGGGAGTCCTCAGTCAGGAATAAGAATCTCCCACCCTACCATGAGACTCCATTCTTGCAACAAAACCACATTAATACCTCTAAATAATGTAATGTATGTATCCATGTCATACTAAGAATGTTATTCAGCATCTCGTGCTTTGATTGCCTTGATAGTTTCCTCTTCTACAGCAGCAGCTTGGTCGGCACGATCAACAATCTGTTGAAAAGAAAAGTGGCGGTCTTCAATCAGATAACTGACCATCTGACGGTAAATGAAGTATTGGAATGAGCCGGATGGATGTTGTTGACCCGTAGCGAGGAGGTGAAGTCCCTTGGCGTTAGGAAAGCTACTCTCGCAAGCAACATAATCGCAATATCCCTCGACCACCCAAGTCGGTAAGCTGTGGAAGAGTCCGACTCGATGACGAATCAAGCCGTGGGTGATTTCGTGGGCAGCGACGGCAGAGAAAGAACGAGTGTTGAAATCTGGGGCTGCACTGTGAACCACATTGTGAACTAAGTCAGCATTGGCAACAAACACATTATCAGTCACTGGCAACGAATAGGCAAATGCACCTGCACTCATAGGTGAAAGCAGACGAAACAGCCAGGGCTGATTGCAAACAAAAATTCGCTCGGTACGTCCTGCAACTGCCAACTCGGAGCGATCGATCAAGTTCACGATCTCTGCAATCCGTTCAGTCGTTTCGGATGGCAATGGGAAACGGGCATAGAGAGTCACGCCCTGCGTACTGTAACTGTAAGGAAACAAAATCTGCGGAAAAGTATAGAGACCGATGTAAAGCAGAACGAACACAACTAGTAACTGTCCAGAACGACGAAGCCATCTTCCAAGGCGAGTTCTGGATTTGGTTTGATTGAAACTAAGGCAACGAAAAAATCGAGACATGAATATCTTTTTATACGATCCATGTACTAGCGGATGTTAGGCAATTATTATTTGCAGTGACTCATAATGTTGATCACTATTCCATTCGGGTCTGTTACGTAAAATCGACGAACTCCCCAAGGCTCGTCTGTCAACGGGTAAACAATCTGAAGCCCGCCTGCGACTGCCTTGGCGTGAGTTGCGTCAATGTCAGAAACCTCGATAGAAACTTGCGGATGTGGTGCCGAATTCGACTCCTGAAGGTCACGATCCAGCCCATATCCATCGCGACATCAAAGCCCAAGAACTCGGTGTAGAATTTGCGGCTCTCGTCGAAGTAGGCAGACTTGATGTTAGCAACTACTCTTCTGATGCTCATTGGTGTTCTTCCTTGTATCCAGTCGGAGTTATAGGAGATGTGTGTGATGCTGTCTAACCCTGTCCACTACCTGTTCAGATAATTATCGATGTGCATTGCGTGTTGTTAGCACAGGGTGAATCTTAGCACGCGGTGAACTTCTTACATTTTACTCACCTAATAGAAGCGACTGATGGAGCAGGAACCCGCGAATTGCAGCGTCTTCGGTTAACCCGATCACGCTTAAATAAGCTTGTTGAGCTTCCGTTTGACAGCCTAACTGCTTGAGTAAGTGAGCCTTCAGTGCCCAATAAGGTTGGTAATTTTTCACGACTTTGATCGAGAGTGCTTCAAGCCGTGAAATGCCCTGGTCTAATCCTTTGGCTTGGGCGATCACTGCCGTCGGTTTTGTTGCAAGAATGGAGTCTGATGGTAGGGTAGGAGATGCTTACTCCTGATGGCTGTGTTGCAAAAATTCCGATGGAGCAAAAAAGCTTCCTGAAACGAAGCAGCTTACGAAGCAACTCCGAAGATTTTGTGCAAAAAGGAGTTCTGCCCTATGGCATCTCCCCTTGTAACACCTGGAATCTGTCCTTTGCCAATCCTATTCATTGCCTCAATGCCGCTGAGGGTCCGCCGAGCTGTGTTGAACGACCCAAAACCTAAGCCAGGTTTAGTCACTCGTTTGATATACCGATGGTCTTGTTCCACAAGATTGTTCAAGTATTTGACCGGCCTGAGCTGTGTCTGTTGAGCGAAGGGGTTGTCTTGCTGGAGTTGCTCAACGGCTGGAGAGCACAGGGCTTAAGAAAAGAGCTTCCTAAATTACCACGACATCTCGTTTTGCAACACAAACATAATTTGATAGACTCCCGAAAGCTGGTGAATGACAGCGACTGCTTCATCTTGAGTTAGAACTGTAGGCAAGTAGCGGGACTCTTTGGCCCGAATCGCAACAATGGGGGATTCTATCTCTTGGTGAAGTACATGGCGATAGAGAAACACCAAAGCACTGAGAGCTTGATTTTGGGTAGAAGCGGCTACTCGTTCTTGAACCGCGAGATGAGTCAAGAATGTCTCAATTTCAGGAGCCCCCATGTCCTT
>JAUJON010000176.1 GCA_030447595.1 Thermosynechococcaceae cyanobacterium YX3bin19
ATTTCAGGATGGCGACTTTCGCGCAATTCCAGGATTTGCAACGCAGGAGCCCAGTAGTTGCCATCAATGCCATTAGCACCATTGCGGCTTAGAACTGTTGCCGCCAAGGCGCTAAAACATGCTTGAAGCGACCAAGAGCATGTCCAGAAGAATTTTCCAGTTAGAAGATATTCCCTAGCTAGTGACTAGCGCAATTTATCCAAAAAGTGAAAGGTCCCCTTTTTTATCCCGGAAACTCAAGAAGGGACGGAGGGGAACAAACAGTTGCAGTAGCATAGTTCATATCTCGGGTGCAGATTAATACCTGGCTGTGGCAACAAGAATTTGGAGGTGGATAGTCATCAGTGAAATTGGCTTAGGACTCACCCTGCTCTCTCTAGGAGTATGGATCGGACTAGTCGGTTTTCGAGGCCAGTTCTGGCGAGCCGACCAATCCCTAGATGGCAAAGTAGCTGATGTGCAGGAATGGCCGAGTGTCTGTGCTGTGGTTCCTGCCCGCGATGAGGCCAGCTTGCTGCCGCTGACGATGCGATCGCTGCTAGTGCAAGACTACCCTGGTCCCTTGCGAGTAATTTTAGTCGATGATCAGAGTACCGATGGGACAGCCAATGTTGCCCGGCAGGTTGCTGAAACCCTGGAGCAAAACGCCCGGCTAAAGATCCAGTCCACTACTCCTTTACCGCCGGGATGGAGCGGCAAGCTCTGGGCAATAGAGCAGGGTATCGAGCAGGCGGAGGCCCGATCTTCCTTACCGGAGTACCTGCTGCTGACCGATGCTGATATTGAGCATGACCCGGCTAACCTGCGTCAATTGGTTGCCAAAGCTGAGCGCGAGGAACTAGACTTGGTTTCCTTAATGGTATTGCTGCGGTGCCAAAGCTTGTGGGAACGGCTGTTGATCCCGGCGTTTGTTTTTTTCTTTCAAAAGCTTTATCCCTTTCGTTGGGTGAACGCTCCCCAGAAGGCAACAGCAGCGGCAGCGGGAGGATGTATCCTCGTCCGCCGAACAGCTTTAAGCCGTGTCGGCGGTATCTCAGCGATTCGCCAAGCACTGATTGATGACTGCGCTCTGGCCCAAGTCATCAAGACAGGGGGTAAGGGACGCATCTGGTTAGGACTGAGTTCTACAACGCGTAGCTTGCGCCCTTACGCTACTTTGGGAACAATTTGGGAAATGGTTGCCCGGACAGCCTATACCCAGTTGAACTATTCCCCATTCCTTTTGCTGGGTACGTTACTAGGTATGGTCCTGCTGTATGGCGTTCCCCCTATAGCAGCTGTCTTTGGAGGGCTCACCGGAAACTGGCCGATTGCTATTGCCGGACTAATGGGTTGGCTGCTAATGGCCTGGGCCTATCTACCGACGCTACGGCTCTATGGGCGTGCTCCATTGCTGGCTTTTTGTTTACCCGCGATCGCCCTACTTTACACCGTGATGACTCTAGACTCCGCGCTGCGTCACTGGCGCGGTCAAGGCGGATCTTGGAAAGGGAGGGTATACTCGCTGCCTGGCAGCACTGAAGCTCGAAGCTGAAAATATTGCTAGAATGACCCAGTAGGTTTTACTGCGACGTTGGTGACTACCAATAATGTTTTTTGATCTATAAGCGAGTAAACGGGAGCAAAACAGTTTTGGTGGCAGTAGACCAGGCATGTACCTGGAAACTTTAAACTAAAGCTAGGTGTTTCCACCTGGATTTTCCAGGTCAAAAACTGAGGTAAGACGGCGTTGCGGTAAACCTACATAGAATTGGGTTCCCTTGCTTATTCAAGCAGGGGAATTTTTATATTGACTGCAATGGCGCTGGCTGTCACCCTAACCCAACCGCAGGAACGATAGACTTGTGACAGCCATTATCCAGAAGTTGCCGTGGTTGCAGTTGAATCGCTCCTAACCGCCGATATTCTACGGCCTGCTCGCTACTTGGGAAACGAGTTGGGCGCAGTCCATAAACCTTGGGATACTGCAGCAGTGCGTTGGGTATTGACCTATCCTGAGGTTTACGAAGTCGGTGCTTCTAATCTTGGGCATATTATTCTCTACAATATCTTGAATGCTCAGCCCCGGCAGTTGTGCGATCGCGCCTACCTACCGGCACCAGACCTGGCGGTTAAACTCCGAGCCACGCAGACACCCCTATTTGCCGTTGAATCGAGAGCCGCGCTGACTGACTTTGACATTCTTGGCTTCAGCCTCAGCTATGAACTGGGGGCAACAAACGTCCTGGAAATGTTGGACCTAGCAGGGATTCCCCTGACTTGGCAGGAGCGTCAAGACAGTCCGCCAGAGTGCCCCTACCCATTGGTTTTTGCCGGGGGACAAACGGCTACTTCTAACCCAGAACCCTACGCTGACTTCTTTGACTTCATTGCCCTGGGAGATGGCGAGGAACTGCTGCCAGAGATCGGTCTAGTGCTGGAAGAAGGCAAAGCAGCAGGGCTGAGCCGGGAAGCCTTATTGCTGGATCTGGCCCAAGTACCGGGGGTGTATGTGCCCCAATTCTACGACATGGCTCCTGACGGTTCGGTGCATCCTAACCGTGCCGATGTTCCCACCCGAATTTTACGGCGAGTCGCTGACCCGATGCCAGCCTACTCTGTAGGGCTGGTTCCCTATGTCCAGACAGTGCACGATCGCCTGACGATTGAAGTCCGGCGCGGTTGTACTCGCGGCTGTCGCTTCTGCCAGCCAGGGATGCTTACACGTCCAGCGCGGGATGTGGCGCCAGAACAGGTCGTGGAGGCGATTGAGCAGGGGATGCGCGCCACGGGCTACAACGAATTTTCCTTGCTCTCCTTAAGCTGCTCTGACTACTTAGCCTTGCCAGCAGTGGGCCTGGAAATCAAAAACCGCCTCCAGGATGAGAATATTTCCCTCGCTTTGCCTAGCCAGCGCGTGGATCGATTTGATGAAAATATTGCCCACATTATCGGCGGCACTCGCCAGGGAGGACTAACCTTTGCCCCGGAAGCCGGAACCCAACGAATGCGGGACATTGTCAATAAAGGGCTAACGAATGAAGAATTACTGCGCGGCGTCAGAACAGCCTGTGAGCAGGGCTGGAATAAGATCAAGCTTTACTTCATGATTGGCTTGCCCGGAGAAACAGACGTGGATGTGCTGGGTATTGCTGAAACTGTGCGCTGGCTGCAGCAGGAGTGCCGGGCTCAGGGCAGAAAGCGCCTGAACTTTAACCTGACGATTTCTAACTTCACGCCCAAGCCCCACACCCCTTTTCAGTGGCACTCAGTCTCAACTGCGGAGTTTCAGCGGAAGCAGGCATTACTGAAGGGGGAGTTTCGCCACATGAAAGGGTTAAAGGTCAACTTTACGGATGTGCGGATTTCCGCGATGGAAGATTTTGTCGGCCGGGGCGATCGCCGCTTAGGGAAGGTAGTACGCCGTGCCTGGGAACTAGGAGCCGGGATGGACTCCTGGTGGGATTCTCTAGAGCAGGCTTTTAACGCTTGGACCCAGGCAATTGCCGAAGCAGGGCTGGCCTGGAAATACCGCCAGGTAGCAAATGGGGAATGGAACCTGCTGGACGGCACCGCTGCTAACGAAACGGCAGGGGACCCGCGGCTGGATGCCCCACTCCCCTGGGATCATCTAAATACCGGTATTGACAAACAGTGGTTGAAAACCGATTTACAGCGAGCCCTGGCTGCCGCAACAGTTCCAGACTGTTCCTTTGCCGGGTGCTCCCACTGCGGA
>JAUJON010000177.1 GCA_030447595.1 Thermosynechococcaceae cyanobacterium YX3bin19
AGGATTAGGGAATGCTAACTATATTGCTCCCCACCTCAGGTTAAAGCAGGTTATTTGTGTCAGAACGTGCCTATTGGTTAGCCTGGTCTCGGGTTCCTGGAGTTGGTCCGGTGCTGCTCAATCGGTTAGAGCAGCGATTTGGAACGCTCACACAAGCCTGGCAAGCTAGTCTCCAGGACCTACAAGCCACTGAAGGCATCGGACCTCGAATATTAGAAACGATTACCGCAGCGCGATCGCAACTTGATCCTGAACAAGAGCTGCACCAGCACCAACAGGCCAACCCCAATTTCTGGACCCCGGCTGACCCTGGCTATCCCCAGCTCTTGCGTGAGATTCCCGATCCGCCGCCAGTCCTCTACTATCAGGGTAAGGTTGAACCTGCCGAGAACCAGGGGTTGACTCCAGTCATTGCTATCGTGGGTACGCGCGACCCCTCAGACTATGGAAAACGCTGGACCTGCCGAGTTGCAGCCGCCCTAGCGCAGAAAGGCTTTACTATTGTTTCTGGTTTAGCCGAAGGCATTGATACTCAAGCACACCGCGCCTGTCTAGAGGCCAGCGGCCGGACAATTGCTGTGTTGGGAACTGGGCTAGATGTCAGGTATCCCCCCCGAAACCAGGGGTTGCACCAGCAAATTTTGCCGCAGGGACTCATTTTAAGTGAACACCCGCTAGGAACCCAGCCGAGTCGGGCCTACTTCCCCCGCCGTAACCGGATTATCGCCGGCCTCAGCCGCGCAGTTTTGATCATGGAAGCTCCGAGCAAGTCCGGTGCTCTGATCACTGCCCATCTTGCTAATGACTACAACCGGGATGTCTATGTCTTACCGGGCTCTTTGGATAATCCCCGGGCGATGGGCTGCTTGGGACTTGTTAGCCGGGGGGCCCAGATTATTCTCAGTGAAGGCCACTTGCTAGAAATGCTGGGTACTATGCCTCAACTGGATTCCTTAAAACCTTCTCAGACAACGCTCTTTTCAGCCCCACCTCCAATTCAACTGCCCTCTTTAGCACCGGAACTTGAACAGGTACTCCAGGCGCTCGTCCAGTCCCAGCAATTTGGCTCGGAGCCAACTCCTTTTGATCTAATTGTGCAAAACACGAATCTGCAGCCTGGCCGGGTTTCCGGTGCCCTGCTGCAGTTGGAACTTTTAGGCCGAGTGAACCAGTTGCCGGGCATGCACTACCAGCCAGTATCCTAGTCGTTTGCCAGGAATTTTTTCAGGTCTGGAACCTCCACCCAGGTCCCTGTTGCATCAGATTCGTGGGCTAGATCCATAAGCAGCTGGGAGTAAACTCCCTCCTCCAGCGAAGGAATGAGAGGGGTTCCTGTTTGGATGGCCTCTACCCAGCGATCAACTACCCGCATAAAGGGGGCAATCCGCCCATCGTCATAGGTTTTAGAAAATTCCCAAGCAGAAGCTGCAACGGGCGTCAGAGACTGACCCGCTAGACTGGAGCACAGGCGAAAGCCATGGACGTAGTCTTTTAAATTATCGCTGCCTAATAACAGGGTACCGAGATCGCCATAGACCTCGAGCCAATGTCCTCGTCCTTGGTAAGTTACAGCACTGATACAAACTTGGCAGGGTGTCCCATCAGCCAACTCCAGCAGCAGCGTACAGGTATCATCCGCATCCACAGGCTTGAGTTCCCCACTTTTCGGCTCAGGCCGAAAGGGAATAGCGGTGCTCAAGGATGCACACAGCCGTTTAACAGGACCAAATAGCCAAGCAATGTAGTCAAACGTGTGAGACCCAAGGGCACCGAGAGCACCACCGCCTTGATCCTTGCGGGCATACCAATTCCAGGAACGGCCCGAGTCAGCCCGGCTGGGCACCAGCCAGTCAATTTTGACTAACCGCTTCTCACCCACATAACCCTCTGATAGCAATTGCTTTAATTGCAACCACTCAGGAACGCAGCGAAATTCAAAGTCCAGCGCTGCCGCTACGCCTTTTTCGGCAGCGAGGTGGTATAGTTCTCGCGCCTCAGCGGCTGATAGGGCAGTCGGTTTTTCCAGTAACAAATGCTTACCCGCTTGCAGGATAGTTTTTGCCATCTCGTAGTGGGTAGACGGAGGCGTTGAAACGCTCACCGCCTGGACTTCCGGTAGAGCCACTACCTCTTCTACAGTGCTGCAAGCGTGAGGAACGTTATAGGACTTAGCCAAGGCTTGAGCCTTGGCTAAGTCCCGGTGATAAATAGCGGCGATGTAGGTCTTGAGATGAGCCTCAAATCCCGGAATGTGAACTTTCTGACCAAATCCAGTGCCAATCACTGCTACACCAATCGTTGAATGAGCTGAAGTTTGGTTTAGTTGCGGCTGCGGAGAAGACATATTAAATCAGGCGATCCACATCCCTTATCTTACTAACGATGTTGCCGACCATCCCTTTCTTGGGTTTATGCTCAAGAACACCCAAGGTCTCTCTACAAGTGCACTAACGCTACATGTAACGCTTGCTGTGATAACAGTTGTTTGTTCTTGGTTGCGTACCCATACCATGTTTACCCTGCACTATGCTCACCTGTACTACCAAGGTAACAGCCTAGCTTCGATGGCAGGGGAGAATGGGGGGTTGATTTCCCCGGCGAAAAGCAGCCAGACTATTGGGACTTTTTATATTTCTCTTTTGTGATTGGGATGACATCCCAGGTATCTGATGTGCAGGTCGTCTCACGTCCAATGAGACAGCTGGTCTTGGTGCATGGAATGTTGTCATTTGTATTTAACACTGTAATCTTGGCGCTTAGCGTTAATATTATTGCTGGGCTACTCTAGGAGGGTTGCTCGGACCCTAGCTACGACTACAGAGTCTTCCCTCCGGTACATTGCCCAGCATGAGTGGGGGGATAGGTTGCCTAAACCTAGACCTGTTTAGGGTCAATCTCAGCACTAGTCAATTAAGTTTCCTCCCAGATTTCTCCCCCGGCTACTTTAAGTTTCTCAGGACAGATCTGCAGGAACATTCCCGAATCTAGGGCGACATTGAGGACTGTACGTGTGTGTAAAAAAGACACTACGGACTGGGGGGAGATTGTTTGCCTCAAAAAACTTATTAACCCCATCCTCATATTCCCGTGCAATTACATTCTCAAATTTGCTCTTGCTCAACAAACGCAAATCGATTAGGATTTGAGACTCCTGGCGAGAAATACTCCACTCCCGGTTCATTCAGCAAAACGGCAGCCATTCTAGCAGTAACGATAGCTCCGGCGAGCCATTGCAGTGATCTGCAAACCCCTAAGCCGATTAAATCACAGACAGCACCCTCCTGCGAAGAGCAGCGGGGACTGGGGAAAATTACCTGCTGCTGTTTGGGTCGTACTCCTGAGCACCATCACTGCCCCCGCCAATAAACACGGCTCAGATCGTATTCACCATTGAGTATCCGTTGAAAGTACTTGATTATGAGTGGGTAGGCTTGAGCAAGCATTGTGAAAACAGGCTGAGACAAATTTACCCAAGGGGCTCTAGATACTGGTAAGGGGAACGTAGCTCTGATTTCTGGTTCAAGCTGCTGTAAGACTCGCCGCTCCTCCGCTACAGGTTGTGCGGTTCAACGAAAAACTTTCAAATAGGTTGGCCGTTGTACTGACTAAACAAAAGTAGATAGCTCCCCCAAGTTCTAGGGCACTGCAGCCGAAAGCCCTTAGCGGGCTTCACTTTCTGGCCTGACTTTGGCTCAAACTACTGTA
>JAUJON010000178.1 GCA_030447595.1 Thermosynechococcaceae cyanobacterium YX3bin19
TGGGCGTTTCCCTACTCCTGCTATTAGCCATCAATATCTTTCAAGCTTGGGGACTTCGCTATGAGCTCTAATTTAGTAGGGCAGGCTCCGAAGCCTATGTCTGCCCGGAAACGTTTGTTCGGTAAGGAGCGGGACTGGCCGAAGGCAGCTTTGATCGGCGGAGCGATCGCCTACCTCTTCCTGGTTCTGTTTATTCCCACCTTAAATATATTTATCCAGGCCTTTAGTGAAGGAGTTGGCCCCTTTCTAGATAATCTAACGGACCCTGCTTTTACCCATGCACTAAAGCTCACGGTGTTGATTGCCTTAATTGTCGTGCCCCTGAATACGGTTTTTGGGCTTTGTGCGGCTTGGGCAATTACTCGGCATAAGTTTCCGGGTCGCGCTTTCGTCATCAGCCTGCTAGATGTGCCCTTTGCCGTATCACCCGTAGTTGTTGGCTTAATGATTGTGCTGCTCTATGGCCGGAATGGTTGGTTTGACCCCCTGCTAAAGGCTACCGACATTAAAATCATTTTTGCCTTCCCTGGTATGGTCCTGGCGACTGCCTTTATTGCCATGCCCTTTGTGGCCCGCGAGGTGATTCCCGTCTTAGAAGAAGCAGGCACAGACCAGGAACAAGCAGCCAGAACTCTAGGTGCCAGTGATTGGCAAATCTTCTGGCGTATCACCTTACCCAATATCCGCTGGGGTCTGCTCTACGGCGTTATTTTGACCAACGCGAGAGCAATGGGAGAGTTTGGGGCCGTTGCAGTTGTTTCCGGCAATATTGCCCGGAAAACACAGACCCTGACGCTGTTTGTCGAGGATGCCTACAAGCAATATCAAACCCAGGCAGCCTTTTCTGCAGCGGTTTTGCTGGCAGGTTTGGCAGCCGTGACGCTCGTACTTAAGGAAATCCTTGAGTACAAAACCAAAATTAGGGAGGTCGAATAGAAAGACGGCTAGTTTGACCGGGTTCAAGGTACAAGCCAGCAAGTTCTTAGGACTCAGTGTCTTCAGGCATTGAACTGGGAATGGGATAAATTCAGCCCGGAAGCAGACGCTTGGTAATCATTGGTTCTTGGAGAAATCATTGTGAGTGTTTTAGTTAAGGACGTTTCAAAACAATTTGGCTCATTCCTGGCAGTTGACCAAGTGAGCCTGGAGATCAAGAGTGGCTCTCTCGTCGCACTGTTGGGGCCTTCCGGGTCAGGAAAATCGACATTGCTACGGTTGATTTCCGGCCTAGAGGTTCCTGATAGTGGCCAGATTTGGTTAACGGGTAAGGAGGCCACCTATCAGAGCGTTCAGGACCGCAATATTGGCTTTGTTTTTCAGCACTACGCCTTGTTCAAGCACATGACCATTCGCCAGAACATTGGCTTTGGCTTGGAAATCCGTAAAGCACCCAAAGCCAAGATCCGGCAGCGGGTGGAAGAACTGTTGGAGTTAGTCCAACTGCAGGGGTTAGGCAATCGCTTTCCGGCACAGCTTTCTGGTGGGCAGCGGCAGCGGGTGGCGCTAGCAAGGGCTTTAGCTGCCGAACCCCGAGTTTTGTTGTTGGACGAACCCTTTGGAGCATTAGATGCCAAGGTCCGTAAAGACCTGCGAACCTGGTTGCGCCGTCTGCACGATGAGGTCCATGTCACAACAATCTTCGTCACCCATGACCAAGAAGAGGCAATGGAGGTCGCTAATGAAATCGTGGTAATGAACCAAGGACGAATAGAGCAGGTCGGGACGCCCGCAGAGGTCTACGACCAGCCGGCCTCTCCCTTTGTGATGAGTTTCATTGGCCCAGTGAATGTCCTACCGAACACGACCGAGATTTTTCAAAGGAATGGGCATAGAGCTCAGGCACCTCATTCCCAGGTTTTCTTGCGGCCCCATGATGTTGTGATTCAAACCAGCCCCGGCAAAGATCTGGCCCCGGCGAAGGTTAACCATGTGGTTCATCTGGGCTGGGAGGTCCAAGTGGAGCTCGTTTTGACAGATGACCAGGTTGTTACGGCCCATCTGCCACGAGAACGCTTCAACCAGCTACAGATCCAACCTCGGCAGCGCGTCTACATCAAGCCTAAGCAAGTTAAATCTTTTTCCCTCGACTATCTCAGCGGTGATGGGTACGTTGACCAGATAGGAAGTGTCAGAGGGGTATGGCTAATCCTCACAGATACTTACAGCTATGAATCTGCCCTCAAGCAGGCTCTAGAAGTGGCTCAACACTCCAATGCTGCCCTAAAAGGTGTGTTTGTCATTGACCCAGAGGCAACCGCAGAGATTGTCAATGAACTGGAGGATAAGGGTTGGCTTAGCTCTGGAGCACTCCCTACCCTCCAGACATCCCTGTTGGAAGGCTACCATACCCTGGCGACAAACGTGTTGGAGAAAGTGCAGCATCAAGCCTTTCAAGCTGGCCTAGCAGTAGTCGAGACAGCGATCGCGGAAGCGCCGCTGGAGGATTATGTTCGAGGGTTGCTCAGCCAGCGAGGAGCTGTGGTCATTGTCAGTGGCGCTAAAGCCCTGGTTGCCCGTTTAGGTGAGCTTTCGAGACAGGTGGAGTTCATTGAAGAAACTCCCAGGGTTGGCCAACATCAGCGGGTTTAAGCCTGCTCTAAGTTAACCTAAATTGCGCTTCGACAAACATTTGCAAATTTTAAGGTATTGGAGGTTCAGTAGAAATGAAACAGCGTAGCGTCACCGTATGGTTTACCGGGTTAAGCGGTGCTGGAAAAACTACCATCAGTTGGGGAGTCGCTAAGGAGTTGCGGTCTCGAGGATACAAACTGGAGATTCTTGATGGTGACGTTGTGCGCCAGACCTTCACGAAGGGGTTGGGGTTCAGTAAAGAAGACCGGGATGAGAACATCCGTCGGATTGGATTTGTGGCTCACCTGCTGACCCAGAATGAGGTGATTGTGTTGGTCTCAGTTATTTCCCCCTACCGCCAGGTCCGGGAAGAAGTGCGGCAGCGGATCAGTGACTTTATTGAAGTTCATGTCAATGCCCCCCTGGAGGTTTGTGAAGACCGAGATACCAAGGGACTCTATGAAAAAGCGAGAGCCGGAGAAATCAAGAACTTCACCGGCATTGATGATCCTTACGAGCCCCCGTTGAACCCAGAAGTGGAGTGTAGAACTGACCTGGAGACACCGCAGGAGAGTGTAGCAAAGGTTTTAGCCTGCTTGGAAAAGCTTGGTTACCTTCCCGCCGAAGTACTTAATAGACTTTAGCCACCAGCCCCTAGCCAGTAGCAGGCTGGGTTTACAAGTGGCTGGCAATTGTTTCACGATAGACACTCTTCGGCTTCACTCCAACCATCTGCTCTATCAACTCCTTGTTTTTGAAGAACTGGATAGTAGGAGTGCCCATGACCTGTCCCTGCTCGGCAATTTCAGGATCGGCGGTAATATCAATTTCTACCAAGTGCATTTTGTCCTCAAACTCATCCACAACCTTGTTCAAGATTGGCTTAAGGGTATGGCAGGGACCACAAGTTGGGGAGACATACTTCACCATAATCAGGCGATCGCTTTCATGGAAAAGCTTCCGTAGGGCGTATCCTCCGGCATGACGCGTAGCCTCAAAGCTGAATTCTGCTTCTAACTCAGCCTCTGTTTTGGCATGAATCTCCGCCATGTCTTCATCTTGATGCCTGGCTTCCTCAGTCTGGTGAAATTCCTGAACCAAACCATTGACTGAAAGCCA
>JAUJON010000179.1 GCA_030447595.1 Thermosynechococcaceae cyanobacterium YX3bin19
AGCAATTTATCCATTAGCACCCCGCTCACAACAAGAGCGCCTCTTGGACAAGGTGACGAATAATCAAGAAAAGATGCGGAATTGGGCAGAGAATGCCCCCATGAATTTTCAGCATAAGTACGAACTTGTGGAGGCGGAAAAAGCGCGAGTTTTGGGCCAATGCTGGCAAGCAATGAAATGTTATGACCGAGCGATCGCTGGAGCCCGAGAGCATGGCTATATCCAAGAAGAAGCCTTAGCCAATGAAGTAGCAGCTAGGTTTTATTTTCTACAAGGCAGAGAAAAAATTGCTCAAGTTTATTTAGTCGAGTCTTACTACGGCTACCTGCGTTGGGGAGCAACGGCCAAAGTCAAAGACTTAGAAGCTAGATATTCTCAAACGCTCTCCCAGATTTTCAAGCGAGAAGCTAGTAATATACAAGCGACTCAAACCTTAAATTCTTTATCTACAGAAAATCTAAAAGCCCTAGACTTAGCGACTGTTATGAAAGCTTCTCAGGCGCTTTCAGGTGAAATTGTTTTAGGCGAGCTGTTGGCAAAGCTAATGCAAATTGTGATTGAAAATGCCGGAGCACAGAAGGGACGCTTGCTCTTAGACAAAGCAGGAAAACTGTTCCTTGAAGCCTCTGGAGGGATCGATTCAGATAAAATCGTGGTGCAGCAGTCGATTCCCTTAGAAATGACAGGAATGGGTGAGAGCCTGCTTCTACCCATCTCCATGATCAATTATGTAGCTCGTACCCAAAAACCCGTCGTTCTTAGCAACGCAGCCGCTGAGGAGATTTTTGCTACTGATCCTTACATCGTCAAACAAACGCCAAAATCAGTTTTATGTACGCCGATTATCCGTCAGGGTAAATTGATCGGCATTCTTTATTTGGAAAATAATCTGACCACTGAGGCATTTACACCTGAGCGGCTGCAAGTCTTACAACTTTTATCGTCTCAAGCGGCAATCTCAATTGAAAATGCCCGTCTCTACAACGATTTGGCAGATTACAACCGGATGCTGGCAGCAAAAGTGACAGAGCGGACAACGGAGTTACAAGCTAAAAATTTGCGTCTACAGCAGGAAATCCTCGAACGGCAAGCCGCGCTTCGCGAACGCCAGCGGGCCGAAGAAGCAGCTGATGCTGCTAACCGTGCCAAAAGCGAATTTCTGGCTAAGATGAGTCATGAACTGCGCACCCCACTCAATGGTATTTTGGGTTACGCCCAAATTCTCAGAAAAAACAAAACTATAACTGACCAGCAAAAGGATGGTCTTGGCATCATTTATCAGTGCGGCGAGCACTTGCTCAGCCTGATCAACGATATTTTAGATTTATCTAAAATTGAAGCCCAGAGAATGGACCTTTATCCTAGTGAATTTCAGTTGCCGGAGTTTCTTAAGGGTATCGCCGAAATCGTTCGGCTCCGGGCTGAACAGAAGGGTATAGGGCTGACTTACAAAACGCTGACTCCAATTCCTCAAGCCATTCGAGCTGATCAGAAACGGTTGCGGCAAGTTTTGATTAACTTGCTTGGCAATGCGGTTAAGTTTACTGCCAGAGGGGGAGTCACTTTTGCAGTAGGCTACCATGATGGCAAACTCCGGTTTCAGGTTGAAGATACCGGTATTGGTATTGCACCGGAGCAATTACAAGAAATATTTTTACCATTCCAGCAAGTAGGCGAGCAGAGGCGCGAGACTGAAGGAACAGGATTAGGCCTGGCAATTAGCCGTCAGTTAGTTCAGCTTATGGGCGGTGAACTAGAGGTTAAGAGTAACTCCAGTCAAGGCAGCGTTTTCTGGTTCGACTTGGATTTGCCTGAGTCTCAGTGGGTGGATGATAGTGCCAACGTCATGGCACGTAATATTATTGGTTTTGAAGGCTTAAAGCGAAAGGTTCTGGTAGTAGACGACAAGTGGGCCAACCGCTCTGTCCTCGTGAGCCTGCTGGAACCTCTAGGGTTTGAAGTTGTAGAAGCAATTGATGGCTTAGAAGGTCTCAATAAAGCCCGTGAGTTTAAGCCCGATATAATTTTTATGGATTTGGTGATGCCTGGGATGGACAACTTTGAAACTACCCGTCAGATCAAAATGTTGCCAGACCTGGTAGATGTAGTAGTAATTGCTATCTCGGCTAGCGTTTTTGATTTCGATCAGCAGCAGAGCCAGGAGGTCGGTTGTAATGGTTTTCTTCCCAAGCCAGTTCGGGAAGTAGATCTTTTAGAAACATTACAGGGTTACTTGGGGCTGGAATGGGTTTACGAGAAGCAACAGAGCAACGAACAAGTTGGCACTCAAGACAGGGCCCTGTCTACACTGAATGCACCTCCTTTAGAAAACTCGCTTGTCACTCCTCCGAGAGAGGAAATCGCGGTCTTGCTCGATCGCGCGATGAGCGGTGATCTTAGAGGCATCATCGAACAAGCATCTCGTCTTGAGGCCTTAGATCAACAATGGGTGCCGCTTGCTACCCGTCTGCGTCAACTTGCTAAAGACTTTAAAAGCAAACAAATCCTGGAGCTTGTTAAACAATATCAGAGGCTGAATGAGCGTTGATACTGCCGCAACAGGTGTTATTTTAATCGTCGATGACACCCCTATTAACCTAGGTGTACTATTCGATTTTTTAGCCGATTCTGGCTTCAAAGTCTTAATTGCTGAAGATGGTGAAAGCGCAATCGAGCGAGTTGAATACGCCTCACCCGACCTGATCTTGCTGGATGTGCTCATGCCAGGAATGGACGGGTTTGAAACCTGCCGCCGCTTAAAGGCTAATGGGCTAACAAAAGAGATTCCTGTCATTTTTATGACCGCCCTTTCGGAAACAGTAGATAAGGTCAGAGGTTTACAGCTCGGGGCAGTAGATTATATTACCAAGCCAGTTCAGCATGAAGAAGTTTTAGCCCGGGTAAAGGTTCACTTGAACTTGCGGAACCTAACGAAGAGACTACAGGAGCAAAATTTGCGTCTGGAACAGGAGATTCAAGAGCGCCAACGCTCAGAAAAAAAAGTCCAGGAACAAGCTGCTCTGCTCGATATCGCCACGGATGCTATTCTTGTTCGAGGCTCCTGGGAAAACCAGATTTTATTTTGGAACAAAGGAGCTGAACAGCTATACGGCTGGAAGGCAGAAGAAGTAATTGGTAAGAATGCCGATCACCTCCTATATCGACAATCCTCAGCGCAACTGCAAGATCCCCTAGAAAGTATAACCGCCTGTGGCTCGTGGCAAGGTGAGTTACGTCAAGTGACGAAAGCAGGCAAAAATATTGTGGTTGTCAGCCGTTGGAGCCTGGCACGCGATCAAGGTGGGCAACCTAAATCAATCCTCACTGTCAACACCGACATAACAGAAAAAAAGCAACTCGAAGCGCAGTTTCTCCGGGCCCAGCGCATGGAGAGTATTGGTACCCTGGCGAGCGGCATTGCCCATGACCTCAACAATGCCCTAGCACCGATTATGATGTCCGTTCAACTCCTACAACAAAAACTCCAGGATCAGCAGAGCCAACAGATCCTGAACATCCTTGAAACCAATACTCAGCGTAGTGCCGATCTAGTTAGACAAGTATTGTCATTTGCCCGAGGACTCGAAGGCCAGCGCCTAACTCTGCAGGTTGAGCAGCTAATCTCGGACATTGAGCAGATTACTAAACAGACGTTTTCCAAAGCCATTAAG
>JAUJON010000180.1 GCA_030447595.1 Thermosynechococcaceae cyanobacterium YX3bin19
AAGGCAGTTATACTTCGCGGGGTTTCCACCAGTTATGCCACTGGATGCAATTCGTCGTTTGAGTCATCTAATTCTCCGCACCTGGAAGCATTGGATGGGCCCAAAACTGATACCACTGCTTTCAACCGTTGAGCTAACTGGTTTAGCGATCGCGGCATTGGGCCTGTGGGGGTTTGCCCAAATTGCTGATGAAGTGTTGGAACCAGAAACCCAAGTGATTGACTCATCAATCTTGCTAGCGCTGCATCAGATCCATACCTTCTGGCTGGATCAATGGATGTTGGGGGTGACAGCTTTTGGTCAGCCCACATTCCTGGTTATTGTTACTCTCAGCATTAGTGCTGTTTTAATCCTGAGACGGCAGCACCCCGAAGCGGTAACCCTGGCGATCGCCGCTCTGGGGGCTGCTGGCCTTAATGCATTACTCAAAGAGGTCTTTGCCAGAGCCCGTCCAGAACTCTGGCAGCGAGTTATAGATGTACGGTACTACAGCTTTCCCAGCGGTCATGCCATGGTTTCTTTGGTTATTTACGGCCTGATTGGGTACTTGTTAGCCACTCACCTGAAGCCGCAGCGTGGTTGGATCATAACCTTCACTGCCCTAGTGATTGTCATGATTGGTTTCAGCCGGCTTTACCTAGGCGTTCACTGGCCTACAGATATCATTGCCGGTTATGCAGCGGGGACGGTTTGGCTCGTGACCTGTATCCTGACTCTGGAAGTTTGGCGAAGAAAGACTCTAGCAGCGGAACATACAGTTGAATAAATGCCAGAGCCTAATGCGCCCTTGACAGTCCCTACCAATTCTAGGCTAGAGTGCTCAAGCAGACCCTGAACAGCTTGAGGCGGTTGCTTCTGGGCATCGGAGGCCAAGTTGCAAGATAGGCTTCTGCTGTACAGAATAGGTTGTGTCTTTGCCCATTGGCTTAGGGACTACTTGTAATTTGTCACTATTTCGACAAAGCACTTAAACTAGGTAGCTTAAGCCTCAAGATAGACGTTTTGTAGTTGTAGGAACACGGGAGGTACTATGTCTAACTTGATCCAGGCCGTCTTGGATAGCGACGAAAGAATAGATCTGCGGCAACTGGGGAGTGAACTCCATAATCAAGAAAAACGCTACTTATTGCGGAACGACATTCTTGGGGCCTTCGAAGATTACTGCAATAAGTATGAGAAGTCTGAGCAGTTCCGCCACTCCTCCCACTTACAGAAGCTAATCTACTACACCCAAGAAATCATTATTGAGAATGGCAATCTTTGCATGATTGTCCGGTCGAAAATTGCTAGTCAAGAGATATTCCGGGTGCAACGGGAAGATCTGCAAGTCGAGCCAATGACGGTGCAGGAACTCCTGGACTTGCGGGATCGCTTCGTGGGCCGTTACCATCCCCAGGAAGGAAAGCTGCTGGAACTCGATTTTCAACCCTTCTACGACTATACGCCCACAATTCGTGACTCCAAAAATATTGGTAAGGGCGTTGAGTTTCTCAACCGTTACCTGTCCAGTAAGCTGTTTCAAGACCCGCGCCAATGGCTGGAGTCTTTGTTCAAATTCCTACGTCTTCATTCTTATGAAGGCCTTCAACTGTTGATTAATGAGCGAATTCAAAACCAGCAGGATCTGTCTGACCGGCTGAAGCAGGCCCTTGATTTTGTCGGGACTCGCTCCAGTGATGAAGCTTACGAAAAATTCCGTTTTGAACTGCAGGTCCTAGGATTTGAGGCGGGTTGGGGTAACACTGCAGGCCGGGTCCGCGAAACCTTAGAGATCTTGGACGAACTGATTGACTCGCCCGATCACCAGTCTCTAGAGGCTTTTATCTCCCGTATTCCCATGATCTTTAAGATCGTTTTAGTGTCTCCCCACGGTTGGTTTGGGCAAGAGGGAGTCCTAGGGCGACCAGATACCGGTGGTCAAGTCGTTTATGTCCTCGACCAGGTCAAGAGCCTAGAAAAGCAACTGCAGGAAGACATTGCTTTGGCTGGGCTGGAGGGCTTGAATGTCCACCCTAAGGTAATTGTTCTCACCCGTTTGATCCCGAATAGTGACGGCACCCTGTGCAACGAACGCCTGGAGAAGGTTCACGGCACGGCAGATGCCTGGATTCTCCGGGTACCCTTCCGGGAGTTTAACCCGAAGATGACCCAGAACTGGATTTCCCGGTTTGAGATCTGGCCTTATCTAGAGTCCTTTGCGATAGATGCGGAAAAAGAGGTGCTGGCTGAGCTCCGAGGTGTTCCTGACTTAATCATTGGCAACTATTCCGACGGCAATCTGGTTGCCTTTCTCCTGGCACGCCGGCTAAAGGTGACCCAGTGCAACATTGCCCACGCGCTAGAGAAATCAAAGTATCTGTTCAGTAACCTCTACTGGCAAGATCTAGAGGAAAAATATCACTTTTCTCTGCAGTTCACGGCTGACTTGATGGCGATGAACGCTGCTAACTTCATCATTACCAGCACTTATCAAGAGATTATCGGCATGCAAGATAGCGTGGGGCAGTACGAGTCTTACCAGTCTTTTACCATGCCAGAGCTGTATCACGTAGTGAATGGCGTTGAATTATTTAGCCCGAAGTTTAACGTGGTGCCACCGGGTGTTAACGAGAATGCCTACTTTCCCTATACTCGGACGGAAGACCGCATTCCTAGCGATCGCGCTCGCCTAGAAGAACTCCTCTTCACCCTGGACGATCCTGAGCAGGTTTTTGGCAAACTTGACGATCCCACGAAGCGACCCATCTTCTCTGTAGCTCGCCTCGATCGCATCAAGAATCTCACAGGACTTGCAGAGTGCTTTGGTAGAAGTCCGGAACTGCAGGAGCAGTGCAACTTAATTCTGGTTGCCGGTAAGCTACGAACGAATGATTCTAGTGATCACGAAGAGGTTAGCGAAATTGAAAAGCTCTACCGGATCATCGAGCAATACAATCTTTACGGCAAAATTCGCTGGCTGGGGGTGCGGTTCTCTAAAAGCGATTCCGGAGAAGTCTATCGTGTCATTGCTGACCACCGAGGGATGTTTGTCCAACCCGCCCTATTTGAAGCTTTTGGTCTCACAGTCTTAGAGGCAATGATTTCCGGCTTGCCGACCTTTGCCACCCGTTTCGGCGGACCTTTAGAAATCATCAAAGATAAGGTCAATGGTTTCTACATCAACCCAACTCACTTAAAAGAAACTGCAGCCATCATCTTAGAGTTTGTCTCTAAGTGTGAGCAAAATCCCTCCTATTGGGAGGAGATCTCTAGCCAGTCCGTCGAGCGGGTCTACACTACCTATACCTGGAAAATTCACACCACCCGCCTGCTCTCTTTGGCTCGAATTTATGGCTTCTGGAACTACGTTTCCAAGGAAAATCGCGAAGACATGTTGCGCTATGTGGAAATGCTCTTCTACCTACTTTACAAGCCGAGGGCTAAAGCTCTTCTAGAGCAGCACCTGCAGCGATAGCAGTTGTACCTGCCTTTAATCTGGTTTCATCCGGCTTACCCATGTGCAAGCATGGGTATTGCTATTTTTCTAGCCTCCAGGTTCCTGCTAGCTTTAGCGTATGAGGTTGATTCAGCGTAGTCAGCCTAGGGACCAACTGTTGCTGGGGATGAGTCTCATCCTGCTTCCTCGTTGGCACCCATCCAGCGCCTAT
>JAUJON010000181.1 GCA_030447595.1 Thermosynechococcaceae cyanobacterium YX3bin19
TTATCCATTGCCGTGTGCTACCCGCTTGCTTCCTCTCGAAATCCGACACACCCTCGCCTCGTTCGTGGGGGCACCTGAACCCTGGTGCAACATCCTATCAATTGGCCGAACATGGCTCGCATCATACGGGTATGGCCTTCGGTCGGGGTTAAGGGACCGTAAAAGGAGTGTTACGAGTACGTTAAAGGGGGGTTTTGGGGCTGGCTTGCCCAGCGGGAAGAAAAGATCTCGGACATCTACGGGGAGTTCCTCGATCTCTACGAAGGAAAAAGGACCGGATCGAGACGCGGTACGCGGTTTCCTCCTCGACCAGCCTGTAGGCTCCGCAGGTTGGTCCTCGCCTGGTGTGTGGGTATACTCCTGGTCTTCGTGCCGCGCTCGGTCTCGCTCTACTGATGCACGACGGCGCATTAAAGTAAACGACCACTAGCTCAGTTCTTAAGCGGGGCTCAAGAACTACCTAAAGCCCATCTTAGCGCCCCTGTATGGGATGATCCTCCTTAGGAGGTTTCTCAGGATAGCGGTGGTCGTCAGCCTAGACCTACTGTCGGAGTAGAGTGGAGACTCCTAAAGAGTGTTACGGTGTTGCTCGTAGCGATCTGGTGAGAATACTCGTACATACGTTGTAGCAGTACGTCGCGTTTATCCAGCACGCAGGTATCAGAGATGTACTAATATTAAGGAAGGCTAGGTCGGTGGGCTTGAGGAGCCAATGACATGGTGACTGATGGCAACACTTTTAATGGGGAAATCGTAGTTGCGTCTCGAATCGTTGACTACCTAAGCTCCGGACTCTATGAATCCCCCGCTTCGTGTCTGAAGGAGTTAATCAACAACTCCTATGATGCGGACGCAACGGATGTTCACGTGTTCGTCAAGCCCGATGCGGATCGTATTATCATCGAAGACGATGGCCACGGGATGAACAGGGCTGATTTTGTGCGCCACTTCAGCCGCATAAGTGAATCGCATAAGCGTGATGATTCCGACGTAACGGTGTCCGGTCGAAAGAAGATCGGCAAAATCGGTATTGGGTTCATCGCGGCTAACGAGATATGCAACGTTATGGAAATCTTCTCCACTAAGAAAGGCAGCACAGAGTTGCTGCATGCGAACATCAATTTCTTCAAGATGCGAGAGGATCCTGAGGATCGACGTCGCAAGGGAGAAGATTTTGCGAAGGGCGACTATGAGGGTGAGGTTCTCGAGACCGACACGGACAGCCACTTCACTCAAATATTCCTCAAACATGTTCGTGGAGAAGCGCGAGCGATTCTTGCCGGCGCTAACTTGCAGGGCCGCACTTCTGGTGAAAAGTCCCTTTACGGTTTATCAGCGTCTTCCATCAAGCAGGTGCTCCAGAACCGCGTGTCCAAGTCGTGGGCAGAATTCGACTCTTATTCCCAGAACTTCCTCGACGTTGCTCTTAACGTGCCTGTGCCCTATTACCCCGACTGGATGCCTGAGGGCCTCGTCGAGGAGGTAATAGATTTACAAAGGCACGTCGAATCGCTAAATTTTTCCCTCTTCATCGACGGTAGTGGGGTGTTCAAGCCTATTGTGTTCGCCCCCGAAAACCAAAAGGTTCTAATAAGAGCTTCCGCCAATAGGCTGGCAACTTTTCATACTTGGCAACTCTCAGAGTGATTCAACAGCCTTCTCATCGCTCCTTGACACATACGCTACTCGCCTATTGGCGGAGCCTCTAAGTAGATTCGATTTTGACGGAGAACATATTGGCGCAAAGGGCTACTTCTACGCTCAGAGCAAGACAATCGACCCTCAGGATCTACAGGGTCTCCTTATCCGAATTCGCAATGCGGCTATCGGAGGTTACGATCACAGTTTCCTCGGGTTCTCACCGACAGAAGGTTCCTTGATTCAAAGGTGGATTTCAGCTGAGATATACGCAGACGATCGCCTCGAAGAGGCCATGAATATTGACCGGCGAACGCTGCAAATTGCTCATCCTGCCTACGTCGAGCTACGAAACGCAATACATGAGCACCTCTCAGGGTTGCTCAGAGACGTCCGCGCAAAACTCTACGGAGAAAGAAGTAGAGTAAGAAAACAAGAGCGAGCTAAGACTACCATAAACTCGATCGCCCAGGTTGCAGACGAGACTGTAGCCGCAATTGGACCCCGAGCTGCAGCAGAGATGAAACAGTTATGGACTCAGGTTGCACAGGAGAACAAGGGCGTAGACCGCATCTTGCGAAAGTTTTCAGTTGTGGACCTCTACAAAATTACTACAGAGGTCGCGGAGGAAATACTTACCCCTGAGCAGATGCGGGAGTTTGTAAAGCGCCTGACGGCGCGCCTAAGCAAGTGAGCGAGTTTGGCCGCTCGGTTGACCGAGCGATGGATGAAGAGCGGACTGAGAAGGCTACTGTCCGTGCTCTCTGGCTGCAAGAAGTTCAAGAATATGCAACACAATTTCCTGAAGACGAGGGGCCGATCTACCTCACGTTAAGCGGAGCCGAGGGTCGCGATATTCGGCTTCTTGCGGAGCACGGACTAGTTGGACTTACTGAAGTAGGAGGCATCGTAGAAAAAGACAAAGGAAAACTTGTAGCTGTGGAAGCAAGTTCCCCAGCGGTTGCACGACTTCAAAGGAGTTTCCCGAACCTGAAGATTTTGGAGGTAAACTTCCAGGGACTCGTTAGAGGGGAAGGACCATTTAATTGGCCACAGGGCGAGCATAAGCACCATTGCCGCGCGCGAGTTCTAAATCTCGATCTCAATAACCCACTTCGCGCTAAGGAACGGGAAGGTGAGGTTTCATTCCCCGTCATTTCCTGGATCTCGAAATTGGCTCTTTTGCATACTGATCCTCCACAAAGGGATTGGTCCCTCTGCCTGACACTACACGGCGAACTGAACTGGAACACAACGGTCAGTACCTTTACTCAGCGCTTTCTGCGTGAAAACTTCGAACGCAAAAGACTACGGAGGATATAAACAACACGTCCAAGAGGGGATTAATCTTAGTGATGTGTGGGAGGATCTGAGTCCTGTACGTCACTCGAAATACAAAACCCGTAAATCCAACGAACTCCCTGCTGAGCTACCACGTCGTGTACTCGAGATTAGTGGAGTCCCTGGTGGTAAATTCGTAGATCCTTTCGCCGGAGCGGGCACTACTCTTCTCGCTGCACGAAAGAAGGGGATGGCTTTTATAGCGGGCGACCACGACCAGGAAAACTGTGATCTAACATATCAACGGCTGGTAACTTTAACTGAAGTTCCCTAACGGAAACGCTTCGTCAGCGTCGTTCTCTGGTTCGATACCCAGCCTCCGCCTGTACTCCGTAGGTATGTCGATCCCGCCACTCTGGCCGAGTCTTGTGCTGATCTCTCGCATGTGCCACCCCCTCTTGAGCTGCTCGAACTCTACGTAGGTGCTGTCGGGGAGCTTGAGTTGCCGCGGTAGCAGCCAGTAGCCTTCTTTGCCGGCGCCGTAACCCTCGGCCCAACGCCACCCGACCACTCTGTAATCGATCTATGGATACACGAGAACACCGGACTGCACTTCCTCAGTCTGGTTACGGCAAGACGTTCTCCAGGACGATCTTGTCGACGTTCTTGGGTGCCTTGCTTGCGTACGCAGAGCAACAGGGACTTCTC